>CANQUI010000015.1 GCA_947626995.1 uncultured Eisenbergiella sp. | reverse complement strand
GACAGCGTTTTTTTAAAACCGAAAGAAGACTCATAAAGAAAAACCGGAAAAGTGCCAATGAATACTTGACACATACGCAGCGTCTCTGTCACGGTTGATAAACCCGGAAAGATAGAGTATAATGAGCAAAACAAAAACCCGTCAAAGGAGCAGGCGAAATGAAAACGCAAATCTACCGGGAAATTCCCGATGCCGCGAAGGAAATCCGCAGCACCGTATTTGTATGCGAGCAGGGATTTTGTGAAGAATTTGACACAATCGACGAAACCGCCGTGCATTTTGTGGTTTTCGAGGATGAGAATTTGCCCGTGGCCACCTGCCGGGTCTTTTGGGATGCGGAACAAAACGCTTTTGTACTGGGAAGGCTCGCCGTGCG
The DNA here is from genome assembly GCA_947626995.1 of uncultured Eisenbergiella sp. Taxonomy (GTDB): domain Bacteria; phylum Bacillota; class Clostridia; order Lachnospirales; family Lachnospiraceae; genus Gallintestinimicrobium. The sequence goes on along the minus strand of CANQUI010000015.1, from coordinate 41,242 downwards.
AAAGGCGTATCGCGGCAGGCAGATCGGCTCTGTCCTCGTTTTGGAAGCGGAAAAATATGTCCGGCAAAACGGCGGAACCCGCATCCTTTTACACGCGCAATGCCGGGCCGGCTCTTTTTATCAGAAACTGGGGTTCTCTGCGTTTGGCGACCCGGACGATGAGGAGGGCTGCCCTCACATCTGGATGCAGAAAACGCTTTCGCCCTGCCTTCCTAAATAATATAATCGATGGTCTTCTCCGGAAGCAGACGCGTCTGACGGTTAAAAAGGATCAGCGCCTCCCGGGTCTCATACGGCCCCATTTCATAAAAGCCTTTGGACCGGCGGTTCAGACGCTGCAGGGATATGATCCGGTTGGCGCGCTTTGGCTGGTCAGACACAAAAGCGATCCCCTCTTCCCGAAACTGCGCATCCAGCTTCGGATCGTCCGTTTCCTCATAATAGGGATCGAATAAAAAGACCTCGTCCTCCCGGATGCCGGTAAGAAGGACATAATGGCCCACCTCCAAAAACAGCCGCAGGACCACGGCGCCGCCCTGCTGCAGGGCGGCTACGATCCGGCTGGTTTTGGACAGATAGACGTCCTCACCGGCCAGAAATTCACATTGGATCGGGAAATGCTTCACCTGCCCGAACTGATTGAGCCAGCTGCTTAAAAACATCATGGCGGAGGCGGAAGTCCCATGCTTGCCGCTTTCCCCTTTCTCATTATAGGTGTCCATACAGTAAAGCATGATATACTTGATGATATCGGGATCGATCATCTCCCGTTCAAAAAGATAACGAATGGCGTTTGTCAGGGACGTGGGCCCGCAATCATACTCGCTGGATTGATAGTTCAGTAAATTTTTCATGGTTTTTTCCTTTATGGAACTTGCCTGATCCGTTTTATTTGCGATAAAATATACCGCGCCGTCCTTCTTTTGTCAAGATTTGGGCCGCTTTGTGTGAAATACGGTTGACATTCTCCCAAAAGGAAAGTATAATTCCACATAAACCTATATGATAAATAGGTATTAAAATCCTGCCGACGGCTCCCGGATGCGCCGGCAAAACGGAGGAACAGACATGAAAACAATGAAACAAAAAATACTGAGCCTGCTGCTGATCCTTGCGCTGACTTTGACTGCAGCGGCCTGTGAATCTGCAGACGACGTAAGCGCTTCTTTGCCCGCGGATTCCGACACCGCGCAGGACAGCGATCTTCTTCCCGCCGCCGCAGAGGGAGAAAAAATTCTCAATATCGGCGTGACGGACAGTCTTGGCGGCATCAATCCGTTTTCCATCGACCAGACGGAAATCAACAAATACGCCATGGATCTTATTTTTCTGCCGCTGATGGAGCTGGATAAGGATCTGAATTTCCAGGGTATGCTGGCGGATTCCATCACCACGGAGGACAACCTTCACTTTATCGTACATATCGACGATGACGCCACATGGTCCGACGGTACGCCGGTGACCGCCGCGGACGTGGAATATTCGGTGCTTCGCTATGCAAGCCCGGTGGTGGGCAATACCACGCTGCTCTTATATGCGTTTGTCGGGACGGACGATGAAACCGGCTTTGTAGAAGAGGGCGCCACGTCCATAGAGGGTGTGACCGCGCTGGATGACAAGACGGTGCAGTTTACCGCCAAAAGCCCCATGGCGCTGACCACCTTCCAAAACAGCTATGCACGGTACCTGCATATCCTGCCGAAGCATGTCATTGAAAACTTCAGCGAGGAGGAACTGACCTCCAACGACTGGTTCAACCATCCCGACGTGATCAGCGGCCCCTATTTTCTCACCGACTACGATCTGGATCATTACGTTTCCTATACGGCGAACCAAAACTACTGGAAGGGCGCGCCCAAGATCGACCGGCTCAATATCCGGGTGGTGGACGGGAGCCAGATCTACGCCGGGCTTCAGTCGGGCGAGATCGACATTACCCACCACACCATGACGGCGATTCCGCAGGAGGATTACGAAAGCATCGAAGCGCTGGATCATGTAAAGGTCGTCTACGGTTCTCCCATTACGAATCAGTCCGCCTTTATCCAGACGGCAAACCTTCCCGATAAGAGGGTGCGTCAGGCGCTTGTCTATGCCATAGACAGACAGCAGCTGGTGGATCAGCTGCTGAAAGGGCACGGCGAAGTGGTGGACGGCTTTTTATCCTCCGCCAGCCCGTTCTTTGACCCGTCCATACAGTCGATTCCCTACGATCCGGATCGGGCCAGGGAGCTTTTAGAGGAGGCCGGATGGGATAGTTCCCGGACGCTTCGTTTCTATGTAAATTCCGGCGACAGCACCTTTGTCAACGGCGTACAGGTCATTGCCGCGCAGTGGGCAGCGGTGGGAATCAACGTGGAAATCACAACGGTGGATCTTGCTACGCTCATGACCATCGCCGGCACCACGGACTATGATATTATGGCGGTACAGTATACCTACGCCCCGGTGGACCCCTATCCGGACGTGACATGGCTGCTGGGCGGCGAAGGAAGCTGGACCGGATACAGCGACGACGAGGTCACGGCGGCTTTGGAAAAAACGCAGCAGACCAGCGATCCGGATGAAATCAGCCGTCTCTATTCGATTGTGGACCAAAAAATGCAGGAGGACGTCCCCATGTTCTCCGTTTATATCATCAGCGCCCAGGGTGCGGTAAACGACCGCGTGATCGGCGCAGAACCCAGCGTATACGGATTCTTTAACGACGTGCAGAACTGGGATGTGACAGAGGAAGGGTCTGCAGACAGGAGGGATTGATGTCCCATTTATTGGAAGTGCAAAATCTGACCGCCGCCTTTGCGCAGGAGCAGGGAGCCAGTATCAGCGTTGACCATGTTTCCTTTTATGTGGATCAGGGCGAGGTGGTCTGCCTTGTGGGCGAATCGGGCTGCGGAAAAAGCGTTACATCGCTGTCCCTGATGGGACTGTTGGGAAAAGGCGGGGCTGTCATCGACGGCTCTGTCTTCTTTGAAGGCAAAGATCTTTTGCGGATGCCGCAGGCAGAGCTGGACCGGATTCGCGGAAACGAACTGACGATGATTTTCCAGGATCCTCTCACGTCGCTCAACCCCGTATTTACCGTGGGAAACCAGATTACGGAAAGCATCCGCGCCCATACGGGCCTTTCCAAAAAAGAGGCAAAGGAAAGGGCCCTTGGGCTGCTTTCGCAGGTGGGGATGCCGGACGCTAAGGAAACCATGAAGAAATATCCGCATACACTTTCCGGCGGGATGCGGCAGCGGATCATGATCGCCATCGCGCTTTCCTGCAACCCCAGGCTGCTGATTGCAGACGAACCGACCACGGCGCTGGACGTGACGATCCAGGCGCAGATTATGGAGCTGCTCAAAAAACTGCGGCAGGACAGGAACATGTCCATGATCCTGATCACCCACGACATCGGCCTGGTAGCCAATATGGCGGACCGGGTTCTGGTCATGTATGCGGGGCAGATCATCGAGGATGCTCCTGCAGACCGGCTTTTCGCACAACCGAAGCATCCCTACACCCGGGCCCTTTTAAATACCGTCCCCACCATCCGGGACAGGGACAGGAGAAAACTGCAGGCCATTTCGGGCATTGTGCCGGAACGATACGACAAAATCACCGGATGCCGGTTTGCGGACCGCTGCCCGTACCGTACAGACGCCTGCAGCGCCCCGCAGAAGCTGTATGCCTTAAGCGCCGGACACACGGTCAGATGCGCGGCTGCGGCAAACAGTCCGGCATAAAGGAGACACACCATGCAGGATACGCAGAATATTCCTCTCATTGAGATCCGGAATTTAAAAAAATATTACCCGGTAAAAGGAGGGATCCTTCCGCATACGGTAGGATGGGTCCGGGCGGTGGACGACGTCAGCTTTTCCATGATGCGCGGTGAGACGCTGGGACTGGTGGGGGAATCGGGCTGCGGGAAATCCACCATCGGCAGGCTGTTAGTGGGACTGGAGGAGCCGACGGAAGGCAGGATCTTCTATCAGGGCCGCGATCTTTCCACGCTCCGGAAAAATCCAAAGGAAATGCGCCGGATCCGGACGCGGCTGCAGATGATCTTCCAGGATCCCTATTCGTCCCTGAATCCCCGAAAACAGATCTATGAAATCCTGGCGCAGCCGATGCTGTACCACGAAATCTCGCGCCGGGATACGATCCATCGGGATCTTCGCCGGCTGCTGGACATGGTCGGGCTTCCGGAGACGGTTCTGGGAAAATATCCGCATGAATTTTCCGGCGGACAGCGGCAGCGGATCGGCATTGCCCGGGCGCTTTCCCTGCATCCGGAATTCATTGTCTGCGACGAACCGGTCAGCGCGCTGGACGTGTCGATCCAGGCGCAGATCCTCAACCTTTTAAAGGAATTGCAGGCAGAGCTGAAGCTTACGCTGCTTTTTATCGGACACGGCCTCGGCGCGGTCAGCTACGTCAGCCAACGGATCGCGGTCATGTATCTTGGCGGGATCGTGGAATACGGGGATGCGCAGGAGCTTTTCGCCCACCCCGCCCACCCCTATACAAAGGCGCTTTTGGACGCCGTGCCAATCCCCGATCCGGCGGAAAAGAACCGGCCGCGTCAGCTTTTGCAGGGAGAGATCGGCAGCAGCGCCGCCCCGCCTGACGGATGCCGCTTTCATCCCCGCTGTCCCTGGGCGCGCCCCCAATGCAAAAATACCAGGCCGCCGCTGCAAAAGGTGTGCTCCGACCCGGCAAAACAGAGCGCGTTTTCGCATGATACCGCATGTCCGTACGGACAGGAAGGGAGCCTGAGCGAATGGGAAAATATATCCTGAAAAGAATTCTGATTGCGATCCCCGTCCTGATCGGCATTACGGTGATCGACTATGCGATTATGTGCATGGCCGGCAGTCCGTTGGCCATGCTCCAGGGCCCCCGCGTATCCGAAGCGGCCATCGAGGCAAAAGAGATCGCCCTGGGCCTGGATCAGCCCGTCTGGGTGCAGTATTTTCTCTGGCTGAAACAACTGCTGCACGGTAACCTGGGCTATTCCATCAAATCCTTTCAGTCGGTCAGCTCTCTCATCGGCCGGCATATCGGGCCCACGCTCCTGCTTATGGGCGTATCGCTGCTCGTAAGCCTGTTCCTGGCGGTTCCCGCCGGAATCTACAGCGCCATACACCAGTATTCCAAAGGGGATTACGCCGTGGTCACCGTTTCTTTTCTGGGCAGCAGCGTACCGGGATTTTTTCTGTCGCTTCTGCTGATCGACCTGTTTACCGTCCGGCTGGGATGGCTGCCCTCCGGCGGTATGACCACGCTGGGAACGGCAGGCGGCGCGGCGGATGTCGCCCGGCACATGGTCATGCCCGTGATGGTGCTTTCCTTTTCCATGGCAGGCAGCAATATCCGTTACATCAGAAGCGCGGTGCTGGAAATTTTGCACCAGGATTACCTGCGGACGGCAAAAGCCAAGGGAATCGGACGTTTCAAGGTGATCTATAAACACGCCCTGCGCAACGCGCTGATCCCCATTATCACGGTGATCGGCATGGAAATCCCGGTGCTGTTTGGCGGCGCGGTGATCGTGGAACAGATCTTTTCCTGGCCGGGGCTTGGGCTGATGACCATGAGCGCGATCAGCAGCCGGGACTATCCCGTGATCATGGGCGTATGTCTGTTGTCCGCCGTCGTAGTGCTGATCGGGAATCTGGTCACGGATATTTTGTACGCGTTTGCCGATCCCACGATTCAACTGGACTAGGAGAAAGAACCGTTGAAAAAAGATACCCTCTCTGAAAAAAAGAAACATAAGCCCGCGCGCCACCCGGCAGACGAAAGCTATCTGCGGCTGGTGTTCCGCCGATTTGTGCATCACCGGCTGGCGGCGGTAAGCCTGATCGTGCTTGGCGTCATCGTGAGCGCCGCGCTGCTTGCCCCTATAATCGCGCCCTATGATCCCCAGGACATTGCCGGGCCCTTCGCGCAGCCGCCCTCCGGCAGCTTCTGGCTTGGTACGGACCAGATCGGCAGAGACATGCTCAGCCGCCTCTTATACGCCACCCGGATCTCCCTTCTGGTGGGCGTCATGGCAACGGCCATCTCCACGGCCATCGGCGTGCTGCTCGGGCTGATTGCGGGCTATTTTGGCGGCGCGGCGGATATGATCATCATGCGCTTTACCGACATGGTCATGTCCTTCCCCTATATCCTGCTGGTTTTGGTGGCAGCCGCCATCTTCCGGCCGGGACTGGTCAGCATTATCCTGATCCTCGGCTTTGTGGACTGGCCGGGAATCGCAAGACTGGTGCGGGGCAACGTCCTGGGGCTTCGCGAAACCAACTTTGTCAAGGGCAGCCTTGTGGCGGGCATGCCGCTGCGGCACATTCTTTTTTCGGAGATTCTGCCCAATACCGTGGCGCCGATCCTGGTGTATGCCACTTCCGTTCTGGCGTTATCAATTCTGGACGAGGCGGCGCTGAGCTTTCTGGGACAGGGCGTACAGCCGCCTACGGCAAGTCTGGGAAATATGTTAAACGGCGCGCAGTCCCTCACCGTACTCACCACACAGCCGTGGCTTTGGCTTCCGCCCGGCCTTATTATCATCTGTATTGTCATCGCGATCAATTTTATCGGCGATGCGCTTCGGGATGCGCTGGATCCCAATGGGGGAAAATAAGGAAAAGGAGAAAAAATGGATTTATCAGCAAAAAACGGGCAATGGGAATCCGACCTGATCCGACAGTTTGAATGGTTTCACAGTCATCCGGAGCTTTCCTATGCGGAAAAAGAGACAACGGCGAAAATACGGGCGCTTCTGACAAAAGCAAACATCGAGCTTATGCCCTATCCGCTGGATACCGGTCTGGTGGCGGTCATCCGGGGAACCAAACCCGGCGGCGACCGCAGAACCGCAGCGCTGCGCTGCGATATCGACGCCCTGGCGATTCAGGAAGAAACGCATCTTCCCTACGCCTCCAAAAACCCCGGCGTCATGCACGCCTGCGGTCATGATTTTCATATTACGGCGGGAATCGGCGCCGCCATCCTGCTGCAAAATCAGAGGGCGGACTTTGGCGGCACAGTGAAGGTGATCTTCCAGCCCGGCGAAGAAGAATCCCACGGCGCCCGAAAGATCATCGACGCCCATGTAATGTGCGATGTGGACCGGATATGGGGCTTCCATGCCGATCCGTCTCAGGAGGCGGGCGTAATCGCCGTCGGGGAAGGCTATGTGACGGCCGCCGTGGATCATTTTATCATCCGTCTTCACGGCGTAGGGTGCCACGGCGCCCACCCCGATGAGGGAAAAGACCCGATCCCTGCGGCAGCGGCCATCATACAGGGATTGCAGACGATTGTCAGCCGCAATATCAACGCTTTCCATCCGGCGCTGCTGAGCGTGACCAGAGTACAGGCGGGCGCTGCCTGGAATGTGATTTCGCCCGACGCCCTTCTGGAAGGAACCGTCCGCACCATGGAACCGAAAGACCGCCTGCTGTATGAAACAAGGGTCCGTGAGATTGCGGACAAAACGGCGGCCGCATACGGCGTCAGCGCGCAGACGGAATGGATCCCGGGCCCCCCGGCGACGCACAACGACGGCCGCATGGCGGCGCTGTGTGAAACAATCGCCAAAAAAACCCGGCAAAAAACCGCGCCCCAGGCCCCTTCCATGGGCGGAGACGATTTTTCCTATTATGAAGACCCGGCTGCGGTGGGAAAAGAGATTCCGGGATGCTATTTCAAAATCGGCACCGGCGTAGGCCCCCAGATCCACCATCCGGCGTTTTGCGTCGACGAACGGGCGATCCGGCCGGCCGCAGAATATCTGGCAAATCTGCTGCTGGCGGATATGGGTTCTATTGGCTTAGTTCCCGCGCCTCTTTCCCGCTGATCTGCTCGATTGTCACCTCTACGACGCACAGCCGGAAAAGCGCGTCCTCTATGACGGCGTCCCGATGGGCCGGGCTTTCCTGCGGCGCATACCGATCGGCGAGTTTCCGAATGGCAGAGCGGATCTTTTCTTCCTCCTCCAAAATCCGCGCGCGGCCGAACAGGATCACGCTGCGGTAATAGGTGGTATACTCTTTTGCCACCACCTGATCCTGATCAATGACGCAAAAGGAAACCTTGTCGCAGCAGCGAATGGCGTCCAGCTTATGTCCGCTTTTGGCGCAGTGAAAATACAGCTTCCCCGCCTCGTATACATAACTGAGGGGCACGGCATACGGATAGCCCATATCCCCCGACACGGCCAGCGTCCCGGCGGTATTTCTTTTTAAAATCTCCTCACACGCCGCCTCGGACAGCTGCTGCCGGTTCCGTCTCATTTTCCGAAATCCGTTTTCTGTTTCCATCTCTTTCTCATCCGCCTTTTTATCAGTTCTGCATACAAATCTGCTGGCCTTCGATCAGCGGATAGGAGATCAGCGTCTCTCCGTCCAGGTCCTCATGATGCAGATTTACGCCCGTAATCTGACTGTTTTCATACGTGGTGTAGTAGTAAATGCCTTTATCCAGATTGCAGCAGGAAGTATAAATGGTGATCTCATATTTTCCGTCTCCCATGTGGACGCATCCCCTCTGCTGCGTCACCGAACCGAGGATATGGAAAAACTGACTGATGCTTTCCGACTCCGAATCCCCGGAAACGGAATTCAGCTTTGTAAAGGCCGCCTTGACAAAACGGGAGGCGGAAGAAAGGTCTCCGGGCAGTCCCAGCGCGCCCATCCCTCTGCTGTAGGCGTGCAGCTTTAAATCCTTTGAAAAAAGATCCGCGGGCGGGTCCGCGCTCAGCGCCATATAATTATTCAGGAAATACATCTGCATATCAAACGGAGGATTGTTGGTCAAAATCCCCACCGGGTTATCGTAGATCTTAAGCCCCTCTTTGACAGACTCCACGGTCAGGGAGCGCACGCCGTCGGAAATGATCCAGTGCAGCGGCGATAAGGGCATCTTTTCACTAAACGGAATCTGCACCAGATTGAGACGCGAAAGGAGCGCCCTGGCCTCCTGCAGGTCGGCGCACTGGCTCAAAATCCACGGAATAAACTCAAAGGGCGCCACATTATAAAGCCCCTCCTGATACGGCTTATAGTCCGCATGCTCCGGGAAGTTCAACCCCGCCATCCCCAGTCCCTTTTCGTTGATGGCGTCATAATAAAGCGGATAGTCCTCCAGAACAAACGCCATCCCGATCATGGCGTAGCGATTTTTCCCCGCCGGCGCCTTGCGAAAATGCAGCGGAAAATTCCGGGGCATAATCGTCACGGTTTCCTGATAGGAAAAATCATAGTCCAGACTGCGTCCGAAATACCGGTCTTTTGTTTGATAAATGGCTGCTGTGCACATTTTGACTCCTCCTTTTGGATTTTCTCTTTACTTATTCTATCATATATCCTTTCCTTCTTCTATTTTTTCTTCCCTTTCCGGAGAGAAAATATTGCAAAAAAAGCCGGCATTTGATACCATGTTGCGTGAAATGAAAAATAAGACGCGGCGTCGGCAGCGCGGCGGCAGGAGGAAAACGTATGAGCAGCGAAATCAGAGACATCCGTCTGGCCGGATCCGGCGAGCAGAAGATTGAATGGGTCAAAAGGAACTGCGACCTTTTGCGTACGCTGGAAGAGGAGTTTACCAAAACCAAACCCTTTTTGGGGAAAAAGATCACGCTTTCCGTGCACCTGGAGGCAAAGACCGCATATCTTTGCAAGGTGCTGGCCGCGGGAGGCGCCACCATGTTTGTGACCGGTTCCAACCCCCTTTCCACCCAGGACGACGTGGCCGCGGCGCTGGCGGCGGCGGGGCTGGAGGTGCATGCCTGGTACGGCGCCACCCCGGAGGAATATCAACAGCATATCCGGGCGGCTCTGGCAGGCGGGCCCAATCTGATCATTGACGACGGCGGAGACCTGGTTCACATGATTCATACGAAGATGCAGCACCTGATCCCCGATATCATCGGCGGCTGCGAGGAGACCACCACCGGCATCATCCGTCTGGAGGCCATGAACCGGGCCGGACAGCTGCGCTTTCCCATGATCCGTGTCAACAACGCGGACTGTAAGCACTTTTTTGACAACCGGTACGGCACGGGGCAATCCGTCTGGGACGGCATCATGCGGACCACGAATCTGATCGTGGCCGGCAAAACCGTGGTGGTGGCCGGTTACGGCTGGTGCGGCAAGGGCGTATCCATGCGCGCCAAGGGGCTGGGCGCCAAGGTCATCGTGACCGAGATCGATCCGGTTCGGGCCATCGAGGCCGTAATGGATGGGTTTGAAGTGATGCCCATGAAGGAAGCGGCTAAGAGAGGAGATTTTTTTGTCACCGTAACAGGCTGCGACAAGGTGATCGACGAAGAAGATTTTGCGGTGATGAAAGACGGCGCGATTCTAAGCAACGCCGGGCATTTCGACTGCGAGATCGACATGGCGCGCCTTCGGCAGATCGCGGTGGAGACCAAAGAGATGCGGCGCAATATTATGGGATACCGGCTCCCCGCCGGACAGTGGATCTTTGTGCTGGGCGAGGGCCGTCTGGTCAATCTGGCCTGCGGCGACGGACATCCGGCGGAGATCATGGACATGAGCTTTGCGATCCAGGCGCTTTCCGCCAAATATCTGGTGGAGCACGGCGATACGCTCAAAGAAAAGCTGATCGACGTGCCCCGGTCCGTGGATCAGGACGTCGCCGCCCGAAAGCTCGCGTTCCTGGGCAAACACATCGACGTCCTGACGCCGGAACAGGAGGCCTACCTGAACCGGTCACTGACCGAATAAACCGTTCTGTTTTTTATCCTTCCCGAATTTGTTCCAGGGCCGGCAGCGCGTTTCCTTCATAATCGAAGAGCGCCTGGTTGGCCCATTCGTTTCCGCAGGGGCCCGGATCGTTCATGTAACGCAGGGAGGCGGGCGTCGCCCAGCCGCTTCCGGGCACCGGGATCCAGGCCGGCTCCCACCAGAAGAATCCTTTGCCGCGTCCGTTTTCGATCCCCCGGATGACCCGGATCAGATCCCGGATAAAATCCGACTGTCCCTGTCTGGTCAGCGGATATTCCACCGTTTCGGTCAGCGGCGGCCTGGAGGCATAGCCTTTTCTCTCCTTGGGAGAAAGCTTTTCATACGCGCTGTAATCTTCCATGGAAAAGCCCGCCGAGGTTTCCACAACGATCAGATCCTTATCGAAACGCTTTGCGATATCCTCCATATTCGCCTGAAGCTGTCCCATTTTGCCGTGCCAGAGCGGATAATAGGACAATCCGATGAGGTCGAAATCCTCTCCCCGTTTTGTGAATTCGTCAAACCAGGTACGGTAAAGCGCGTTGTTGCCGCCGTTGTCCAGATGGAGCATCACGCGGATGTCCTTTTGTCCGGCCCCGTCTCTTACGCCGCGGATCCCGGCGTTTACAAACCGGGCGATGTTGTCGTAATGGGGCGTTTTCCCCTCCGGCCACAGAAGGCCGAAGGTCAGCTCGTTGCCCACCTGAACCATCGTCAGGTTCACGCCGTTTTCCAAAAAGGCGGCGACGGTATCGCGGGTATATTCATATACCGCCCGTTCCAGTCCCTCCACGCTCAGGTTCCGCCACGCTTTGGGCTTAAACTGCTTTTGGGGATCCGTCCAGAAATCGCTGTAATGAAAATCCAGCAGCACTTCCATCCCTTCCTGCGTGGCTCTTCTGGCAATCTCCAGGCTGGTGGGAAAATCATTTCCGCCGGCGCCGTAGGACTCACCCATCTCGGAGTACGGATCGTTCCAGAGACGGACCCGAATCATATTCACGCCGTATTTTTTCAAAATGGCCAACAGCGTATTCTCCTGCCCGCCGTCGTAGTATCTGGCATGCAGACGTTCCAGCTCGATCATGGTGGAAACGTCCATTCCCTTTACAAAGTCCATATCAGTCTTCCGCCTTTTCAGTCAAAGTCAAATTTTGTAAACCGTTTCCGCATCGCCTTATACTTGGTACGCACCATTTCATTGCCGGCTAAAACCTCTTCCTCCGTTCCCGTAAACTGGCAGCGCAGGCAATAATATTCTCCCTTTTCCTTATCGTAAAACATGTCGATATCCAGATCCCGCATAAAGCAGGACGGACACCGGTAATTTAATTTGCCCTTTCCAGATTGAGCCATGTGGCGTACACCTCCTTATCCGTAACCTTCTTTTTGAATCCCAGCGTAAACATCGGAGAAAACGCATACCCTTCCCGGACATATCCCGTTCCGCCGCCGGTCTGGGTCATGGAAACCTTCGTCTCAATGGGCGGCACCACCGCCGATACGACGCTGGCGTCCGCCAGGCTTTCTTCCCTGCACTTGTACTCGTAGACAATGCTCTTTTTGGTCTCTCCCTCGCAGGTCAGCAAAATGCCGGTCATATCCTCGGGATACTCGGTGGTCCCGTAACAGGCAACCATGTACTCGTTTAACTCCACCTCTGCCGCAGGATCGCTCATGGAAAGGATGGTCCGCTCTATCTTCACCGAACCGGAACCCTCCTCGAAGAATTCCTTCGTCTGCAGCTGTACCGTCAGATCCGAAAATTCAATGGTCACCGGATCCAGGGTCAGCACGCGGGTATTGCCTTCCCGGGAGAAATGCGCCTTTGTCCGGCACAGACACAGATCCACTTCTTCTCCCTGATAGCACAGCTTGGCGCTGCGGACGGTTCCTTCTCCGGCATAGTGGGTAAAATACCCGGCGCGGTATTTCTCCTGGATCAAAAACGGATAGGAAGCGTCCTGCACATGCTTTGTGCCGATCCCCACCTCCCAGCGCAGCTTCGCCGCGTAAGGCCGCAGATCCACGATGGCGCCGCCCTGATCCATATTGACGCCTACGCGCATATACGGATCCGTATACCAGAACAGCTGTTTGTCGGATCCGTAAAGAATATCCCGCCACAGCGCGCACTCCGGCTCCGTATAGCTCTTTTTCTGCCGGTAGTAATCCGCGAATTCGGACATGGTCATATCGATCAGCTTGCCCTCGCGCTTTAGCTGACCGTAATATTTGCATCCGTCGGAATAGGATTTCTCCAGAAGTTCATACGGCGCCTCCCAGCGGCCCATCTTGTTCATCCAGCCGGGACCTACGAACATCATGTTGTAGGCGTAGCCGTTGTTATATTTTTCCTGCGCCCGGTACTGATCGATCAGGTTATACAAATACGGATATTCCCAGGTCTTGGAGTCGTAGATCATGCCGCGCAGAACATTCTGCGGATGCGTGCCGAAATTGGAACCGTTTCCGTCGTAACAGGCCAGCAGATCCCGGGAAAGATGCGGGATCGCCACGATGCCGCTGTCCTCCTCCCGGTTGGCCGCCGGTGCGTGGGTGTTTTGCTTCGACGGGATCCACGGCGCCCACGGGCCGCCGTCAAAGAGCGTATACCAGGAATTGTTGCAGGTATGGTAGGCTTTGGGCCCTTCCTCCCAGCAGGTGGCCACGGCGCATTTGACGGACGGATAGGCGGTCTTGATGTAGCTAATCAGATCGGCATCCAGATAATAGGAACCGGTAGATTCCGGATAGAATCCGAAAATCTCATAGAACTTCCCGAACACATCGTCCACGATCCGCTTCTTGTCTTCCATGGAAAACATCCAGATACAGAAGTCCTTCGTCTTATATTTTTCCCGAAACTGCTCGCAGGGAAGTCCCAGCAGGGACAGGGCGATTTCGTCGCCGTACGTTTCATGGTCGTCCTTGGCAAGCTGTATGGCTTCTTCGTTGAACAACGACGCATAGGTCATCTGGATCGTGGTTTTTAAGCCGTTTTCATGCGCCAACCGCTGCTGCGTCTTAAAAATATCCAACGATTCCGTCAGCAGCTTCTTGTTTCCGATATCCTCTTCCTTGCCATGTCCCGTCACGGTGGCCGAGTATTCCGGCACCATCTCCGGACGATGGATCACGTTGAGAATAAATTCGCTCATGTCTCTTTCTCCTTTTCAGCAATCATTTTAAGACACATATCGACTGGGCGGGCAGGGTCAGCACGCCGTTTTTTAAGGTGACGGCATCGTCGTGCGGCGTCAGATAGCCCCGCACCGACATCGTCTCCAGTTCACTGCCGGCCAGCGCAACCTCGATGACTTCGTCGGAGGTATTATAGACGATTCCGATCCTGTCCTCCCCATAGGTTTTGAGGATCGCCGCCTGATGCGCAAGGGTCAGCGACTCCACCGGCTCGATGATTCCCCGGGCGATCTCCGGATTTTCGTTCCTGAGCCGCAGCGCCCTCTTATAATAGTTCAGAATGGAATCCGGATCGGCCAGCTGCTGTTCGACGCCGGGAAAAGACTGCTCGATATCCGGGTCGGCGTCTACAGGGCCCACGGTCTGTCCCGTTTTGTCCGTGTCGGACCAGATCATGGGCAGCCGTTTGTCCTCATCCTTCTTTGCGGAACCGCACAGGCCGATCTCCTCGCCGTAATAAACAAACGGGCTTCCGCTCATTGTCATGAGCAGGCCGCAGGCCATTTTCAGATCGTCGGGATCCTTCATCAGCACATTGGAAACCCGTCCCATATCATGATTGGTGAGGAAGGGCGCGTCGATATAATCCGGATTGGCCTGTCCGAAATCCGTCTGGTAACGGAGCATACTCTCCACAAACATCTCGGCCTTGTACTTACCCCGGGCCGCCCGGATCAGCTTGCCTTCCGCATCTGCCACATCAAAATTGAACATGCTGGGCGTCATACTGGCGTAATAATCGGCAATGGTGTTCTCATTGGCCCAGACCTCGGAAACCATATAAAACTGCGGGTTCAGTTCCCTGCAATAGCGATAAAGCCACCGGAGCGTTTCGGTATTAAACGCCGTATCCCCCTCTTCAAAGTGCAGCGCCGCGTCCATGCGGAATCCGTCCACTCCCATGTCGATCCAGTATTTTGCGATCGCCTCCAGATCCGCGCGCAGCCTTTCGTCGGCCAGGTTCAGATCGGGCATCTCAGACCAGAAGGAGCCCTCGTAATACCAGCCGCTTTGGCCCACCGGATAATAGGTTCCGTCCTTTTTTTCTTTGGTAAAATGATAATAATTCACATACGGACAGACCGACGCGTCCGGCTCGCTTCCTGCAGGAAGCTGTTCCAGATAATCGCAGGCGTCCAGAAACCACCGGTTCTGAGAAGAGGTATGATTGATTACAAAATCCATCAGCACCCGGATCCCTCTTTTGTGACATTCCTTCAACAGCTTCCGGAAATCCTCGTTTGTTCCGTATTCCCGGTCAATGGAATAATAATCCGCCACATCGTATTTATGATAGGTGGGAGACTGCATGACGGGCATCAGCCAGATTCCGTTAAATCCCATATCCCGGATATAATCCAGCTTCTGCGTCACCCCGTTTAAGTCCCCGATCCCATCCTGATTGGAATCGTAAAAGGAGTAAACGAAGATCTCATAGTAATTTCTGTAATTGTCGTCCGGCGCAGACGTGCGGCTTTTGCATGCACTGCAGCCACACAGGATCACAAATACCAGAAACGCCGCCAAAAGACGGTATCTTTTCTTTCTCATACCTTTCCTCCTTCAAGGAGTTTTATGTTAACCTAAAAAGTCGGCGGCCAAATGACCGCCGACTTTTCCTGTGAACCGTATCAGCCCTTTACAGCGCCGCCGGTAACGCCTTCCACATAGTATTTCTGCAGACACATGAACAGAATCGTAATGGGAATCGCCACCAATACGCCGCCTGCGCAGAATCTTGTGAAATACCCCTGATAGTCGTTTGTCCATACCCAACGTCTCAAAGCCACCGCTACGTTGTAGCTGTCGGAATAACCGAAGGCCACGTAAGAGGCGAAGATATAATCGCACCAGGGAGCCATGAAGGCTACCAGCGCGGTATAAATGATGATGGGCTTGGACAGCGGAATCAGCATGATGGTAAATACCTGCGCCCTGTTGGCGCCGTCGATCCGGGCCGCCTCGTCCAGAGACTTGGGGATCGTATCGAAGTATCCCTTACATACATAATAGCCCATGCCGGAACTGGCAAATCCGATCAGGATCAGGCCGGGGATCGCGCCCTCCTGCGTCAGGCCGAATTCTTTGAGCAGGAAGTACAGACAGATCATGCTCAGGAATCCGGGGAACATGCCCAGAACGAGCCAGAGACGCATCAGCAGCTCTCTGCCTTTAAAACGCATCCTGGACAGCGCGTAACTCACGCTCAGAATGAAAATGGTCTGAAAGATCGTGACAAAAAACGCAATGATAAAGGTATTGCCATACCATCTGAAGAACTGACAGTCCTTACTGAAAAGGAACTTATAGGAATCCAGGGAGAAGGTCTTGGGCAGCAGATAATTTACCATACCGCCACTCTCCAGGATATAGGAACGGAAGCTCTGCAATACCAGACATACGAACGGGAACAGCCAGATAATGCTGATCAGGATCAATACGACGTATGCGATTGCGTTGCTCAGTTTTTTATGCTGCATATGCACTTTCGGTTCTTTCGCCATTATTGGAATCCCTCCTCATCTTTTACTGAAGGTAGGACGTTATATACTACCAACGAAATGACTGCTGTCACAATGAAGACCATAATACCGATGACTGCCGCCATCTTGTAGTCGGTCTGATCCAGCGTCATCTTGTACAGCCAGGTCACCAGCAGGTCGGTGTACCCCGCGCCGCCCGTCAGATTCATGGACTGCGGTTTTCCTGTTGTCAGCAGGAAGATGACGTTGAAGTTGTTCAGGTTACCGGTAAACTGCGTCAGCAGGAACGGTCCCGTTACAAACAGCATATAAGGAAGTGTGATCTTAATGAACATCTGGATGGGATTGGCGCCGTCGATTTTGGCGCTCTCATAAAGATCCTCCGGAATGTTCATCAAAAGTCCCGTACAGATCAGCATCACGTACGGAATTCCGACCCAAAGATTGATAATAATGACCAGGATCCTCGCCAGCGTCGCATTCTCCCAGAACGGAATGGCGGAACTGATCAGCCCCCATTTCATCAGGTACCCGTTGATCAGGCCGTCCGCGGCGAACATCTTACCGACATACAAAAGGGATACAAACTGAGGCACCGCGATGGTCATAACCAGGATGGTACGCCACAGCTTTTTGAACTTGATCCCTTTTTTGTTGATCAGGATCGCAACCGCCATCCCCAGGAAATAGTTCAGGAAGGTAGCAAAGAACGCCCAGACCAACGTCCAGATCAATACCGACACAAACGTTTTGCCAAAGCCTGTCGAACCGAAGGAAAACAGGTTCGCAAAGTTGGAAAATCCCACCCAGGTAAACAGCTTGGCCGGCGCCTGATGATTCGCGTCATAGTTCGTAAAGGCCACGCAGATCATGAAGATGATCGGCAGCATGACGAACAGGAAAACGCCAAGCATAGGCAGCGCCATCAGGGTCTTGTCAAAGTTTTCATCCAAAAGAGACATGAAATCCTGCTTGGAGGAGGGAAGCTTTTTGCCTTCCCTGAGCATCTGCTCGCCGATCTTGTTCTGGTATACGTTAAGGCGCCACACATACAGGAACAAAAGAATCAGGATAATGCTCAGCACACCAAACAACAGGATCAGGAAGCTGTTGTCGCCATAGGATACGGTTCCGTCAGGATTAAACCCTCTCCCCGACGTACCCAGCGTCGTGATATCTTTCAGGTATCCGATGCCGAAAGCCGCCATGTAATAAATAAAGGCAATCTCAAGCAGCAGAAACGCCGCGCCGCGAAGGAACTGTTTTCTCATCAGCGGGCCGAAACCCATGATAAGGAAGGAGACCTTCGTTTTCCAGTCGCCCTTGGTAAATGTTGTTCCGATGTCGGCCAGATCCGCCCCAAGCCACTTAAAAAAGCCTGTTACCTTCCCCGCCGCACCGGAGGGCTTTTTGTCTTTGCTCATAGTTACTTACCCCTCCAGACATTTGTTTTTATAATGAAACAGGGGGAAAAGATTTCCCCCTGTCACATTCATGATAATAAGAAATCCCGTGTTTCTTACTGTCAATATTCCATTTTACTGAGCGTAAGACTCACAGGTCGCCTGGAACTCTTCCAGAACCTTCATCAGGTCGTCATCGGAAGCGTTGTCATAGTCGCCGGCGATAATGGAATCGCCCAGGGAAGTAGCCAATGACCAGTAGTCGTTCGGGTACTGACCCTGAGGGATCGTGTTGGCCAGCTGCTCAGCCAGTGCGGACAGAGCCTCGTCAGCCTTAACCGCATCGCTCTGCTGTGCCGCTACGTTGGAAGGACCCCAGCCTGCCTCTTCATAACGAGCCAGCTGCGTCTCTTCGTTGGACAGGAACTGCGCCATAGCCAGGCAAACCTGATACTTGTTGGCATCTTCCTGAGGCTTCACGCCGATAAGCTTGAATCCGCCGAAGCCGCCCAGAGGATAGGTCTTGCCGTCTACCGTGAAGGAAGGCAGTTTCGCGCAGGCGTAATTGTCGCCGAATTTCTCCTGTGCTACGCCCGCATCCCAGGTGCCGTCTACGATAGCGCCAGGGTTGGTAGCTTTGCTAAGATCAGAACCGTTGGTGAATGCAGGAGACTTGTGCAGTGCGATCATCGCCTTCAGAGCTGCCAGACCATTCTCGGAAGCATAGTCGGTATTGCAGGAGGTGAAGTTGCCTTCCGCATCCGCTTCATAGGTCAGAGTACATCCGGCGCCGAAGAAGAACGCAGGCTGATACCAGCCGGAGTTGATCTCCATGTAGAAGCCCTTGTTCGCCGCTTCGCAGTCCGCGATGATGGCGTCCAGAGAAGTGGGATCGGTTACAACGCTGCTGTCATAATACAGGAAGTAGCCGTTGTCGGAGGTAATAGGGAACGCATAAACGGTATCCCCTACCGTAGCCGCCGCAGCTGCGCCTGCATCGTTCTGCTCGTTTACAAAGGTCGCATAGTCACCGGTAACAGGTGCGATCGCGCCTGCGCTGATCAGACGGGCCAGCTGATCCTGTGCGAAACCATAGATATCAGCGCCGCCTGCTACGTCGGTGAGCATGTTGTTGGCAGCATCGCCTTCGCCTACGGGCTGAACCGTTACGGTATAGCCGGCAAACTGAGGGTTTGCTTCCTGGAATGCAGCGATCTGATCCTCGGTAAAGTCCTGCACGTTCTCTGCGACCCAAACCATGATCTCGCCGGTGCCGTAGTCGATGTCCTCAGGGGCCTGCGTAGCCGCTTCGGTCTCGGCAGCGGGAGTCGTCTCATCTGCTGCGGGTGTGGTTGTGTCTGTGCTGGTGGATCCGCTGCCGCCGCAGGCGGTCAACATGGTGGAAACCATAGCGGCTGTCATCAGCAATGCCAGTACACGCTTTTTCATGATGTATCCTCTCCTTTTTGTTTTATATTTTTATTAGATACTCTATTGGAATAGAATACTAATAAACAGGATAAAATAAGACGGTAACCGTCTTGCCTAAATCTTATCAACTTGTAATCTTATTTGCAATAGTAAAATATCACAAGAAATTTTTTCTCAATTTGTGTACAATGTACACAAATATCTTTCCCTGTTTTTGAGCATAAATGAAATCCCGTTTGAAAAAACGTTGTCGGAAAAGGGAGACGTTGTGCAAAATCTAAGAGAAAATGATGAAAAAGTTGGGAAAATAACATAAAACGGCGTCCCCCGTTTCACAGGGGGGCGCCGCCGGTCGGTTTTTGTACAAAAAAGCGCCGGGACACAGCCCGGCGCTTCAGATCCTTCTCTTATTTGATTAACCAAAGTACCGCTTGAGCAGCCCTTCAAAGGCCTTGCCGTGTCTGGCCTCGTCCCTTGCCATCTCATGCACGGTATCGTGGATCGCATCCAGATTCAGCGCCTTCGCTCTCTTGGCCAGATCAAACTTGCCGGCGGTCGCGCCGTTTTCGGCTTCCACTCTCATCTCCAGATTCTTCTTGGTGGAATCGGTCACCACCTCGCCCAGAAGCTCCGCAAACTTCGCCGCATGCTCCGCCTCTTCATAGGCCGCCTTTTCCCAGTAAAGTCCGATCTCCGGATAACCTTCCCGATGCGCCACTCTCGCCATGGCAAGATACATGCCTACCTCGGAGCACTCGCCGGAAAAATTGGCTCTCAGATCCGCCAGGATATCCTCGGGCGCGCCCTGCGCCACTCCTACCACATGCTCCGCCGCCCAGACCTTCTCTTCCGCCTGCGCGGTAAACTTCTCCGCGGGCGCCTTGCAGATGGGGCAGGATGCGGGGGCCGCATCGCCTTCATGGACATAACCACATACCTGACATACGAATTTCATATTGCTTCTCTCCTTTTCATGAAAATATTTCAACCGGGAACAGATCCCGGAAGCTTGACGTCCATCCGTCCGCGCCTTTTCTCCTTTTCTTCTTCCTATCTATAAGGAACAAAAGGACGCGTTTTGCTCAACCCTTCTCCTGACCGAGACATTCGGCGCAGATCCCGTAGCAGTAGGCCACGCTGCCTCTGACCAGGCTGCCGTCGATGCGTTTGCCCGACAGGCCGTCGATGGCGGCCGCGTATTGGCCCAGCGCAAGATCCCGGACGGCGCCGCACTGGCTGCAGATAAAATGGTGATGCGGCGAAACGTCGGGATCGAACCGGTCGACCCCGTCTCCCAGACGCAGCCGCGCGATCTCTCCCTGCTCCGCCAGCAGCGCCAGATTGCGGTAAACGGTGCCCAGGCTGATATGGGGGAACTCGCTGCGGACAGCGCAGTACACCATATCCGCCGTGGGATGGTCCCGGCGGCTTGTGAGAAAGCGTTTGATTGCCTCCCTCTGACGACTGTACTTTACGGCGGACATGCAGGATACCTCGTCTCAAAATCAAGAATCATTCCTAATTTACTTTGATTATAGGAGAAACGCTGCGCCCTGTCAAACGGTTTTAGAAAAGTTTTAGAATATAATTTTTACAATTTTATAAAATGGCGCGCAGTTTATGATATACTGTGAATAGGGTGCCGCCGACGGCCCGCAGGATATGCCGAAAGGAATCCGAATATGAAATTTAAGACCAAGCTGACCATTACCTTTTTTGCCGTCATATTGCTCCCCACGCTTCTGGTGCTGATCGCGTTCATGACCATCGGCACGGCCCTGATCCGTTCGTCGGATCAGAAATCCGGGCTGGAGACGACGGACCTGAGCATGATGTCCGCCTCCATCGACGCCTTCAGCCAGAGCACAGACGATCTGTTCCATACCATCTCCGCCGACGCCGACAATGCGCCGGACCGGCTGGAGGATCCGGATTATCTCAACGAGCTCAACGCCGTGGCGGAGGAGAAATCTTCCTATCTGATTGTCCGCAGGGAAAACACGCTGTACTATACGGGCAACGCCTCCGCCTCCGCTCTGATTTTCGACCGCCTTCCCCAGTACGGGCGGCAGAGCAAACGGGCGGATTCGGGCTACTATCTGAACGACCTGCGCAAGCTGGTCAAGCAGATCGACTTTTGTTTTTCGGACGGCGCGCCGGGAAGCGTTTTCATCGTCACCCGGATCACCAGCATCTTTTCCAGGCATTTCCTTACGGATATGTTCTTTGCCATCGTCCTGATTTTGGTTCTGACGGCAGTCATCCTGATCCGCTGGATCCATCAGAGTATGTTCCTGCCCATCAACCGGCTGAACCTGGCGATGCAAAAGATTGCGGAAGGGAACTTTGACTACCGGCTGGAATCCAGGGACAACAGTGAAATCGGCGAACTGTACCGCAACTATGAGGACATGCGGCTGCGCCTGAAGGAATCCACCGAGGAAAAGCTTTCCAACGAGCGGCAGAACCGGGAGCTGATCAGCAATATTACCCACGACTTAAAGACTCCCATCACCGCCATCAAGGGCTATGTGGAGGGCATCATAGACGGCGTCGCGGACACCCCCGAACGCCGGGAGAAATATCTGCGTACGATCTATACCAAGACAAACGACATGGACCGGCTGATCAATGAACTGACCTACTACTCCAGCATCGACAACAACCGCATCCCCTACAATTTTCACCGGATGGACGTGGCGGAATTTTTCCGGGACTGCGTGGAGGACGTGGGACTGGATCTGGAATCCAAAAATATCCGGCTCAACTACTCCAATCTGGTAGAGCCGGGGACCCGGATCATCGCCGATCCGGAGCAGCTCAAAAAGGTCATCAACAACATTGTGGGCAACAGCATCAAATATATGGACAAGGAACAGGGGATCATCGACATCCGGCTTTTGGATGAGGTGGACTCCATCCGGGTGGAGATCGAAGACAACGGCAAGGGCATCCCGGCCAAGGATCTGGCCAACATCTTCGAACGCTTCTACCGCACGGACGCCTCCCGCAATTCCACAAAGGGCGGCAGCGGCATCGGGCTGTCCATCGTAAAAAAGATCATCGAGGATCACGGCGGCTATATCTGGGCCACCAGCAAAGAGGGCGAAGGCACCTGCCTTCACTTTGTGATCCGAAAATACAGGGAGGCAAGTGCGAATGAGCAGGATATTGATCATTGAGGATGAAGTGGCGATTGCGGATCTGGAAAAGGATTATCTGGAACTGAGCGGTTTTTCGGTGGAAATCGAAAACGCCGGGGATACCGGTCTTTTGCGGGCGCTGAAAGAGGACTTCGATCTGGTCGTGCTGGATCTGATGCTGCCCGGTATCGACGGCTTTGAGGTATGCCGCCGGATCCGGGATGAAAAGAACATTCCCATCTTGATGGTCAGCGCCAAAAAGGACGACATTGACAAGATCCGGGGGCTGGGCCTGGGAGCGGACGACTATATGACCAAGCCCTTCTCGCCCAGCGAACTGGTCGCCCGGGTCAAAGCGCATATGGCCCGCTATGAACGGCTGACCAGCAGCCACCAGAAGGCGAACGACATCATCGAGATTCGGGGGCTTAAAATCGACAAAACCGCGCGCCGCGTCTGGGTGGACGGGGAAGAAAAATCGTTTACCACCAAGGAATTCGATCTGTTGACCTTTTTGGCGGAAAATCCCAACCATGTCTTTACCAAGGAGGAGCTCTTCCGGGAGATCTGGGATATGGAATCCATCGGAGACATCGCCACCGTGACCGTCCACATCAAAAAGATCCGGGAAAAAGTGGAATTTGATACCGCCCACCCCCAATATATCGAAACGATCTGGGGCGTCGGATACCGCTTCAAGATCTGAGTTTACCGGGAGTCTGCGAAATGAAAACAAACATCCTGTATGAGGATTCGGATCTTTTTGTCTGCCGCAAACCGGCGGGGCTGGCGGTGCAAAGCGGCCGCGCGTTTGAACCGGATATGGTGAGCGAGCTGAAAAATTATCTGGCGCAAAAGGGCGGGCCGTCTCCCTACCTGGGCGTCATTCACAGGCTGGACCGGCCCGTATCCGGTCTTCTGGTCTTTGCCAAAAATAAAAAAGCCGCCGCCGATCTCAGCGCGCAGTCCCGCAGCCGTCAGATGGAGAAAACCTATCGCGCCATCGTCGTTTCCGAAAATCCCGGCCTTCCGAGGGCTTCGGTAAAAGAAGAAACCCTGACCGACTATATAAAAAAGGACGCGGACAATACGGCCCGCATCGCGCGTCCCGAGGAACCGGGCGCCAAACTGGCACAGCTTTCCTACCGCTGCCTGCAGCGGGAGGGGAATCTTGCGTTGCTTGAAATCTCGTTAAAGACCGGCCGCTATCATCAGATCCGGCTGCAGCTTTCCCATGCAGGGATGCCGATTCTGGGGGACACGCGCTACGGGGCCTTTGATTCCCCCTGCAGCGCCGGCGCCATCTGTCTGGAAGCGGTAAAATTGTCGTTTCTCCATCCGCGGACCCGAAAAAGGATATGCTATGAACTGGATGAAAAAATGGAACTTCCCAAAACGATCTGAAACGATCGCCGGGGCGCTGACCGGGATCTGGTGTTTTCTGATTCTGACGGTCTTCCCGCTTTATATGAAAGACCACTATGTGAAGCTGGGCGACGGAAAATACGGGTTTTTTCTCTGGTCCGGCCTGCTGCTTCTGGTTCCGGCCGCGCTTTTTTTCTGCGGTACGCTCCTTTGCGCCGGATCCGAAAGGAAACTCGGCGCGCTGGATCTGGCCATGCTTCTTTATCTGGGCGCCGCCCTCTTATCCTGGGTTTTTTCCGTTGACCGCACCCGCGCCTTTACCGGCGCGAACGGCTGGTTCATGGGGCTTGGCACACAGCTTTTGTTCGTGCTTTCCTACTTTCTGATCTCCCGGCTGCCTCTCCCCCGCACGCTCCTTTTTGCCGGCCATTTTTTCGGCTCCTCCCTCGTATTTCTTCTGGGCCTGTTAAACCGGTTTGGCATAGATCCTCTGGGCGTATACGACGGCCTGAACGATTCCCTTCGCCTTCTCTTTTTATCCACCGTAGGGCAGGCCTCCTGGTATTCCGGTTATCTGTGCACCGTCCTGACGGTGGGCGTGACCGTCTTTTTTGTCAGCCATTCCCCTGTCGTCCGGTTTTTCGCCGGGCTTCACTGTGTGCTGGGGTTTTCCGGCGCGGTGACGCAAAACAGCGACAGCGCTTTTTTCTCCCTTGGATTTTTGTTTTTCGGACTGTTTCTGGCCTCCTGCGACGATCCCGACCGGATGGAATGCTTTTTTGAGACCGTCCTTTTGATGCTGGGAAGCTTTAAGCTGATGGGCGTCCTGCAGCTTTTCTTTCCGCAGCGGGCCGTTAAACTGGGCGCCGTGTCCGAGTTTTTTTCCCAGAGTACGGCGACCTGGCTGTTGTTTGCGGCCGTCGCCCTTTTGTACGCGGCGTTTCTGTATTTTCGCCTGCGCCGCCCGGACCTGTCCATGACCTCTATAGGGAAACGGCTGCGCAAAATCTCTGCCGCCGCCGTCCTTTTTCTCCTGGCCGCCTACCCGCTCGCGGTTTTTTTCAACACCTCCGGCCTGCTGCAGGACTGGTTCGGCTTCCAAAGCCGGAATCAGTATCTTCTTTTTGACCGGCAGTGGGGCAATTCCCGGGGCTTTATCTGGTTCTTCACCCTGCAGGCCTTTTGGGCGCTTCCCTTTGGCCGAAAGCTTGTGGGCGTGGGCTGCGACTGTTTTTCGGCCTACTGCTACCGCGATGCGCAGCTGGGCGCCCGGCTCCATCACTTTTTCGGGCAGAATCAGACGCTCACCAACGCCCACAACGAATTTTTAAATCTTTTGTTCTGTATGGGCATCGTCGGCCTTTTGGCCTTTTGCCTTCTTCTGGCCGTCGCCTTTTGCCGGTTTTTCAGGGCGCGCCAAAAGACGCCTCTCGCCCTGATGGGCGCCCTGGCGGTGCTGGCTTATGCCGCCCACAACTTTTTCTGTTATCAGCAGATCTGCTGCGCCCCCTATCTTTTCCTGATTCTGGGGCTTGCGGAAAACCTGATGAAATATAAATCCGAAAAATCAACGATACCGGGAGGTACAAAATGACGCAGAAAGAGAGAATGTTGCAGGGTCTTCCCTACAAAGCGTGGCTGGACGGCCTGGAGGAGGAACGGGAGGCCTGCAAACAAAAGATTTATCAGTTAAACACCCTGCCGCCGGCCGAAAGGGACCGGATCCCCGAACTTCTGAAAGCGCTGTTTGGAAAGACGGGAGAAGAGGTCTGGCTTGAGCCTCCTTTTCACTGCGATTACGGATGGAATATCGAGGTGGGGGATCATTTTTTTGCCAATTACAATCTGACGATCCTGGACGTGGGAAAGGTCACCATCGGCGATTCGGTCCAGATCGCGCCCAACGTATCTCTTTTTACGGCAGGGCATCCGGTCCATCCCGACAGCCGGAATTCCGGATATGAGTACGGGCTTCCCATTACCATCGGCAATAACGTCTGGATCGGCGGAAATGTGGTGATCCTGCCCGGCGTGACCGTCGGCGACAATGCGGTGATCGGCGCCGGCAGCGTGGTCACAAAGGACATTCCCGCCAACGTCATCGCCGCCGGCAATCCCTGTAAGGTCCTCCGGCAAATTACGGAACAGGATCGAAAATTTTATTATAAGGACCGGGAATTTGACGTGACCGACTTCTGAGCGAATCCGGCGGTAAAAATTACCCGTTTTTTTGTCACATAGTTCCGCTTTTGAATATCCATACTACTCTTAACATGGGCGGCGTAAGAAACGCGCGCGCAGGAAAGGGGCGGTATGGATATTTTGGCGGGAAAATACGGGAAAAAAATCGCATACACGGCGCTTTATGCGGCGGCCCTGTATCTGGCCTTCCGCTACCTTTTCGGCCTGACGGCCCCCTTCCTGATCGCCCTGCTCATTGTCTATCTGTGCAATCCCCTCCTGAAAAAGGTGCAAAAGCGCACCCATATCCGCCGGGAGATCCTCCTGGGCGGCCTTTTGATCCTGGCGCTGTCTCTTCTGGCCGGCTGTCTTTGGGGGATGCTTTCCTTTGGCACCGTCCACGCGGCGCAGCTGGGAGAAAGCGTAACCCTTTTGCAGGATAAAATGAACACCGCCCTGCACGACGGCTGTCTTTTTCTGGAAAAAAACTGGGGGCTGGACGCGGCGCAAACGGAAAAAATGCTGTGGGAGCGTCTGAACGATCTGGCGCGGGACATGCGCCAGAATATGGGGCCCGAAGCGGCCAGACGGTCTTTGGCCTGCTGCCGGAGCATCCTGGCGGCGGCGGCCTTTTTGGGGATCAGCTTTATCGCCTCCCTGCTGCTTTGCCGGGATTATGAAAAGATCCTGCGCCGTCTGGACGGCGACCCGATCTTTTCCCTGCTCTGGAAATTCTGGCAGAAAACCGTTTCCCTCATCGGAGGGTACCTTCGGGCGCAGGGAATTTTGATGCTGTTGATCATGCTGATCGCCGCTGTGGGGCTGCTGATCGGGCGCGTACAGGGCGCCCTGCCGCTGGCCTTTCTTACCGGGATCCTGGACGCCCTCCCCTTTATTGGCTCCGGGATCGTCCTGCTGCCCACCGCCCTCTGGCAGCTTTTGTCCGGCAACATCCCCGGAGCCTGCGGCGCCGTGATCGCCTTCGTCTTTTGCATCGTATTCCGGGAGCTTCTGGAACCCCGTCTTTTGGGGAAACAGGTGGGGCTTTTCCCCGTGGTCATGCTGTTTTTTGTCTATGCGGGGGTAAAACTGTTCGGCATCTTCGGCATTTTTTCCGGCCCCCTGTATGCGGTGCTGTTTCGGGAGGGCGCGGTCACGCTGTGGCGCGCCGAAAAGACCGGGGAAAAAAATTGACGAAACGGTTGACAAACCCGCCGTTTTCTCCTATGATCAGTACCATACAGTAAGTGACGTGGATGAGGAATAGTAGAAATGGATCCCCGCTCCAGAGAGGACGCCGCCGGTGGAAGGCGTTCGCGGCGGACATTTTGAACCGACCCTCGGAGTCCTGCCCAAAAGCAGCGTATTTTCGGCGTTAACGAAAAAGAGCGGGCGCGCTTTGCGCGCTAAGTTAGGTGGTACCGCCGGACATCCGGTCCTAATCAGGATCCGATATCCGGCGTATTTTTTTAAGGGAGGAAACCAAAATGGCGGAAAAGAAACTGGTAGAACAGATCACTTCCATGGAGGAAGATTTCGCGCAATGGTATACGGACGTGGTCCTCAAATCGGATCTGATCGGCTATACCAGCGTAAAGGGCTGTATGGCGATCAAGCCCGCGGGATACGCTATCTGGGAACTGATTCAGCGGCAGCTTGACGACAGATTCCGGGAAACGGGCGTGCAAAACGTTTACATGCCCATGTTTATTCCCGAGAGCCTTCTGCAAAAAGAGAAGGACCATGTGGAGGGCTTTGCGCCGGAGGTGGCGTGGGTGACCCACGGGGGGCTGCAGCCTCTTGCGGAACGTCTCTGCGTGCGTCCCACCTCCGAGACGCTCTTCTGCGACTTCTATAAAAACGACATCCACTCCTACCGCGACCTGCCCAGGGTCTATAATCAGTGGTGCTCCGTGGTGCGCTGGGAAAAGGAGACGCGTCCTTTCCTGCGTTCCCGGGAATTTTTATGGCAGGAAGGCCACACCGCCCACGCTACGGCCGATGAGGCGGAGGCGCGCACCATTCAGATGCTCAACGTCTACGCCGATTTCTGCGAGGAGGTTCTGGCGATCCCCGTGATCCGGGGCCGTAAGACGGACAAGGAAAAATTTGCCGGCGCAAAGGCCACCTATACCATCGAGGCACTGATGCACGATGGAAAAGCCCTGCAGTCGGGCACCAGTCACGACTTCGGCGACGGCTTTGCCAAAGCCTTCGGCATCCAGTATACCGACCGGGACAACACCTTAAAATACGTGCATCAGACCTCCTGGGGCGTGACCACCCGGCTCATCGGCGCGCTCATCATGGTGCACGGGGACAATTCCGGGCTGGTGCTGCCTCCTAAAGTGGCTCCCACCCAGGTGGTCATCGTCCCCATTCAGCAGCGCAAGGAAGGCGTTTTGGAAAAAGCGGCGCAGCTTAAGGACCGCCTTTGCCATTTCCGCGTAAAAGTAGACGACACCGACAAAAGCCCCGGCTGGAAATTCGCCGAAGCCGAAATGCGCGGCATCCCGCTTCGCGTAGAGATCGGCCCCAAGGACCTTGCCGCAGGCAAATGCGTACTGGTGCGCCGGGATACCGGAGAAAAGATCGAATGTGCGCTCGATGAGATCGAGACCCGAACGGGCGCGCTGCTGGATCAGATCCAGTCCGAGATGCTCCTGCGCGCCCGGGCCCACAGAGACGCCCACACCTTCACGGCCTATCATATGGATGAGATGGAACGCATCCTGAACGAGACCCCCGGCTTTGTCAAGGCCATGTGGTGCGGCTCGCAGGCGTGCGAGGATCAGATCAAGGAACGCTTTGCCGCGACCAGCCGCTGTATGCCCTTTGAACAGGAAACCCTTTCCGACGTCTGCGTCTGCTGCGGCAAACCCGCCCGGAAGATGGTTTACTGGGGAAAAGCCTATTGATTTTGCACAGGGAGGAAAAGATGAAAGAAACGAGCCAAAATCCCCGCCGCGTCCGGATCGTGGCGGACAGCACCTGCGATCTGTCCCAGCCGCTTTTGGAGCAATACGACATCATGGTTCTGCCCCTGCATATCGTGCTGGATATGGAGAGCTACTGCGACCGGGAGGAGATCACCCCGGATGAGATTTATGCCTGGGCCGAAAAGAACAAACGCACGCCCAAAACCGCCGCCGTCGGCTTCGACCGCGCCCTTGACGGGATGCAGCGCATACAGCAGGAGGGATGCGACGCCATTTTTATCGGCATTTCCGAAGAAATGTCCACCACCTGCAACGTCATGCGGATGGTGGCGCAGGAGCTTTCCTTTGACCGGATGTTTGTAGTGGATTCCCGCAATCTTTCCACCGGCATCGGCCTGCAGGTGCTGCGGGCGGCCGAGCTGGCGGCAGAGGGACTGCCGGCGGAAGAGATCGTCGCCTACATCGAACGCGACCGGGAGAAGGTACGGGCGAGCTTTGTGGTGGAGCGTCTGGACTATCTGGCCATGGGCGGCCGCTGCTCCTCTGTGACCGCGCTGCTGGGCGCCACGCTGAAGCTGAAGCCCCGCATCGAGGTCCATGAGGGCAAAATGTCCGTGGGCAAAAAATACCGCGGCCCCCAGGACAGAGTGATCCTCAAATATGTGCAGGACATGCGGGAGGCCCTTCTTGCCGCCGATCCCGGACGGGTGTTTATCACCCATTCCGGCTGCAGCCCGCAGACGGTGGCGCAGGTAAAATCCTTCCTGGAAAGCCTGGCGCATTTTGAACGGATCGAGGTGACCAGAGCCGGCGGCGTCATTTCCAGCCATTGCGGCCCCGGAACCCTGGGCGTATTGTTTTACGAAAGCTGACTGTTTTCTTTCGACATGGAGCAGCACGGCGTCTTTCCTTCTTTCTGCATCAGATCGCTGCCCCAGTCGTACATGGCTTTCAGGATCGGAAAGAGGCTTCGTCCCGATTCCGTCAGCGCATACTCCACCCGGGGCGGGACCACAGGATAGACCGTCCGCGTGATCAGGCCGTCTGTTTCCAGTTCCCGAAGCTGCTGGGTCAGCATCTTCGGCGTCGCCTCCGGCACCAGCTTGCGAAGCTGATGGAACCGGAGCGTCTGCCCCGTCAGATGCCATAATAAAAGTGCCTTGTATTTGCCGCCGATCAGACGTAAGGTGACGGATACGGGGCAATTTTCATTTCCTGTCATGGCCTTCCCTCCTGTGTATCACAGCTGCGTGTGTCACGTTTGCATAACAGTATCCTTTTGGGTACTATCTTACAAAATAGTACATTCTTACATTTTCCACCGTATATGGGTATAATAACATCAGATCGCAGGATTCACAAGCACAGGATTCCTCTGCGCGAAAGGTGTTCGATGCGCGGATTGTTTCCGGAATTTGTGCCAAAGAAAGGAGATTCGGATGAAAAAAGAACGGTTCGACGTAACGGGTATGACCTGTTCCGCCTGTGCGGCGCGGATTGAAAAAGGCGTCTCCTCTCTGGAGGGCGCAAAGGAAGTCAGCGTCAACCTTCTGAAAAACAGTATGACCGTGGTGTATGATCCGCAGACGCTTTGCGATACGGATATCGTCCGCAAGGTAGAGGCGCTGGGCTATCAGGCGGCGCCCCATACGGCCCCGGACGCCGCAGGAAACGCCGGCGGCAAAAAGGCGCGGCCGGGTGATCTGTCCCGGCAGAATATGCGGCAGATGCAAAAACGGCTGATCGTCTCGGCCCTGTTTACCGTCCCTTTGTTCTATATCTCCATGGGACATATGGCCGGCTGGCCGCTGCCGGGCGTTCTTCTGGGACAGGAAAACGCCATGATCTTTGCGTTCACTCAGTTTTTGCTGCTTCTGCCGGTCCTGGCGGCGGGCGGCCACTATTTTAAAAACGGATTTTCCAACCTGATCCGGCGCGCCCCCAATATGGACTCGCTGATTGCCCTGGGCTCCGGCGCGGCGTTTGTGTACGGCGTCTATGCCATCTACAAAATCGCCTGGGGACTGGGCCACGGCGATATGGAACTGGTGCATCGCTTCTCCATGGATCTGTACTTTGAATCCTCCGGCATGATCCTGACTTTGATCACCCTTGGGAAATTCATGGAGGCCCGCGCCAAATCCAAAACCTCCCAGGCCATTGAAAAGCTGATGGATCTGACGCCCAAAACCGCGATTTGCCTGCGCAGCGGACAGGAAGAGGAAATTCCCGTCTCCGATGTGCAAAACGGCGACATCCTGATCGTCAAGGACGGCGCTTCGGTCCCCACGGACGGCAAAATTCTGGAGGGCTGCGCTTCCCTGGACGAATCCGCCATCACCGGCGAAAGCATCCCCGTACAAAAACAGGCGGGCGACAGCGTCATCGGCGGCACCGTCAACCGGACGGGCTATTTTCGGATGGAGGCCACCGCCGTGGGGGAAAACACCACCCTCTCCCGGATCATTGCGCTGGTAGACGAGGCCACTTCCTCCAAAGCGCCCATCGCAAAGCTGGCGGACAAGGTCAGCGGGATCTTTGTGCCGACGGTGATCTGCATTGCGCTGGCCGCCGCCATCTTCTGGCTTTTTGCCGGTCAGGATCCGGAATTTTCACTGACTGTCGCCATTTCCGTCCTGGTCATCTCCTGCCCGTGCGCGCTGGGCCTTGCCACTCCCACCGCCATCATGGTGGGCACCGGACGGGGCGCCGCCCATTCCATTTTAATCAAGTCGGCGGAGGCGCTGGAAACCGCCCACAGCGTCAATACCATTGTGCTGGATAAGACCGGCACCGTAACGGAAGGAAAACCGGTGGTAACGGACATCCTCCCTGCTGCACAAGGAGAGACGAAACGACTGCTTTATGTCGCCGCCTCCCTGGAAAAAATGTCCAGTCATCCGCTGGCCGAACCGATCCTGCAAAAGGCCGATGCCCTTGGAATCGCCGCCGCGCCGGTTTTGGACTACCGGATGATCCCCGGACAGGGCATCTGCGGCACCCTGGACGGCGATCTTTGTTACGCGGGCAACAAAAAGCTGATGGAGGCGGCAGGAATTTCTGCCGACGGCTTTTCAGAGGCGGAAAGCCGTCTGGCAAAGGAAGGCAAAACCCCTTTGTTTTTCGCCCGAAACAAGGAATTTTTAGGGCTGATCGCCGCCGCGGACGTGGTAAAGCCCACCAGCCGGGACGCGATTTTGCAAATGCGGAAGATGGGGCTTAACGTCATCCTACTCACCGGCGACAACCGCCGGACCGCCGAAGCCATCCGGGAACAGGTGGGGCTGGAATCGGTGATCGCCGAGGTGCTGCCCCAGGATAAGGAGGCAACGATCCGTTCCCTTATGGAACAGGGGAAAAAGGTGGCGATGGTGGGCGACGGGATCAACGACGCGCCTGCCCTGGCCCGGGCCGACGTGGGAATCGCCATCGGCGCGGGGACCGATATCGCCATTGAATCCGCCGACATCGTGCTGATGAGAAGCGACCTGCGGGACGTTCCCGCGGCCATTTCCCTGAGCCGGGCCGTCATGAAAAACATCCGGCAGAACCTGTTCTGGGCGTTTTTCTATAACGCCGTGGGCATCCCCATCGCCGCGGGGATCCTCTACCCGGCCTTCGGCATTTTGCTCAATCCCATGATCGCGGCGGCGGCCATGAGTTTTTCCTCCGTCTCAGTGGTCAGCAACGCGCTCCGGCTTCGCTTTTTCAAGCCGGAGGGACAAAAAGCCGTACAAAACGGGGGTCCAAAAACAACCGGATCCCAATCCGTAAATCCATCCGTAGGAAAGGAAAAGAAAGGAGAAACAGAGATGAAAAAAACAATATCCATTGAAGGGATGATGTGCATGCACTGCGCCAAAACGGTGGAAAAGGCGCTGGCCGCCACAGAGGGCGTCACGGCGGTCCAGGTCAGTCTGGAGGACAAACAGGCGGTGGTAGAGGGCAGCGCTACAGACGAGGCGCTGACGGCGGCGATTACGGAAGCCGGATATGAAGTAACCGGCATCGCCTGATCCTGAAACGCCCGCCAGCCGCGCAAACGACTTTTGGGCAAAAAAGAGCCGGCCGTGATCCAAAACGGCCGGCTCCTGTTTTATTTGATGGTGTGGATTTTCTCCGCCTCCTTCTGCCCCGACAGGATCCCCAAAATGGTAGGCACCGCGCCTATGATGCAAAACAGATACACCACCGCCAGATTCCCGTAATAGCTGCCCCCTGCGATAATGTCCTCGTCCAGCAGAAGGGGAATCAGCGTATAGCCGTCCGCAAAGCTCACATCCAGTTCTTTTGCGACAAAAATCGCCCAGTCGATGCGGTTGCCCAGATAACACATCAGAATCATGCAGACGACGCTGATCACAATGCCCCGGACAGAAAGCCTGCCGCCCAACAGTTCGTACCCCTTCAGCGCGCACACCGCCATCACCGCGCCGGAAATCCAGGCCACATACCCCAGTTGTCCCAGCAGCACGATAATGACCGCGCCGATGGCCGATCCGATCAGCGCTCCTGCGATGCCCCCGATCAGATTTTCCTTTTTGCGCGCCCTGCCCTGGGCCTTGAGGGAAATTTCTCCCTTCTTTTTATCAAAACAGCTTTGGCACAGGTGCATATAACTGCCGCCGATGAAATAACTCCCCAGCTCCGTTTCCTCGCCGCACATCTGGCAGCAGTTTAAAAAGCCCTGCCTTTGCACAAACGCGGTCAGCGCCTGCAGGGCTTCTTCCAGGGCGTCTCCCAGCCTGGCCTGGTCGGTGATCCCCTTCATCTGGGCAAGAATGGACGTCCCTTTTTGCGACAGCGAAAGGATCGCGCCGTTGGCCTTTACAAATTCCCGAATCTCCTGTTTGTCCAGCGGATCCGCGTCCCGCTTGGCGGACAGCAGGATCGTAAACAGATACGGCCTGTTGGAATCGGCGGCGTATACCACCAGATCATACCCGCCGCGCGCCCCGAATAAGGCGTTCGTCTCACGATCCAGCTTAAGCCCCGTCCTCTGGGCAAGCCTTTCATAATTCTCCGTCACCTTTTTGTTCATTCCACTGTCTCCTCCCTTTGTATACAGTCATGTCTTTTTCAATGTATCACGGATCCCGGAAAAAATCCACGAAAACTTTTCGTCCGGAAATCCTCCTTTTTGTCCGTTCCCCGGGGAAAAGTTGGAAAAGTTATTTTATTCGCCGCCCGATTGTGTTATATTATTAGAATAACGGTAACGAGAGGAGCGTCAGGATGAGCAAAGGGAAATATTATATCACCACGGCGATTGCCTATACCTCCGGCAAACCGCACATCGGCAACACCTATGAGGCGGTTCTGGCGGACAGCATCGCGCGTTTTAAACGAAAAGACGGTTACGAGGTGTTTTTTCAGACCGGCACGGACGAGCACGGTTTAAAGATCGAGCAGAAGGCCGCCGAAGCGGGCGTCACGCCCAGGGAATATGTGGACGGAGTCGCCGCCCAGATCAAGGGGATCTGGGATCTGATGGGAACCTCCTATGATAAATTTATCCGCACCACCGATCCCGACCACGAAAAGCAGGTGCAAAAGATCTTCAAAAAGCTGTACCGGCAGGGCGATATCTACAAGGGCGCCTACGAGGGCATGTACTGCACCCCCTGCGAATCCTTCTGGACGGAATCCCAGTTAAAGGACGGCAAATGTCCCGACTGCGGCCGTGAGGTCAAGCCCGCCAGAGAAGAAGCCTACTTTTTCCGGATGAGCAAATATGCGGACCGGCTGATCGAGCACATCAACAACCACCCCGAATTCATTCAGCCCCCCTCCCGCAGGAACGAAATGATGAACAACTTTCTCCTGCCGGGCCTGCAGGATCTGTGCGTTTCCAGGACGTCCTTCCGATGGGGGATCCCGGTGGACTTTGACGACAAGCACGTCGTCTATGTGTGGCTCGACGCGCTGACCAACTATATCACAGGAATCGGCTATGACGCCGACGGCGACAGCACGGAGCAGTACCGGAAGCTCTGGCCCGCCGACCTGCACCTGATCGGCAAGGACATCATCCGGTTTCATACGATCTACTGGCCCATTTTCCTGATGGCGCTGGGCGAGCCTTTGCCCAAACAGGTCTTCGGTCATCCCTGGCTTTTACAGGGCGACGGAAAGATGAGCAAGTCGAAGGGCAACGTGATCTATGCCGACGATCTGGTGACGTTTTTCGGCGTGGATGCGGTGCGCTATTTTGTCCTGCACGAAATGCCCTTTGACAACGACGGCGTGATCAGCTGGGAGCTTCTGGTGGAACGTCTGAATTCCGATCTGGCCAACACGCTGGGCAATCTGGTGAACCGGACCGTTTCCATGAGCAACAAATATTTCGGCGGCATTGTCGCCGATAAAGGCGTCCGGGAAGAAGTGGATTCCGACTTAACAGCCGTCATCACCGGCTGTTACGACCGGGTGGCACAAAAGATGGATTCCCTGCGCGTCGCGGACGCCATTTCCGAGATCTTCTCCCTGTTCCGGCGGTGCAACAAATATATCGACGAGACGACGCCCTGGATCCTGGCCCGGGATCCCCAAAAGGCCGACCGGCTGGCCACGGTGCTCTATCACCTGGTGGAAGGGATTCTCGTAGGCGCCTCCCTGCTGGAGCCCTTCATGCCCTACACCGCCCGGGCCATTGCCGAACAGCTCAATACCACGCTGCGCGATTTTTCCGACTGCAGCCGTTTCGGCCTGTACCCCTCCGGGAACCGGGTCACCCAAAATCCGCAGATCCTCTTCGCCCGTCTGGACGCAAAGGAAGTTCTGGAAAAAGCGGACGCTATGTTTGAAGCGCGCAAGGCCGCGCAGGAAAAAGAAAAATCTCCCACGGAAAAATCCGTGGAAAAATCCGAACAAAAGCCGGAGATTTCCTACGACGATTTTTCCCGGTTACAGTTTCAGGTGGGAGAAATCATCGCCTGTGAGGAAGTGCCCAAATCCAGAAAGCTGCTCTGCTCGCAGGTGAAGATCGGCGGTCAGATCCGCCAGATCGTATCCGGCATCAAGCAGTATTATACCGCGGAAGAAATGGTGGGCAAAAAAGTGATGGTACTCGTAAACCTGAAGCCCGCAAAGCTTGCCGGCGTGCTCTCCGAGGGCATGCTGCTGTGCGCGGAGGACGCCGACGGCAATCTGGCGCTCATGACCCCGGAAACGGAAATGCCTTCCGGCGCCGTCATCTGCTGAGAAGGCCGCAGAGGAACCGAATCGATGAAAAAAGAAACGTTTTACTATGACTCCCGGGACGGCGCCACAAGGATCCACGCGATCAAATGGATCCCGGAAGAGGCGCCGGTCTGTATCCTGCAGATCGTACACGGCATGGCCGAATATATCGACCGATACGAACCGTTCGCCCAACGGCTCGCATCGGCGGGCGTACTGGTTACGGGAAACGATCATCTGGGGCACGGCCTGAGCGTCGGGCAAAAGGACGGCGGGCCGGATCTTCCCTACGGTTACTTTTGCGCCCACGATCCGGCGACGGTGGTGGTGCGGGACGTACACCGCCTGAAAAAAACGGTTCAGGAGCAATATCCCGGCGTGCCCTATCTGATTTTAGGGCACAGCATGGGTTCTTTTATCCTGCGCAATTATCTCTGCCGCTACGGCACAGGCATCGACGCCGCCCTGATCATGGGCAGCGGGATGCAGCCCAAAGCGCTGGTCAGGCTGGCCAAAGGGCTGGCGCGGCTGTCCATCCTGGTTGGCCGCGGCCGCAAAGTCGCCGGACTGTTAGACCGGCTGTCCTTCGGCGGCTACAACAAACGCATCCCGTCTCCTCGCACCCCTTTTGACTGGCTGTCTCATGACGAGGGCGAGGTGCAAAAATACGTGGACGACCCTCTGTGCGGCTTTCCGTTTACGGCCAACGGCTTTTTGACCCTTTTTGAACTGCTCAACCGCCTGCACGATCCGGAATCCCTCCGGAAAATGCCGCCGGAGCTGCCGGTGTTTCTGCTGGCGGGCGACGAGGACCCGGTGGGCGATTACGGAGAAGCCGTCCGCCGTCTGGCGGCAGATTTTACCGCCCTTGGCATGCGCCATGTGGATCTGCAGATCTATCCGGGCATGCGCCATGAGCTGCTCCATGAACGGGAGGCGCAAAAAGTGGAAGCGGATCTCCTTTCCTGGATACTGGCCAGGGCAGGAGGCGCGAAATGAACCGGCGGGTCCTGGGAGGGATTCTTTCCCTCCTGCTGCTGACCTTTTCGTTTCCCTCCTACGCCCTGGAGACGGCGCCGCCGGCTGCAAAGGAAGAACAACCCTCCGACGACGATCTGCAGCAGGAAGAATTTTTATCCTTTATCCGCTCCCAGTGGGACCAAAACGGATTGCCCGATGAGGAAACGCTCAAAGCGCTGATCGAAGAAGCCGAACAGTCCTTTGACGTCTCTCTTTCCGACGACGCGAAAAAACAGCTCGAAACCGCCGTCCGGGAACAGATTGCCGATACGGTGCAAAAACAGGTGGTGGAACCGATGCAGCAGGCCGCGGCAGACGCCGCAAAAGACACCGCAAAAACTTTCTGGTCCGATTTAAAAACCAGCGTGGTCTCTTTTCTGAAAAACCTGTTCTCCTGACCCTCTGCGTCGTTTTTTTAAAGAAGGAAGAAGGTATTCCTATGAGATTCTTTAATCTGGACAGCCCTTTTATGATGTTTCTGACCAAAATGGCAAACCTGATGATTCTGACCTTCCTGACGCTGATCTGCTGTCTTCCGGTGATCACCGGCGGCGCGGCCATTACGGCGTTATACTACGTCTCCCTCAAAATGGCCCACGGGGAGGATCCCTATATCGTCAAAAACTATTTCAAATCCTTCCGGCAGAATTTCGTGCAGGCGACGCTGATCTGGCTGATTATGCTGGCGGCCGCCCTCCTTCTGGCGGCGGACTGGCACATCGTCCTCCATATCATGACAGGAAAAAATGCGCGGATCATGATGGCGGCCATACTGGCCATCACAATTTTTCTGCTGATGACCGGCCTCTATGTTTTCCCGACGCTGTCGCGGTTTGAAAATCCCATTTTCCGGACCATCAAAAACGCGTTTTTGATGAGCATCCTGAACCTGCCCAAAAGCATCCTGATTTTGCTGATCCATCTGCTTCCCATCGTGGTGGTGCTGATCAGCCCGCGGCTGATCCCGCTGGTGTTCTGCCTGGGAATCGGCATGATCTCCTACCTGTCCAGCCTGCTGTTTGTAAAAATCTTCGGACGGTTCGAACCGCAGCCGGAGCCGGAGGGCGATCCGGACGAGCTGCCGACGCTTTCCTTCATTCTGGAAGAGGAAGAAGAAAAGAAAAAACAGGATGACCCGCAGTAAAAACACCAATGGGCACTTTGCCTACACGAATCGCCATATTTTGTACAATTTGTCAGAATGGCCGAAAAGCGACCTCTTTTTTTGGCATTTTTAACATCATGCCCGAAAAAGTTTGTGGAATACTGGTATAGGCAAAAAGACGCCGATCCGATATACTGGGTATAGATTCAGTTGAGGAATTGCTCAACATAAAAAAGAAAAGGGAGGCTAAATCCAATGGCAAGTTTATCTTTAAAGAACATTTGCAAGGTCTATCCCAACGGTTTTGAAGCGGTGAAAAACTTCAACCTTGAGATCGCCGACAAGGAGTTCATCATCTTCGTAGGTCCTTCCGGATGCGGAAAATCCACGACGCTCCGTATGATCGCAGGTCTGGAGGACATCTCCTCCGGCGAACTGAGAATCGGCGACCGGCTTGTAAACGATGTGGAGCCCAAGGACAGAGATATCGCGATGGTTTTCCAGAACTACGCGCTGTATCCTCATATGACCGTTTATGATAACATGGCGTTCGGCCTGAAGCTGAGAAAGGTTCCCAAGGATGAGATCGACAAGATGGTAAAAGAAGCCGCCAAGATCCTTGACCTGACCCAGCTGCTGGATCGGAAACCCAAGGCTCTGTCCGGTGGTCAGAGACAGCGTGTTGCCATGGGCCGTGCAATCGTTCGGAATCCTAAGGTGTTCCTGATGGATGAGCCTCTTTCCAACCTGGACGCGAAGCTGCGCGTACAGATGCGTATTGAGATCGCCAAGCTGCATCAGAGACTGGGCACCACCATCATCTACGTAACCCATGACCAGACCGAGGCCATGACCCTTGGTACCCGGATCGTCGTAATGAAAGACGGCGTGGTACAGCAGGTGGATACCCCTCAGAACCTTTACGAGAAACCCGGCAACCTGTTTGTGGCAGGCTTCATGGGATCTCCGCAGATGAACTTCCTGGATGCCGTTGTCAAAGTAAACGGCAGCGACGTAGCTCTGGAAGTCGGCGGCCAGTCCATTCCGCTTCCCGCTGCAAAGGCGCAGAAGCTCACCGGCTACAACGGCAAGACCGTTACCATGGGCATCCGTCCGGAAGACGTTTACGATGATGAAGAAACGCTTAAGAACGCGAAGGTTTCCTTCACTTCCACCATCAGAGTATACGAGCTGCTTGGCGCAGAAGTGTTCCTGTATTTTGATCTCGGCGAGTTCCCGATCACCGCGAGAGTGGATCCCCGCACGACATCGAGACCCGGCGATACGGTTAAGTTCACTTTCGATATCGATAAGATCCATGTATTCGATAAAGAGACCGAGCAGACCATCACCAACTAAAAAGCTGTTTTTGGAGGGAGATGCGGAAGGCATCTCCCTTTTTTTCGTAAGGACGCATTGCACTGAAAATCTAAGAATGTGAGGAAAAAAGATGATTTCGAATCAGGTGATCCAGACCAGCATTGACGAACTGCGGGCCATCACAAAAGTGGACCTTGCGGTTTTTGACCGAAACGGGACCGAAGTGGCCTCCACGGCCACCACGACGGACGAAATGACGTTTTCCCCGGATATGATCGCTTCCTTCGCCGGTTCTCCGGCCGACAGCCAGGTGGTCGGCGGATATCATTTCCTCAAAATCCTGGACGAGGGAGAAATCGCTTACATCCTGGCGGCGCGCAGTTCCAATGAGGACGCGTATATGATCGCCCGGATCGCGGTAAGCCAGATCCGGAACCTGATCATCGCATATAAGGAACGCTTTGACAGGAACAACTTCTTCCAGAATCTGATCCTGGACAATCTTCTTTTGGTAGACATTTACAACCGGGCCCAGAAGCTTCATATCGAGGTGGAGTGTCCCCGCCTCGTCTACGTGATTGAGACAAAGACGGAAAACGACAACGGGGCCGTGGAAATGCTCCAGGGTCTTTTTTCCATGCAAAACGGCGATTTCATCACCGCGGTGGACGAGCGGAATCTGATCCTGATCAAGTCGGTAGACCGGGACGAATCCCCGGAGGCTCTTTTGCAGACCGCCAATATGATCGTGGATATGATGAACAGCGAGGCGCTTCTCAACGTCCGCGTCTCTTACGGCACGGTGGTGCGCGAGCTGCGGGAGGTGTCAAAGTCCTACAAGGAAGCGATCATGGCGCTCAACGTCGGCCGTATCTTCTATGCGGAAAAAAAGGTCACGGCATATTCCAACCTGGGAATCGGCCGGCTGATCTATCAGCTTCCCCAGAATCTCTGCCGCATGTTTATCGAAGAAATCTTCAACGGCAGCCAGATTTACGACATCGACGACGAAACGCTGACCACGGTCAACAAATTTTTCGAAAACAATCTGAACGTGTCGGAAACCAGCCGCCAGCTCTTCATCCACCGCAACACCCTGGTATACCGGATTGAAAAGCTGCAAAAGCTCACCGGCCTGGACATCCGCACCTTTGACGACGCCCTGACCTTTAAAATCGCCATGATGGTGGTCAATTATATGAAATTTCTGGACTCCGTAGAGCTGTAACGCCTAAGGGCGCCGGACCGGTTTGCGGCATTTGCAGCGCATACGGATCCCTCCTTTTGAATACAATGAAAGAAAAGGAGGGACAACATGGCTGCCTACTGTAAAAAAATCGCATATCTGGATTATCTGGAAAACGGCATGAAAATAAAAAACGCCGGATTTCTGAAGCTGGAGGAAAACGGGGGACGCATCCGACTGGAGCTCCGCGTCAAAAACGCGCCCGAACAATTTTCCGGACCGTTTGAGATTTGCACCGACAGCGGCGGAAAAATCGGCCAGATCAGCCTGAACCGCGGCAGCGGCGGCTGCTGTATGGTCTGGGACAAGGACCGGCCGGCGCCGGAGGGTACCCAACAGGAGACGATGACCGGCATTTACATACGGCTGCCCGACAGACGACTGCTGCAGGCCGTCTGGGAGGAACCTTTTTTCGCGCTGACCAAACGGCCAAACTCCGCGGAACAGACTGCAAAAACCCCAACCCCGGAACCGG
>CANQUI010000014.1 GCA_947626995.1 uncultured Eisenbergiella sp. | reverse complement strand
AGGAAAGATCATTATGGCTAAAATATTGGTTTCAGGACTTATAAATATAGAAACGACCGTTAAGGTCAGAGAATTTCCCATCGATTATTATCCTATTGATTACCCGTTCTTTGGCGTCAATTCGTCGGTATCGGGAGTGGGCTATAACCTTTGCCGCGCTTATACCGCTCTCGGCGACGAGGTTAGGATAGCGTCTATGACAGGCAGCGACACAGCGGCGATGATCATACGCGCGGAACTTTCCGCCTGCGGCGTTTCCGACGAATATATAAAGCCAATTTTGACTGAAACGCCGGCGTCTGTCGTTTTATACGACGAAAGCGGCAAACGGCAGATATACTGCGACTTAAAGGATATTCAGGATCACGACTATGGTTTCTCAGAGGATATTCTTGAGAATATAGATCTTGTTGCAGCCTGCAACATTAACTTTAACCGTCCGCTTTTGACGCTCGCGAAAAGGAGGAACAAGCCGATTGCCACAGACGTTCATGTTTTGAACAGCCTTGATGACGAATATAACCGTGACTTTATGGCCGCCGCAGATATTCTGTTTTTAAGCGACGAGGGGATCAAAGGCGATTATCGGGAGTTTATGCGTTTGTTACACGACCGATATCAAAATAAGCTCATTGTTCTCGGTATGGGTAAAAAGGGCGCTCTGCTGTTGGACGCAAATAACGGCTCGTTTGTTGCATTACCTGCATACGACACAGGAGATGTCCAAAACACGGTCGGCGCAGGCGACGCTCTGTTCAGTTCCTTTATCCATTATTATGCAAAGGGGTTTTCTCCCGCAGACGCGCTCGACCGTGCACAGCTATTTGCCGCTTTGAAAATCCGACACTCCGGAGGTGCCAAAGGATTTCCGAGTGAAGGTGAGATGGAGGAACAAAGATTAAACATAAGGAATCATGTAAAGTAACTTTCCGCTTGTCAAAAAGTGGATCAGAGAGAAAAAATGGATTTTTGCGAGGGAAAACAAATGATAAGAATAAGGCCATATAAAGAGGCAGATGCAGCTGCAATATTATCGTGGAGTCAGGATGAAAAAGCATTTTATCAATGGTCGGCAGGTGTGCTTGGCAATTATCCCATAACACAAAGGGAATTCGGTTTTGTGACCTCTCTGATGCCATTTACGGCATTTGATGAAACAGGGATCGTTGGCTTTTTTACGCTAAGGACTCCGGATGAATCATTGGACGAACTGCGCTTTGGATTTGTTATTGTGGACCCTCAAAAGAGAGGAAAGGGCTGTGGAAAAGCGATGCTCCGGTTAGGGCTGAAATACGCATTTGAAATATATAGAGCAAAAAAAGCATCATTGGGTGTTTTTGAGAATAACCTTCCGGCTTATTACTGTTATAAAGCCGTCGGTTTTAAAGATGTCGTTCTTGATACGACAGAAAAGTATTATGTTCTTGGTGACGAATGGAAGTGCAAAGAGATGGCAATAGAA
The DNA here is from genome assembly GCA_947626995.1 of uncultured Eisenbergiella sp. Taxonomy (GTDB): domain Bacteria; phylum Bacillota; class Clostridia; order Lachnospirales; family Lachnospiraceae; genus Gallintestinimicrobium. The sequence continues at coordinate 40,606 of CANQUI010000014.1, read as the reverse complement.
AGCATATAATTTCCCGCTTGTTGCTGAGATAACTGCGGGCCGCAGCTTTTGCGCCCGGCGTCCGCCTTTTCCTTTCCCATTACAGAATGGCAAAGGAAAAGGGAGTAAAGAACACCAGACAGAGAATCAGGATCACCTGAATGACCAGAATGGCCGGCATCCCCCAGACAAAGTACCAGTGGCGGGTCTTGTGACGGAAAAAGTACATACCGCAGAGACATCCGACGCTGCCGCCGATGAGAGCGATCAAAAACAGATCGCTCTCCGGGATACGCCAGGCATTGCGGCGCGCTCTGCGCTTGTCGATTCCCATAAAGGCAAATCCGGCGATATTGACGATAACAAGGTAGAGCAGCACAACAAAGATCACATCCATAAAAGATTCCTCAATCCAAAAGTCCCGCTTTCTTTGCCTCCTGCATCTTCATGGCGCGCACCTTGCTGGGAAGGCCGAACAGATTGATAAAGCCTTCCGCGTCATGATGGTCGTACAGATCCCCTGTGGTAAAGGAGGCAATTTTCTCATTGTAAAGAGAATACGGGGAAGTGGTTCCGGCTTTGATGATGTTTCCTTTATAAAGCTTGAATTTCACTTCGCCGGTGACATATTTCTGGGTGGATTCGATAAACGCCTGCAGCGCTTCGCGTAAGGGGGTGAACCATTTGCCCTCGTAGACCACCTGGGCCAGCTTGTTGCCCATATCCTTTTTAAGCGCGTAGGTATCGCGGTCCAGAATCAGTTCTTCCAGCTGCTGATGCGCCTCCATCAGGATCGTGCCGCCGGGGGTTTCGTAAACGCCGCGGGATTTCATGCCAACCACGCGGTTTTCCACAATATCAACGATCCCGATGCCGTGCTTGCCGCCCAGCTGATTCAGTGTGCGGATGATATCGGAAACTTTCATTTCCTTTCCGTTTACGCTGACGGGAACGCCGGCCTGGAAACGCATGGTTACGTATTCGCCTTCTTCCGGCGCCTTTTCGGGCGTCACGCCAAGTACGAGAAGATGATCGTAGTTGGGTTCGTTCGCCGGGTCTTCCAGTTCCAGTCCTTCATGGCTGATGTGCCAGAGGTTCCGGTCGCGGCTGTAGCTGGAATCCGCCGAGAAGGGCAGGTCGATGCCGTGCGCCTTGCAGTATTCGATCTCGGATTCCCGGGAATCCAGTGTCCACTTATCGCTGCGCCATGCGGCGATGATTTTGATGTCGGGAGCCAGCGCCTTGATTCCCAGTTCGAAACGGATCTGATCGTTTCCTTTTCCGGTGGCGCCGTGGCAGATCGCGGAAGCGCCTTCCTGACGGGCGATCTCTACCAGTTTCTTGGCGATCAGAGGACGGGCCATAGACGTGCCCAGCAGATATTTGTTCTCATAGATGGCGTTCGCCTGTACGCAGGGAACGATGTACTCGTCGGCAAATTCATCCGTTACGTCCAGAATATACAGCTTGGACGCGCCGCAGAACTTGGCACGCTCTTCCAGACCGTCCAGTTCCTCCGCCTGTCCGCAGTCGATGCAGACACAGATGACCTCATAGTCGAAATTCTCCTTCAGCCAGGGGATGATGGCGGTGGTATCCAGACCGCCGGAATAAGCCAGAATGACTTTCTCTTTCATGATACAGACCTCCGTTGCTGTTGCTTTTTTTTCATATTTATGGCAAGATGGAAGTGTCCGCCATATTCTTTCAATACTATACATCAGGCACAGCGGAATTGCAAGATGTATTTTATGCAAAAAACGGACTCGTAAAATGAATATTTATGTATTTTATTCACAAAATACTTGCATAATGCGCATCATAGTGTTATGATTATGCAAAATCAGAAACGGCTGGGACGAAAAGGAGATAAAGAGATGATCAGAGCAGGCATCATCGGTGCCACCGGGTACGCGGGAGGAGAACTGACCCGTATCCTGCTGGGGCATAAAAATGTGGAGATCAAATGGTACGGTTCCAAAAGCTACATTGATCAGAAATACGCGTCGGTCTATCGGAATATGTTCTGTCTGGTGGAGGATGTCTGTCGGGACGATCATCTGCAGGCGCTTTCGGATCAGGTGGACGTGATATTCACCGCAACGCCGCAGGGCTTTTTGGCGTCGGTGCTGGATGAGAGGATCCTGTCCAAAGTAAAGGTGGTGGATCTGAGCGCGGATTACCGGATCAAGGATGTGGCCGTTTATGAAAAGTGGTATGGCATCGAGCACAAATCCCCGCAGCTGATTGACGGGGCGGTTTATGGTCTGTGTGAGATCAACAGAGAGGCGATCAAGCGCGCGAGACTGGTGGCAAATCCCGGCTGTTATCCCACCTGCTCGATCCTTTCTCTCTATCCTTTGTTAAAGGAAGGACTGATCGATCCGTCTACAATTATCATCGACGCCAAGAGCGGGACCTCCGGTGCCGGCCGCAGCGCCAAGACGGCCAATTTATTCTGCGAGGTAAACGAAAACATCAAGGCATACTCGGTGACGGGGCACCGCCATACGCCGGAGATCGAAGAGCAGCTTTCCTATGCGGCCAAACAGCCGGTGCTTTTAAACTTTACGCCGCATCTGGTCCCCATGAACCGCGGGATTTTGGTGACCGCTTACGCTTCGTTAAAGCCGGACGCTACGTCGGCGCTTCCCACGTCCGAACAGGTTCGGGCGGCCTATGAGCGCTATTATAAGGAAGAAACTTTTGTCCGCGTCCTGGAGCCGGGCATCTGTCCGGAGACCAAGTGGGTGGAAGGCAGCAATTATGTGGATGTCAATTTCCAGATCGATCCCAGAACGAAGCGCATCGTCGTGATGGGCGCCATGGACAATCTGGTGAAAGGCGCGGCGGGACAGGCCGTGCAGAATATGAACCTGATGTTTGGCCAGAAGGAGGACGAAGGACTGCGTTGGGCGCCTCTGTTCCCTTAAGATCTGCCGGGAGGAAAAAATGGAGGTCTTAACGCACACGTTTGAACCGGTCTGCGATGAAAATTCCAGGGTCCTGATTCTGGGGAGCTTTCCCTCGGTCCGATCCCGGGAAACCGGGTTTTATTACGGGCATGCGCAAAACCGCTTCTGGAAGGTGACGGCGGCTTTGACCGATCAGCCCGTGCCGGAAACGGTGGAAGAAAAGAAGGCCATGCTGTTAAAGGGGCGCATCGCCATCTGGGATGTGATCGCTTCCTGTCAGATAAAAGGTTCTTCCGACAGCTCCATCCGCAGCGTGACGCCCAATGATGTGGCCGGGCTTTTGAGACGGACGAAAATCGACGCCGTATTTGCCAACGGGGAAAAAGCATGGTCGCTGTATGAAAAATATTGCGCGGACGCCTGCCGGAAAACGGCGGTTAAGCTTCCGTCCACTTCTCCGGCCAATGCCGCCTGGCCGCTGGCGCGGCTGATCGAGAGATGGCGGGAACTGATCCTGCCGTTTCTTTCGGTTGACAGCTACAGGGAAAGGGCGTACACTGTCAGGGAATGTGCGCCAAAGGACGGCGGTATCAGGGGAGGAAATGATGTTTACGGTCCGGACAATGAAGATCGAGGATTATGATCAGGTATATGCGCTTTGGATGACCATCCGGGGGTTTCGGATCCGCAGCGTGGACGATTCCCGGGAAGGGATCGCCCGTTTTTTGAAGCGCAATCCCACCACCAGCGTGGTGGCGGTTTGGGAGCAAAAAGTAGTGGGTGCGATCCTGTGCGGCCATGACGGCCGGCGGGGATGTCTGTATCATGTCTGCGTACAGGAGGGCTATCGCCGGATGGGCATCGGAAAAGCGATGGTGGTGGCCTGCATGAAGGCGCTCAAAGAAGAAGAAATCAGCAAGGTTTCCCTGATTGCGTTTACCAAAAACGACGTCGGGAACGCCTTTTGGAACTGCATCGGCTGGACGAAGCGGGAAGATCTGAACTATTATGATTTTGTCTTAAACGAAAAGAATATCGAGCGGTTCAACGAATAGAACGGAGGATGACAGGATGGAGTGGATTGCCGGCGGAATTACCGCAGCGAAGGGCTTTTTGGCGGCCGGAGTACAGGCCTGCGTCAAATACGAAAACAGAAAAGATATGGCGATGCTTTACAGCCAGGCGCCCTGCCGGGTGGCGGGCGTGTTTACCAGCAACGTGGTAAAGGCCGCCCCCGTGCTCTGGGACCGGCGGGTGGTAGAGAGCGGGCAGGATGTGCACGCTTTGGTGGTAAATACCGGAATCGCCAACGCCTGTACCGGAAACGAGGGCTTTGCCTGTTGTGAACAGACCGCTGAAACGGTGGGAGAAGCGCTGGGGATTTTGCCGCAGAACGTCCTGATCGGTTCCACCGGCGTCATCGGGATGCCGCTTCCCATGGACCGGATCGTGGCGGGGGCCAAAAAAGCTGCCGCCGCCTTAAAGGAAGGCAGCCAGGCGGGCCATGACGCGGCCTGCGCGATCATGACCACGGACACATTGCCCAAAGAGGCGGCAGTGTGCGTGACCATAGACGGAAAAAAGGTGACGCTGGGCGGCATGTGCAAGGGCTCCGGCATGATCCATCCCAATATGTGCACGATGCTGGCCTATGTGGCCACCGATGCGGATATTTCCAAAGAGCTTTTGCAGGAAGCGCTGTCTGAGGACGTAAAGGATACGTTTAATATGATTTCCGTGGACGGCGACACTTCTACCAACGATACGCTGCTGGTTTTGGCGAACGGACAGGCGGGCAACGCCCCGATCACCCAAAAGGGAGAGGCGTACGAACTGTTTTGCGCCGCTTTGCATCAGCTCAACGAGACGCTGGCAAAGAAAATCGCCGGGGACGGAGAAGGGGCCACGGCCCTGTTTGAAGTGAAGGTGGCGCATGCGGACACCAAGGAAAACGCCAGAAAGCTGGCGCGTTCCGTGATCAGCTCCAATCTGACCAAGGCGGCCATATTCGGACACGACGCCAACTGCGGGCGTATCATGTGCGCGCTGGGATATTCGGGCGTCTGCTTCGATCCGCAGAAGGTGGAGCTTTGGCTTTCTGGCAGCGCCGGGAAGATTCTGACCTATCAGGACGGCGTGGCGGTGGATTTTGACGAGAAAGAGGCCACCCGGATTTTGTCCTGTCCGGAAGTGACGGCTTATGTGGATATGAAGGCGGGAGACTTTGAGGCCGCCGCCTGGGGCTGCGATCTGACCTATGATTATGTGAAGATCAATGCGGATTACAGGAGTTAAGGGAAGGAGCAGGATGTAACAGATGAAACCGGAAATGGAAGAGATCATGAAAAAAGCGGAGGTACTGATTGAAGCCCTTCCTTATATTCAGAAATTCAACCGTAAGATCATTGTGGTAAAATACGGCGGCAGCGCCATGAGCCATGAGCAGCTGCAGCGCAGCGTGATCCAGGACGTTACGCTGTTAAAACTGGTGGGATTTAAACCCATCATTGTCCACGGGGGCGGCAAGGCCATCAGCACCTGGGTGGAAAAGGCGGGAAAGGAACCGACCTTTATCAGCGGCCTGCGGGTGACGGATGAGGAGACCATGGAGATCGCGGAGATGGTTTTAAACCGGGTGAACAAAAAGCTGGTGTCCATGGTGCAAAAGCTCGGCGTACTGGCGGCCGGTATTTCCGGCAAGGACGGCAATCTGCTGCAGGTGGAAAAGAAATATGTGGACGGACAGGATATCGGCTTTGTGGGCAATGTAACCTGCGTCAATCCCAAGATCCTTTACGATCTGATCGATCGCGATTTTCTGCCCATTGTGGCGCCTGTGGGAATGGATGAAAACTGTGATACCTATAATATTAACGCGGACGACGCGGCCTGCGCCATCGCCCGGGCGGTGGGCGCGGACAAGCTGGTCTTTTTAACGGATGTGGAAGGTCTGTACCGGGATTTTGAGGACAAGAGCACCTTTATCAACCGCATCCGTGTCAGCGAAGCCAACCGGCTGATCGAGGAAGGCTATATCGGAGGCGGCATGCTTCCCAAGCTCGCCAACTGCACGGCGGCGGTGGATCACGGCGTCAACCGGGTGCACATTCTGGACGGAAGGATTCCGCATTGCCTGCTTTTGGAGATCTTTACGGATCAGGGAATCGGAACCGCCATTGTGGGGGATCACGATCCGCTGCCGGATGCGCCGGTGTAAAACGAAAGCAGGGCTGGAAAGGGGAAAAGAAAATGTCTGAGACCATGCGGCAATATATTGACGAAGCGGAAAGCGTCCTTTTGCATACCTACAACCGGTATCCCATCGTTTTAAAAAGGGGCGAGGGCGTTTATCTGTACGACCTGGACGATAAGAAGTATCTGGATTTTGTATCGGGCATCGGCGTATTCGCGCTGGGGTACCACAACCGGGAATATAACGACGCGCTCAAAGCGCAGATCGATGCGATCACCCACACGTCCAATTACTATTATAACGTGCCCGCCATCGAGGCGGCCAAAAAGCTGACGCGCGTTTCCGGGATGGATCGGGTGTTTTTTACCAACAGCGGGGCGGAGTCGGTGGAGGGCGCCATCAAAGCGGCGCGTAAGTACGCCTTTTTAAAGGACGGCAATACGGATCATGAGATCATTGCCATGCACCATTCTTTCCATGGGCGCACCATGGGGGCGCTTTCGGTGACGGGAAATCCCAAATACCGGGAAGCGTTTGAACCGGGAATCGGCCAGATCCGCTTTGCGCAGCTAAACGATTTTGACAGCGTGCTTTCCTGCGTGACGGACAAAACCTGCGCCATCCTTCTGGAAACGGTGCAGGGCGAGGGAGGTCTTTATCCCGCGGAGGAGGATTTTTTGAGAAAGATCCGCGCCCTCTGCGACGAAAGGGATCTTCTGATGATACTGGACGAGGTGCAGTGCGGCATGGGACGGACCGGAACTCTGTTTGCCTGGCAGCGGTATGGCATCAAACCGGATCTTATGACGCTGGCGAAGGGAATCGGCTGCGGCGTGCCCGTGGGGGCGTTTTTGATGACGGAAAGAGTGGCGGAAAAATCCCTCGCGGCCGGGGATCACGGCACGACCTACGGCGGGAATCCGCTGGCCTGCGCCGCGGTGGCAAAGGTGCTGGAGCTGTTTGAAAGGGACAATATCGTCGGGCATGTGAGAGAAATCTCCGGCTATCTGGAGGAAAAACTGGATGCGCTGGTTTCCGAATTCGATTTTATCCGGCTTCGGCGCGGCGTCGGACTGATGCAGGGACTGGTCTTTGACCGGCCCGTGGCGCCGGTGATTGAGGAGGCGCTCAAAAGAGGGCTGATCCTCATTAACGCCGGGCCCGACATTCTCCGTTTTCTGCCTCCGCTGATCATTCAAAAGGAGCATGTGGACGAGATGATGGGGATTCTGCGGGAAAGCATTGCGGCCGGTAAGGGGGCGTTATGAATCTGAAAAAAAGAATATTCTCCGTCGTCCTGTTGGCGGCGGCCACAGGAATGATGATCGTGCTGGCGCTGGCGGGAAATCGTGTTCTGGAGGCGATCCCCGAAAATGCGCTGCTGGCCAGACCCACCATCACCGTCTGGTATACGGACGAGCCGATGGGAGATTATCTCTCCAGCGCCGCGCTGGATTATCTGGAAACGTATCACATCCGCGTGCTGCCGGTTCTGACTTCCGGACTGGATTATCTGGAGGCCGTCAATGAGGCTTCGTTGGATCGCGTCAATCCGCCGGATCTGTATATCGTCAGCAACGACAGCCTGGAAAAGGCGTATCTGGCCGGCCTGGCGGAGGAAATCACCTGGGACGACGGGATGCTGGCATCGGATCATTTTTCCAAGGCGGCGCTCGACGCCGTCACCTATCAGGGCAAGAAGGTGGCCATTCCCTACTATTATGAGACCAGCGCGCTGGTATACAATCGGACCTATCTGGAGCAGGCTGCCGAGGAAATGGGAGTATCCGCGGATTCCCTGATTCCGGGATCTATAGAGGACATTCTTTCTTTTGCGGAGGAGTACAATGCCCCCGAAACAGTGGAAGCGGTTTTCCGGTGGGATGTATCCGATATTTTTTACAACTATTTCTTTGCAGGAAACTATATCAGCGTGGGAGGCGACTGCGGGGATACGGAGTCTCAGATCGACATTTACAATTCCGACGCGGTTACGGGACTGAAAGCCTATCAGGATCTCAATCAGTTTTTCTCCATTGACGCCCAGACCTCCAGCTATGAGTCCGTGGTGCAGGATTTTCTGGACGGCAAACTGGTATTTACCGTGGCCACCACAGACATTTTAAAGCGGATCGAAAAGGCGAAGCAGGAAGGCGCGTTTCCCTATGAATTCGGTGTGGTAACGCTGCCGGATATCAGCGGACAGCTGCAGTCCAGAGGGCTTTCCGTGACGTACGCGCTGGCGGTGAACGGATACAGCGAAAAAAAGGATCTGGCAAGGGACTTCGCCCTGTTTTTGACAGAACAGCAAAGCGAAAAGCTGTACGAAAGGAGCGGAAAGCTGCCGGCAAGATCCGACATCGCGCTGGACATCCCCGGCGCAGAGGGCTTTTCTGAGGAATACGCCCGTTCCGTTCCCATGCCAAAGCTGATGAGCACGGCCAACTTCTGGGTCCGGATGGAGGTGGCCTACACGCAGATCTGGCAGGGCGGGAATGTGTCCGATCTTTTAAAAGATCTTTCCGAACAGATCATGACGCAGGTAACAGGCGCCCAATATGAAGAGGAGACGTATATCGAGGTGCCGGACGATACCGGTTTTTTAGGAAAAGAAACGGATTGACCGGCGGGAATAAAAGATCCGATCATCAGCCATACTGATCAGAAAGGAGGCAATGAGATGATCGGATTTTTTATTGCTGTTTTTTCGGGCGCGCTGATGAGCCTGCAGGGCGTATTCAACACACAGGTTACGAAATCCTCTTCCATCTGGACGGCCAACGCGTTCGTTCAGTTTACGGCGTTTCTGGTGTGTATGCTGGTCTGGGCGACGACGGATCGGTCGAATCTTTTGGGCGTATTCCGGGTTGAACCAAAATATATGCTGCTGGGAGGCGTCATGGGGGCGGCGATTACCTGGACGGTGATCAAAAGCATGGATATGCTGGGCCCCGCAAAAGCGGTGCTGTTTATTGTGGTGGCACAGATCGCGACGGCGTATCTGATCGAACTGTTCGGCGCTTTTGGGACGCAGCACCAGCCCTTTATGTGGCGCAAGGCCATCGGCCTGATAGTAGCCATAGCGGGAATCGTGGTGTTCAAATGGGAGTAAAGGACCGCCGCCAAATGCGGCGGTTTTTTCCTGTAATTTTTCATAAGGAATTTTTAATAAATGCAGCAAGGATTGGACTTGTAAAATCATTTTTTCTGGAATAAAATAAATTTACGGTGCATGGGGTTCCTTTTGGAAAACAAAAGGAGAGATAAGGTGCCAAAGCAAAAAAAATTACATACGACCGGCCGTCTAAGCGGCCCCGTTTTGTTCGGCGCGCTGCTTTTTTGCGTCTTATTTGCGGGCGGCTGCGGGAGGGAAGAGGAGGACTTTTTTTCTCTTTCCGAGCCGTCCGACGTTATAGAAAGCACACAGGAGACAGAGGGTCCGCCGCCTGTGACAGAGCAGGAGCCGCAAAGGTTCTGCGTGGTTCATATCTGCGGCGCGGTGAAGCGTCCCGGCGTATACGAATTGCCCGAGGGCAGCCGGGTGATGGACGCCGTGACCGCGGGCGGCGGGTTTTTGACGGAGGCCGATCCGGCATCCTGTAATCTCGCCCAGCCGGTCACAGACGGCAGCCGGATCTATATCATGACGGAGGAAGAGAGCGCGCGGACGCCTTATTCCGACGGCGGAGGCGGGCGTGACGAAGGGGCGTTGTCCGCTGCCCAAGGCGGCAGGATCGATATCAATACCGCGGATGCGGCCGCTTTGATGACCCTTCCGGGGATCGGGGAAAGCCGGGCCGCGGCCATCATTGCGTTTCGGGAGAAAAACGGACGGTACGCGTGCATTGAGGACATCATGAAGGTAAGCGGCATCAAACAGGCCGCGTTTGAAAAAATCAGAGATTTGATCTTCGTGGAATAAGAAAATCATACAGAGAGGGAAAACGGAATGGCGAAAAAAATTCTGGTGGTGGATGATGAAAAGCTGATTGTAAAGGGGATCCGGTTCAGTCTGGAGCAGGACGGAATGGAGGTCACCTGCGCATATGACGGGGAAGAGGCGCTGCAGTACGCCCGCAGCCAGAATTTCGACCTGATTTTACTGGACATCATGCTGCCCAAAATGAGCGGCACGGAGGTCTGTCAGCAGATTCGGGAGTTTTCCAACGTTCCCATTGTGATGCTGACCGCAAAGAGCGAGGATATGGACAAGATCATGGGCCTGGAATACGGCGCGGACGATTATATTACCAAGCCCTTTAACATATTGGAGGTCAAGGCCAGGATCAAGGCGATTATGCGCCGCACCTCGGACCGGGAGGGAAAGAAAAAAGAAGGGAATATCCTGGAAAGAGGCGAGATGCGCATGGACTGCGACAGCCGCCGGGTGAGCATCGCGGGCAAAGAGGTCAACCTGACCGCCAAGGAATTCGACGTGCTGGAGCTTCTGATCAAAAACCCCAATAAGGTTTACAGCCGGGAAAAGCTGCTGGGCCTGATCTGGGGATCCGATTATCCCGGCGACGTGCGCACCGTGGACGTCCATATCCGCCGTCTTCGGGAAAAGATCGAGACAAATCCCAGCGAACCCCGTTACGTGCATACCAAATGGGGCGTAGGGTATTTCTTCCGCGCATGAGCGGATCCTTTCCGCAGAATTACCACGCTTGCAACGGAGGAATACCATGTTCGATCAACTCAGGGAACTGATCCGCAAAATTCCCATCTTTCGGAGCCTGAAAGCCTATATTTTTATCCTGATGCTGGTCATCGGCGTGGTTCCGGGGATTATCATACGCATTGGCATCCTGGAAAGCTACGAGGAGCGCGCGGTATCTTTGCGCATTTCCGACGTGACCACGCAGTACAGGATCATCGCCGACCATCTGATCAACTACAATTATCTTCAGGACACGTCTTCCGATGTCATCAACGCGGAGCTGGAGCAGATGTCCAACCTTTACGACGGCCGCGTGCTGATCATCAGCGGCAATTTCCGCATCGTAAAGGACACCTACGGCATCAGCGAAGGAAAAACCATCATTTCCGAGGAAGTCATCAAATGCTTTAAAGGAGAGAATACGTCGCGGTATGACCGCAATAACGGGTATATCGAGATGACGGTCCCCATTGTGGAGACGGTGGAGCAGGATCAAAAGCCGGTGTCCATCGTGCGCGGCGTGATCCTCGCCAGCACATCCACGGACAGCATTGCCGCCACGCTGGAAATTTTGAGCCGTCGGGCGCTGATTTTGGAAATCGTCATGGCGTTTCTTATCCTGGGCATCGTGCTGTTCTTTTCCCATATTCTCATCGTGCCCTTTGAGCGGATCACCAAAGCGATCCGGGAGGTGAAGGACGGTTATACGGATCAGGAGATTTCCGTACCGGATTATCTGGAGACCGAACAGATCGTGGATGCGTTCAATCAGCTGCTTGCCCGGATGCGCGTCATCAACGATTCCCGGCAGGAATTTGTGGCCAACGTTTCCCATGAGCTAAAGACGCCCATGACCTCCATCAAGGTACTGGCGGATTCCCTCAACCAGCAGCCGGACGCGCCGGCGGAGCTGTACCGGGAGTTTATGCAGGACATTGCCGAGGAGATCGAGCGCGAAAACAAGATCATCAACGACCTGCTGACGCTGGTGAAGATGGATAAAAAAGAGGCGGAAATGGATATTCGGGCCGTGGATATCAACAGCCTGTTGGAAATGACGCTCAAGCGCCTGCGTCCCATCGCCCGCAGGCAGGACGTGGAAATCGTATTCGAAAGCATGCGTCCCGTGACGGCGGAGGTGGATGAGATCAAACTGTCTTTGATCTTTACCAATCTGGTGGAAAATGCCATCAAGTACAACAGGGAGCACGGCTGGGTCAGGGTGGTGCTGGACGCGGATCATCAGTTTTTCACGGTGGAGGTTTCGGATTCCGGCATCGGCTTAAAGGAGGAAGATTACGACCATATCTTTGAACGGTTTTATCGTGTGGACAAGTCTCATTCCCGACAGATCGGCGGAACGGGGCTGGGGCTTTCCATCACAAGAAGCGCGGTGCTTTTGCACAGAGGCTCCATCAAAGTCAGCAGCGTGGAAGGGGAAGGCACCGTTTTTACGGTAAAGATTCCGCTGACCTATATCAGAACCGGAGGAAATGTATGAGCAAAAGGACACGGCGCCCGTTTGCCGGGATGCGTTTACAAGGCGGCTTTTTTTATATGATCTGTCTGATCGGCTGCCTGCTTGGCGGGTGCGCTGCACAGGATACTGCGGGAGGCGAAAACACCATATCCGTTTATTATATCAATCAGGCGGAGACCAAGATTACCGCAGTCTCTCACAGCCTGGAGAGCCAGGACAGGGACGGCCAGCTGAGAGAAGCGGTGGACGCGCTCAAAGAAAACCCGGTGGAGCTGTCCCTTCGGACGCCGGTCAACGGGTACGAGATCAACGGCTGGGATCTGCAGGAAAGCCTTCTTGTGCTGGATGTGAGCGAGGAATATAAAAAGATCCAGCCGACCACGGAGGTTTTGATCCGGGCGGCCATCGTGCGTACGCTGACGCAGGTGGAGGGCGTGGATCATGTGGCCATAACCGTAAAGGGAGAGGCGCTCACAGACAGCGCCGGTACGCCGGTGGGGCCGATGACCGCGGAACTTTTCATCGACAACGAAGGAAACGAGATCAATTCTTATGAACAGATCTGGCTGAAGCTTTATTTTGCCAATGAAGCAGGGGATAAGCTGGTGCCCACCAGCGTAAAAAAGGTTTATAACAGCAATATCTCGCTGGAAAAGCTGGTGGTGGAAAGTCTGATCGCGGGGCCCGGACAGGACAGCGAGGACGCGTTCCCGGTGATCAATCCCTCCACCAAGGTGCTGGGCGTTACGGTAAAGGACGGCACCTGTTATGTGAATCTGGACGATGGGTTTAATACCAAGGTATTCAATGTGACCGGGGACGTGGTCATATATTCCATTGTCAATTCGCTTGCGGAGCTTCCCAATATCAACAAGGTGCAGATCTCCATCAACGGAGAGACGGAGATTATGTATCGCGAAACGTTCAACCTGGCCAGCATATACGAGCGGAATCTGGATCTGGTGGTGCCGGTGGGGTAACTGCTGCGAGGAAATCATTGATTTGAGACGACCATTATGTACGGCTCTGCTGCTTTTTTTGACCGTTTATCTTCTGCTTGCGCCGATGCCGCCCGCTGATGGGCGATGGGACAGCCTGGAAGGAGAGACGGTGATCCTGATCGGGAAGGCGGCAGAGCCTTATGAGCCGGCGGACGATTCAGACGCGGCTCTGACGTTTACGCTTTCCCGGATCGGGGTGGAGAAGGGACGAAAATCCCAAAAGCCGGAAGAGGAACCGGGGAAAAAATCAGTGGTCTGCTATCTGCAAACGGATGAATCGCTGCCCCGGGTGGGCAGCAGCGTGCGGGTGGAGGGCAGAGTCGTTCCCTTTCAAAGCGCCACGAATCCGGGAGAGTTTGACCGGCGTATTTATCAGCAGACCAGAGGGTATCTTTTTGCGCTGCAGGACGTCAGGATTTTGTGGGAAAGCAAATCCTTTGATCCCGTAGGGCAGACGCTGTATGAGATCCGACGCAGGATCGCTTTCTTTTTTGATAAGCTGTTGGGACAACAGGACGGTCCGCTGGCATCCGCCATGGTGCTGGGCGAAAAAAGAGGGATGGACGAAACGGTGAAGTCTTTGTACCAGGCGGCGGGCATTTCCCATCTGCTGGCCATCTCGGGACTGCACGTTTCCCTCATCGGTCTGGGGCTTTTTATGCTGCTTCGCAGGATACGCCTGCCCGTCTGGGCAGCGGCCGCGGCAGGGATGGGAATCCTGACCGGTTATGCCTGTATGACCGGAATGAGCGTGTCCGTAAAACGGGCGCTTCTCATGTTTGGAATGACGCTGGGCGCGCGCCTTTTTTGCAGGACCGCGGATCTGGCCACTTCGCTGCTGCTTGCCGCGGCGTGGATTTTGGTGGTTTCTCCCGCATTTCTGTTTGACGCGGGATTTCAGCTTTCCTTTTCCGCGGTGGCCGGGATTGCGGTGATATGCCCCTTTCTGACCGATAGCGGCGACCGAAAAGAGGACCGGCAAAAGGCGGGGCAGAAGATCCTGCGGGCCGCGTTGTCCGGGATGAGCGTGACGCTGGCGACGCTTCCGTTTCTGCTGCGTCATTTTCATCAGTGGAATCCCTGGTCGATTCCGGCCAATCTGGCGGTGATCCCTTTGATGGGCATTTTGCTGCCCCTTTTGCTGCTGCTGGCTGTTTTGGGTCTGCTGGAGCCGGTTGCCCCGGTTTTTTTGGGGATCGCAAAGGGCGTGGCGCTGCCGGTCCGTTTCCTGTTTGGATGTTACCGGCTGATCTGCCGTACCGTCCTGTCGCTGCCCGGCAGCGCACAGCATACCGGGACGCCCGAGGCGTGGCAGGTCGTGCTTTTTGGCGCGGCGCTCTTTCTTCTCTGTTGGCAGGGCAGGCGTCTTGCGCCTTTGCTGCGCCTGACAGCGGCGCTGCTTTTGACGGGAATTTTTCTGATCCGCCTGCCCCATGGTCTGCGCATCGCGATGCTGGACGTGGGACAGGGCGCGTGCGTCTGCGTGGAAACGCCCCGTCATGAATTTTTCCTTCTGGATGCGGGAAGCGCTTCTTCCAGTCGCGCGGGCACGTTCCAGATCATCCCTTATCTAAAGCATTGCGGCGTCCGTTCCCTGTCCGGTATTTTTATCAGCCACTGGGATGAGGATCATGTCAACGCGCTTGAGGAGATTTTCGCGTGGGCGCAGGCGGAACGCATCGGGATTCACGGCCTGTATTTGCCGGATGTGCCTCTGTGGGACGACCAGCTGCAGCAGATTCTTACCCTGGCGCAGGACTATGGCGTTTTGGTGACGCGGCTGCAGGCGGGAGAACAGCTGACGGCAGGAGAAGTGACGCTGACCTGTCTGCACCCTTTTGCACAGCGGCCCGTGTCGGACCGCAACGACGCATCTTTGGTATTAAAGCTTGCGTACGGCGACTTTTGCGCCCTTTTTTCCGGCGATCTGCAGGAAGCGGGCGAGCAGTGGCTGGTGGAACGGTATGAAAAGACGCTGCTGGAGTGCGATCTGCTTGCCGCGGGGCATCACGGCGCGGCAAACGCCACTGGTCTGCCTTTTTTGCAGGCAATCAATCCCCGGGCCGTCCTGATCTCCTGCGGAAGAAAGAACCGTTACGGGCATCCCGCTCCAGAGACGCTGGAGCGTATCCGGGGGCAGTCGATCCCTTACTATGTCACCGCCGGACAGGGCGCTGTTTTGGTATCCGTGGAGAAAGACAGAATGTCCGTTCGCACTTTCCTTTCTCCCTGAAATGTGCTAGAATATCTCAAAAGGGCCGCAGGGCGGACGAAGGAGGGAACGATGCAGCGGCTGTTGGAAGATCTCAGAACAATGCACCTGAAACAGGTCTATTTGCTCTACGGAGAAGAGGCCTACCTGCGTCTGCAGTATCGGGACCGGCTCAAACAGGCGCTGATCGATCCCAAAGACACCATGAACTATCATTATTATGAAGGCAGGGAGACCGATCCGGAAGAGCTGATGGAACAGGCCCGGACCATGCCTTTTTTCGCACAAAGACGGGTAATCGTGGTGGAAAACAGCGGGTTTTTCAAAAAGGCGTCGGACCGGCTTGCCGATTTTATCCGAAATCTTCCCGAAACGGTCAGTTTCGTTTTTGTGGAAACGGAAGTGGATAAACGGGGCCGTCTGTTTCGGGCGGTGAAGGATGTGGGGCGTACGGTGGAGTTTCCCATGCAGGACGAAGCCACGCTGCAAAAATGGGTCCTCACCCTGCTTAAGAAAGAAAATAAGAAAATCACGGAGAGCACCCTCCGGCATTTTCTGCAAAAGACCGGCCCGAATATGGAGAATATAAGGCGGGAGCTGGAAAAGGTCCTCTGTTATACGCTGGAGCGGGACGTTGTGACAAAGGAGGACGTGGACGCGGTCTGCGTCCGTCAGATCAGCGGCCAGATCTTCGATATGGTGGAGGCCATCGCCCTGCGCAGACAGCAGCAGGCGCTGAAGCTATACTATGATCTGCTTTCCAAAAAGGAACCTCCGATGCGGATTCTGTCCCTGATCGGGCGGCAGTTCAATCTGCTGATGCAGGTCAAGCAGCTGAAGAAAAAAGGCTATGACGATCGCAGCATCGGGGAACAGACCGGGCTTCCCGGTTTTGTAATCAGAAAATATACGTCGCAGGCCGCCCGGTTTTCCATGCACGAGCTAAAAGAGGCGCTGCAGGACTGTGTGGAAGCGGACGAGGCGGTCAAAACCGGGAAAATGAACGACGTGCTGAGCGTGGAACTGCTCATGATCCGACACAGCGCGGCGACAGATCCGGCGCAGACACTGGGGCGTACCGGATAAAAGAAGGGAGAAAAAGATGATACAGACGATTGTTTGGCTGATCCTTTTGATCATATTTGTGACACGTTTTGTGCCGGCCATGAAGCAAAAAAGGGATCGCAGTCACAAAGAAATGAGGGACCAAAGACGGCAGGCGGACGTTTCCGTTCCGTCGGCAGGCGGCGGGATGAAAACGGCGCCGGCACGGACCGTGGTATCCGGGAAAAAACCGTCGGTTCCGCCTTTAGAACCGGATGCGGATTCTACCACGGCGTATCTGCGGCAGAAGGCGATGGAGGATGAAAAGGCCCATGCGGAAGAAGAACGGCTCGAAGAGCTGCGGCTTCATCATGAGACCGGCGGCCGGATGCCCGCCATGCGCCATTATGACGGCGACGGGGTTCCAAGCGGGATGGTTCTGGTCAGATGCAGGTACTGCGGCGCGGAGAACCTGATCCGCATCGGCAGCAGGAGACAGGATTTTACCTGTTATTTCTGCCGGGAGATCCTTTGAACCCGTCGAATCGGGCAAAAAAAGCCGGGGAGCATCGAAACGGATGCGTCCCCGGCTTTTTTATTCTACCGTAACCGATTTGGCCAGGTTTCGGGGTTTATCTACGTCCAGGCCCCTTCCCAGGGACACATAGTAGGCGAACAGCTGTAACGGGATGATGGCCAAGGATCCCATAAAGGGCGCCTCGGTCTCCGGAATATAAAGCACGTAATCCGCGCATTTTTCCATCTCCTGATGCTGCAGTGTGGTCAGGGCCATGACAAAGGCGCCGCGGCTCTTAACCTCCACGATATTGCTCACCGTCTTGGGATACAGGCTGTCCTGGGTGGCCACCGCGATGACCAGCGTGCCGTTTTCCATCAGCGAAATGGTGCCGTGCTTGAGTTCGCCGGCGGCGTAGGCTTCGGAATGGATATAGGAGATTTCCTTTAGTTTCAGGGAAGCCTCCAGGCAAAGGGCGTAATCAATGCCGCGCCCGATGAAGAAGATGTGTTCCGTGGCCAGATAATGATTGGCGAAGAACTGGATTTTTTCTTTTTGGGAAAGCAGTCCTTCGATCTGACCCGGCAGGCATACCAGCGCGTCCAGGAGCGTCCGGAACCGCTCGGGCGTAATGGCGGCGCGCAGCGAAGCCAGTTTTAAGGCCAGCAGATAGAAGGCCGCGATCTGGCAGCTATAGGCCTTGGTGGTAGCGACGGCGATTTCGGGACCCGCCCAGGTGTAGAAAACCGCATCGGCCTCTCTGGCGATGGAACTGCCCACCACGTTGACGATCGCCAGGACCTTGCAGCCGTGGGATCTGGCATCCCGCAGGGCGGCCAGGGAGTCCGCCGTCTCTCCGGACTGACTGACGATGATGACCAGCGTGTCAGGGTCGTAGATGGGATTGCGGTAGCGGTATTCGCTGGCCAGATCCACCTCCGTGGGGATGCGGGCCAGATCTTCCAGCACATACCGGCCGGTCACGCCGCTGTGGTATGCGCTGCCGCAGGCCACGATGGTGATCTTGCGAAACGCCTTCCACTCGTCGTCGGAGATTTGAATCTCGCTCAGGTCGATGGCGCCGTTTTTGATGCGGGGCGAGATGGTATCGCGGATCGCCCGGGGCTGCTCATAGATTTCCTTGAGCATAAAATATTCAAAGCCGCCTTTTTCCGCCGCGTGGATGTCCCAGTCGATGGTGACGGGATCCTTTTGGATGGCTTCTCCGTCCACGTTGAAGAACCGGGTATGCGCATGGGAGAGACAGGCGATCTCTTCATTTTCCATATAGTAGACGCTGCGGGTATATTGCAGGATCGCGGGCACATCGGAAGCGATAAACCTGCCTTCGCCGCTTTCCCCGATGATCAGCGGGCTGTCCTTGCGGGCCGCGTAAATATGATGCGGGTGGTCCAAAAACAGGATGCCCAGGGCGTAGGAGCCCTCCACGCGGTGCATGACCTTTTCAATGGCCTCCAGCGGATCGCCGTGGTAATATTCGGTGAGCATATGTACCAGCACCTCCGTATCCGTTTCGGAGGCGAATTTGTACCCTTTTTGCTGCAGTTTCTGCTTCAGCTGGGCATAGTTTTCGATAATGCCGTTGTGCACCACCGCGATGGAATTTTCTTCGTTCATGTGGGGATGGGCGTTGACGTCCGAAGGGGAGCCGTGGGTGGCCCACCGGGTATGGCCGATTCCGGCCACGCCGGGAAGCGTGGCGCCGTGCTGTGTCATCTCCTCCAGGATCCGCAGCCGTCCCGTGGCTTTCTGCATCCGGATCTTTTCGCCGTCAAATACGGCGATGCCGGCAGAATCGTAACCCCGGTATTCCAGTCTGGAAAGACCGTCCAGAATGATGGGCGCAGCCTGTTTTTTTCCGATATATCCGGCAATCCCGCACATAGATAGACCTCCATTTCAAAAAAGACGCCTATATCAACAGACTTGATAGCGCGTCTTCGTTTCAATTTTTTTCTTCTCCTGTTAGTATACACGATTGGGAGAGGATGTCAAGACTCGGGTATCTGGGAAATCGCTTTCTTAAAAAGCGCCCCGCCCGAAAAACGGGCGGGGCAGGGGGAACAAAAGCCGAGTGTTATTCTACGTCCTGCAAAGCGGCAAGGCCTTCCTCGCCGGTGCGGACCTTCACCACCTGGCTGACATTATAGACAAAGATCTTACCATCGCCGATATGGCCGGTGTAGAGTGTCTTTTTGGCCGTTTCGATTACGGAAGCGACCGGGATCTTGCTTACGACCACTTCGATCTTGACCTTAGGCAGCAAAGTCGCATCCACTTCTACGCCGCGGTACATGCTCCCGGCGCCCTTCTGGATGCCGCAGCCCATGACCTGCGTAACCGTCATGCCGGTGACGCCCAGATCGTTCATCGCCTTTTTGATCTTCTCGTAGCTGGACAGCTTGGTGATGATGACGACCTTGTGGATTCCGGTATCGGTCTCCACCGGCGCGCCGGCCACAGGAACCGCGGCGGCCTTTTGCACCTCGGACGCTTCCTCATACGCATCGGTGCCCAGATCCGTATTTTCGTTGACATCCATGGTCATGGTGTTGGAGATATCCATGATGGAGAAGCCGGCGTAAGCGCTGGTCAGACCGTGCTCGCAGGCGTCCAGACCGATGATCTCTTCATCTTTGGTGACCCGCAGTCCCACAAGGGCCCGAATGACCAGGAACGCAATGGTGATGGTAACGGCGGTCCAGGCCAGTGTGGCGATCACGCCCAGGCACTGGATGCCCAGAAGACGGAAGCCGCCGCCGTAGAACAGGCCTTTTCCGGCGATCTGGTTCGCACCGAAGGTGACGCCGTCGCCGAAGCCTCTTGCAAAGGCGGGCGCGGTATCGGTGGCGAACAGACCTACCGAGAGGGTACCCCAGATGCCGTTGAGGAAGTGTACCGCCACGGCGCCTACCGGGTCGTCAATATGCAGCTTGTAGTCCAAAAACCATACGCCGAATACCACCAGCAGACCGGCTATGGCGCCGATGATAATGGAGCCGAAGGCGTCGCAGACGTCACAGGGCGCCGTGATGGCCACAAGGCCCGCCAGGGACGCGTTCAAACACATGGAAACATCGGGCTTGCCATACTTGATCCAGGTAAAGACCATGCAGACCACAGTGGCCACAGAGGGCGCGATGGTAGTGGTTAAAAAGATGGATCCCAGCTCTTCGACGGAAGTGGCGGCCGCGCCGTTGAAACCGTACCAGCCAAGCCAGAGAATGAAGACGCCCAGGCAGCCGATGGGAAGGTTGTGACCGGGGAATGCGTTGACCTTAGTGACTTTTCCGGCCTTGTCTTTTACAAATTTTCCGATACGGGGGCCAAGCAGAGCCGCGCCGATCAGAGCGCTGGTACCGCCTACCATATGGATACAGTTGGAACCCGCAAAATCATGGAATCCGATCTGGGCCAGCCAGCCGCCGCCCCAGGTCCAGTGCGCCTCCACGGGATAGATCACCGCGGAGATTACTGCGGAGTAAATGCAGTAGGAAAGGAACTTGGTGCGTTCCGCCATGGCGCCGGATACGATGGTCGCCGTGGTGGCGCAGAACACCAGATTGAATACAAAGTTGGACCAATCGAAACTGCCGTAGGACGTGAAAATGTCAAACCCGGGTTTTCCGATAAAGCCCACCAGGTCTTCTCCCAGCAGCAGGCTAAAGCCGATCAGGATAAAGACCACCGTGCCGATACAAAAATCCATCAGGTTTTTCATCAGAATGTTGCCCGCGTTCTTGGCTCTGGTAAAGCCGGTTTCCACCATGGCAAATCCGGCCTGCATCCAGAACACCAGCGCGGCGCCGATCAAAAACCAGACGCCGAACACTTCGCCGTTTAAGGCGCTCAAAATCTCTTCACTCATAATGTTTCCTCCTCATTTTTTTTGGCCAAAAGGCCTTTTTTTACAACAAAAGACGCGTTTCCTGTTTTGAAACGCGCCTTTGCGTTGTGTATTAAAGAATGTCCGATAACCAAAGGGGAGAGTGTTACACAGGATATTGGTTATCAAAACACGCTTTACATAATGGAAGCTCCCCGGTCATTTGGGAAAGATCGTCGATCCGCATATAGCCCAGGGAATCCGCGCCGATGCGGGCGCAGATTTCATCAGCTGTGTGGGAAGAAGCGATCAGCTGGTCGTTACTGGGAACATCGGTTCCGTAATAACAAGGGTACAGAAAGGGAGGGGAGCTGATGCGCACATGGACCTCTTTCGCCCCGGCCTGTTTTAACATGTTGATGAGGCTTGCCATTGTGGTGCCGCGGACGATGGAATCGTCGATGAGGACGATGCTTTTGTCCCTCACGACGCTGGACAGTACGCTCAGTTTCAGGTGGACGGCCGATTCCCGCTCCTTTTGGGTGGGTTTGATGAACGTCCTTCCCACATAGCTGTTTTTGTGAAACGCAAGGGCAAAGGGCAGGCCGGAGGCCTGTGCGAAACCCATTGCGGCCGCGAGGCCGGAGTCGGGGACGCCGGTGACCAGATCCGCTTTTGCGGGATGGGAGAGCGCCAGCGCCTTTCCGGCGCGGATCCTCGCGTCGTAAACATTCACTTTGTCCAGCGTGGAATCCAGCCGGGCGAAGTAGATGTATTCAAAAATACAGTGCGCGTGTTTTTCCTGCGTGAGCCGGCAGTCGGACCGGATTCTGTCTTTGGTGATGGTGACGATCTCGCCGGGCAGGATATCGCGGACAAATTCCGCGTTTACAGCGGTCAGGGCGCAGCTTTCGGAAGCCAGGATGTAGCTGTCCTTTCGTTTGCCCAGACAGAGCGGTTTGAGTCCCAGCGGGTCCCGTACGCCGATCAGCTTACGGGGGCTCATGATGACCAGTGCGTAGCCGCCCTTCAATTTTCTTGCGGTATGTAAAATGGCATCCTCCACGCAGGCAGTTTTCGTCCGTTCCCGCGCGATATGGCAGGCGATCACTTCCGAATCCGTAGTGGTGTGAAAGATGGCGCCGCTTTCCTCCAGCTCCTGACGCAGCTGCGCCGCATTGGTCAGATTTCCGTTATGGCAGAGCGCTAGCGTGCCCTTTAAATACTTCAAAACCAGAGGCTGGGCGTTTTCTGCGGTGCTGGAACCGGTGGTGGAATAGCGTACGTGACCGATGCCCAGATTGCCCTGTAAGGCGTTTAGGGTATCGGGACGGAAAACCTCGCTGACCAGTCCCATGTCCTTTTTCGAGGAGATATTTCCCATGGGGCCGAAGGTATCGCACACCGCCATACCGGCGGCTTCCTGTCCGCGGTGCTGCAGGGCGCTCAGACCGTAATACAGATCGGGCGCCGCCGGCGCCGCGTCCGGATTGAGGATTCCGAACACGCCACATTCTTCTTTTATGGAACGCACCAGCGCTACGCGCTTTGCGCCGGTGCGTGCGGTTGTTTTGTCAGATGTCTGTATGGACATGGTATGAGGTTCCTTCCTGTGGTTCGATCCGTTGTATCAAAATCAGACGGAGAACAGAAGGGCCTCGTAATTCGGATAGGGAAGGATGCTGTCGGGCAGATATTCCTCCGCCGCGTCCGCAGCCTTACGGATAGCGTCCATATCGGCCAGGATCGTTTCATGATAAAAGTTTGCCGCTTCCTGCATATCCGCAAGTCCTTCCGCCGTTTTGGTGTCGGCTTCCAGTTTCTCCTCGGCCAGATAGATCTCCTCGTAATAGCCGGACAGCTTGGAAAGCAGTTTGGTCTCGGCCGTGCAGGGCAGGTCGGCCACCGCCTTTTTGCCGCTGATGGAGCAGGTCACCTCGTCGGTGTATTCCATCAGAGCGGGAAGGAAGTCGCGACGGATCATATCCTGCATGGTTCTCGCCTCGATGTGAAGCGTCTTGCAGTAGTTCTCCAGCAGGATCTCATAGCGGGAATAGATCTCGCTTTCGGTAAAGATCTTATGCTCGGTGAACAGCTTGATATTCTTTTTTGCGATGAAGCAAGGCAGCGCTTCCGGCGTGGATTTGAGATTGTAAAGTCCGCGTTTTTCCGCTTCCTCCACCCATTCGTCGGTATAACCGTTTCCGTTGAAGATGATCTTTTTATGTTTTAAAATGGCGCGTTTTACCAGCGCATGTACCGCTTCCTCCATGCCGTCCGCCGGCGTGTCCTTTAACTCGTCATAGAACTGGGAGAGCGCTTCCGCTACCGCCGTGTTCAGGATGATGTTGGGGCCAGCCACGGAGATGGAAGAACCCAGCATACGGAATTCGAACTTATTGCCCGTAAACGCAAAAGGCGAAGTACGGTTTCTGTCCGTATTGTCCTTAAAGAAATGGGGCAGCACCGTGGCACCGGTTTCCATCTGGATGCGCTGATGTTTGCCAAAGAAGGTGTCGTTTTCGATGGAATCCAAAACGGCGGTCAGCTCATCGCCCAGGAAAATGGAAACAATGGCGGGAGGCGCTTCGTTGGCGCCCAGCCGGTGATCGTTTCCTGCGCTGGCCACGGACAGACGCATCAGATCCGCATATTCGTCCACGGCCTTGATGACAGCCATTAAAAAGATCAGAAACTGGATGTTTTCGGCGGGGGTACGGCCGGGATCCAGCAGATTGACGCCGGTGTTGGTGATCATGGACCAGTTGTTGTGTTTGCCCGAACCGTTGATGCCGTCGAAGGGCTTTTCATGGAGCAGGCATACCAGGCCGTGTTTGTCCGCCACCTTTTTCATGATCTCCATGGTCAGCTGGTTGTGGTCCACCGCGATATTGGCGGTATCAAAAATGGGAGCCAGCTCGTGCTGGGAAGGGGCCACCTCATTGTGCTTGGTCTTGGCGGGAATTCCCAGCTTCCAAAGCTCCATGTCAAGATCGTGCATGTAAGCGGCCACGCGGGGTTTTAAGGCGCCAAAATAATGATCTTCCATTTCCTGCCCTTTGGGAGGCATTGCGCCCAGCAGCGTCCGTCCGGTGAAGATCAGGTCTTTGCGCTGCGTGTACAGATCCTTGTCGATCAGGAAATATTCCTGCTCGGGACCGATGGTAGTGGAAACGCTGGTCACGTCCGTCTGTCCCAGCAGATTCAGGATCTTGGTGGCTTCCTTGCTCAGAGTCTCCATGGAACGCAGGAGAGGTGTTTTCTTATCCAGCGCTTCGCCGCTGTAGGAACAGAAAGCGGTGGGGATATATAAGGTGCCGTCCTTGATGAACGCAGGAGAGGTGGGATCCCACGCGGTATAGCCTCTTGCCTCAAAGGTGGCTCTCAGGCCGCCGGAGGGGAAACTGGAAGCGTCGGGTTCGCCCTTTACAAGCTCCTTGCCGGAAAAGTCCATAATGATCTGTCCATTGCCCACAGGGGAGATGAAGCTGTCGTGCTTTTCCGCCGTGAAACCTGTCATCGGCTGGAACCAGTGCGTGAAATGCGTGGCGCCGTTTTCCACGGCCCATTCCTTCATCGCTACCGCTACGGAATTGGCCACATCCAACTCCAGATGCGTGTTATTCTCGATCGTTTTGCGCAACGCTTTATAAATATCCTTCGGGAGCTTGTCGCGCATCACCTTGTCGTTAAAGACCAGGCTGCCATAAAGTTCGGGAATCCCTTTTTCCATAAAATGTTCTCCTTTCGATCTTCGATCACGCGTTTGGCTGCGTTCTCACATAAAAAAAGCGCTTCGGAGATCCTCCAAAGCGCCTTTGCTTTACGATTCGTAGTATACACCCCTCAGAAGAAATGTCAAGCACTTTTTTATAAAAAATCGGCATTTTATTTTTACGGAAAATCGAAGAAAAAGACTTTACAAATCCGCATGAATCGTATAAACTATTACGAGAGATTGAAAACATATTGGTAATTACGGAATGACGAGGGCGTCAGATAGCCTGCCAAAGCAGGCTTATTTGATGCCCTTCTCTGTTCATACAGGACGGGAGGAGAGAGTATGGCGGTAAAATACGTGTTTGTGACGGGCGGCGTCGTATCCGGCCTGGGGAAAGGAATCACGGCGGCATCGCTGGGACGTCTGTTAAAGGCCAGAGGCTACCATGTGACGATGCAGAAGTTTGATCCTTATATCAATGTGGATCCGGGCACGATGAACCCCATCCAGCACGGAGAGGTCTATGTGACCGACGACGGTACCGAGACGGATCTGGATCTGGGGCACTATGAGCGGTTCATTGACGAGAGCCTGGATTTTAATTCCAACGTGACCACCGGAAAGATTTACTGGTCCGTATTAAATAAGGAACGCCATGGGGACTACGGCGGCGGGACGGTACAGGTGATCCCGCATATTACCAACGAGATCAAGTCCCGGTTCTATCAGGCGAAGACGCCGGAGGAGGAAACCATTTCCATCATCGAGGTGGGCGGCACGGTGGGCGATATCGAAAGCCAGCCCTTCCTGGAAGCGATCCGACAGTTTCAGGCGCAGATGGGACGGGAGAATGTGGCGCTGATCCAGGTGACGTTGATTCCTTATTTAAAAGCGTCCGGGGAAATGAAAACAAAGCCCACCCAGATGAGCGTCAAGTCTTTGCAGAGCATGGGGATCTGGCCGGACATTCTGGTGTGCCGTTCCGATTATCCGCTGGATGATAAAATGAAGGAAAAGATCGCGCTGTTTTGTAACGTGAAAAAAGAACATGTGCTGCAGAATCTGGACGCCCCTTCCCTCTATGAGGTTCCGCTGATGCTGGAAAAGGAAAAGCTGGCCCAGGCGGTGTGCGAATGTCTGCATCTGCCCTGCCCGGAGCCGAACCTGAGCGACTGGTACGCGATGGTGGAGGATTTGCATCATCCGCTTACCGAGGTGACCATCGCTCTGGTGGGAAAATACGTGGCGCTGCACGACGCGTACCTGAGCGTGGTCGAAGCGTTAAAGCACGGCGGCATTGCCAACCGGGCGGAAGTGCACATCCGCTGGATCGACGCGGAAGAGCTGACGCCGGAGAATCTGGGAGAATATCTGCACGATGTGGACGGTATTTTGGTACCGGGCGGGTTCGGCCAGAGAGGAACGGAAGGAAAGATCCTGGCGGTGGGATACGCCCGAAGAAATAAAATCCCCTATCTGGGGCTGTGTCTGGGGATGCAGCTGGCCATCGTGGAATTTGCAAGAAACGTGGCGGGACTTGGCGCGGCGGCCAGTATCGAACTGGATCCGGATACGCCGGATCCCGTGATCGCGCTGATGCCGGAGCAAAACGGCGTGGAGAACATCGGCGGCACGCTCCGCCTGGGGGCGTATCCCTGTCTTTTAAAAGAGGGATCGCTGGCCAGGAAGCTGTATGGGAAAAAAGAAATTTCAGAACGTCACCGTCATCGCTATGAAGTGAACAACGATTACCGGGAAATCCTGGAGAAAAACGGCATGGTGCTTTCCGGGATCTCTCCGGACGGCCGGATCGTGGAAATGATCGAGCTGGCCGATCATCCGTTTTTTGTGGCCACCCAGGCCCATCCGGAATTCAAGTCGCGTCCGAATCTGGCCCATCCTTTGTTTAAGGGGCTGATCGAGGCGGCGGTCCGATATGAAAACGCCGGCAAAACGGAATATGCGGCGACAGCCAAGGAGGAAATGGAATGAAACAGAAGGAAAAGATGCTTTGCGGTCAGAACGCGGGACAGGGACTTTACCGTCCGGAATTTGAACATGATAACTGCGGGATCGGAGCGGTGGTCAATATAAAGGGCAAAAAGAGCCATCAGATCGTGGCGGACGCTTTGAAGATCGTGGAAAATCTGGAGCATCGCGCGGGCAAGGACGCGGAAGGAAAGACCGGAGACGGGGTAGGGATTTTGACCCAGATCTCCCACCGTTTCTTTCAAAAGGCCTGCGCGAAGGAAGGCTTTGAGATCGGACGGGAGCGGGAATACGGCGTGGGAATGTTCTTTTTCCCGCAAAACGAGCTCAAACGCAGTCAGGCCAAAAAGATGTTTGAGATCATCGTCCAGAAAGAGGGGATGCGGTTTCTGGGCTGGCGGAACGTGCCGACGGATCCCGACGTGCTGGGGCATAAGGCCAGGGAATGTATGCCGGTGATCTGCCAGGGGTTTGTGCAAAAGCCGGAAAATCTGGCCTGCGGGCTGGATTTTGACCGTAAGCTCTATGTGGTGCGCCGGGTGTTTGAACAAAGCAACGACAATACCTACGTGCCTTCCCTGTCCAGCCGCACCATTGTCTATAAGGGCATGTTTCTGGTGGGACAGCTTCGTACGTTTTTCCTGGATCTGCAGGACAGCGATTACGATTCCGCTATCGCCATCGTCCACTCCCGTTTTTCCACCAACACCAATCCCAGCTGGGAGCGGGCGCATCCGAACCGTTTTATCGTACATAACGGCGAGATCAACACCATTAAGGGAAACGTGGATAAAATGCTGGCCAGAGAGGAGACCATGTCCGCCCATCGGTTTTCCGCGGACGATCTGACCAAGGTGCTGCCGGTGGTAAACACCAACGGTTCCGATTCCGCGATGCTGGACAATACCCTGGAATTTCTGGTGATGAGCGGGATGGATCTGCCGCTGGCCGTGATGATTACCATTCCGGAGCCCTGGACCCACAACGATACGATTTCCCAGGAGGGAAGGGACTTTTATCAGTATTACGCCACGATGATGGAGCCCTGGGACGGGCCGGCTTCCATCCTGTTTTCCGACGGAGACGTGATGGGAGCGGTGCTGGACCGCAACGGCCTGCGCCCTTCCCGCTATTACATCACCGACGACGACAGGCTCATCCTGTCCTCCGAGGTGGGAGTGCTGGAGCTGCCGGCGGAGCATATCCTGAAAAAAGAACGGCTGCATCCGGGGAAGATGCTGCTGGTGGATACGACCCGCGGAGAGGTGCTTTCGGACGAACAGATCAAGGAATCCTACGCGCTGCGGGAGCCCTACGGAGAATGGCTGGACAGCAATCTGGTGACGCTGGGAGAACTGAAGATCCCCAATGAAAAGATCCCTTCCTATACGCAGGAGGAAAGGGCGCGTCTGCAAAAGGCGTTCGGCTATACCTATGAGGAATACCGGGGCGGCATCTGCGCCATGGCGTTAAACGGGTCCGAGCAGATCGGCGCCATGGGCGTGGATACGCCTCTGGCGGTGCTTTCCAAAGAATACCAGCCGCTGTTCTTTTACTTTAAGCAGCTGTTTGCCCAGGTGACCAACCCGCCCATCGACGCCACCCGGGAAAAGATCGTGACCTCTACCACCGTTTATGTGGGCAAAAACGGAAATTTGCTGGAGGAAAAGCCGGAGAACTGTCAGGTTTTAAAAATCCACAATCCGATCCTGACGGACCTGGATCTTTTAAAGATCCGCACCATGGATAAGCCCGGCTTTCAGGTGGCATACGTGCCCATCATCTTTTATAAGAGCACGCCCATGGACCGGGTGCTGGAGCATCTGTTTGTGGAAGTGGATAAGGCGTACCGGGAGGGCGCCAATATCCTGATCCTTTCCGACCGGGGCGTGGATGAAAACCATGTGGCGATCCCGTCGCTTTTGGCGGTTTCGGCGGTGCATAAGCATCTGGTAAAGACCAAGAAATGCACGGCCCTTTCCCTCATCTTAGAGTCCGGCGAACCCAGAGAGGTGCATCATTTCGCGGCGCTTTTGGGATATGGCGCCAGCGCCGTCAACCCGTACCTGGCCCATGCCACCATCGCGGAGCTGGTGGAGAGCGGACTGGTGAACAAAGATTATTACGCCGCGGTCAACGATTATGATAACGCCATCCTTTCGGGCATTGTCAAGATCGCTTCCAAGATGGGGATTTCTACGATCCAGTCCTATCAGGGCAGCCAGATCTTTGAGGCCGTCGGCATTTCCCAGGAAGTGATCGACCGCTATTTTACCGGGACCGTGAGCCGGGTGGGCGGCATTACGTTAAAAGATATTGCCGCGCAGACCGACGCGCAACATTCCCGGGCGTTCGATCCGCTGGGACTGGAAACGGACCTGACGTTTTCCTCCATGGGGCGGCATAAGATGCGCAGCCAGGGAGAACAGCACCGGTACAACCCCCAGACCATTCATCTGCTGCAGCAGGCGACCCGGGAAGGGGACTATGAGAAATTCGTGGCGTATACAAAGCAGATCGACGACGAAAATTCCGGCTATCTGCGCAGTCTGATGGATTTCAACTATCCCGAACAGGGCGTGCCCTTAGAGGAGGTGGAGAGCGAGGAGGAAATCGTAAAGCGGTTTAAGACCGGCGCCATGTCCTACGGTTCCATTTCCGAGGAAGCCCATGAAGCGCTGGCCATCGCCATGAACCATCTCCACGGAAAATCCAACAGCGGAGAGGGCGGAGAAAGCGATGAGCGCCTGGAATCGGCGGGCACGGATCATGACAGAAGCTCCGCCATCAAGCAGGTGGCCAGCGGCCGTTTCGGCGTCACCAGCCGTTATCTGGTAAGCGCAAAGGAGATCCAGATCAAAATGGCGCAGGGAGCAAAGCCCGGAGAGGGCGGTCATCTTCCCGCCAGGAAGGTCTATCCCTGGATTGCCAAGACCCGACATTCCACGCCCGGCGTGAGCCTGATTTCTCCGCCGCCGCATCATGATATTTATTCCATTGAGGATCTGGCGCAGCTGATTTACGATCTGAAAAATGCGAACAAATACGCCCGGATCTCCGTCAAACTGGTATCGGAGGCCGGTGTGGGCACGGTGGCCGCCGGCGTTGCCAAGGCGGGCGCCCAGGTGGTGCTCATTTCCGGCTACGACGGCGGTACCGGCGCGGCTCCCATCAGCTCCATTCATAACGCGGGACTGCCCTGGGAGCTGGGCCTTTCCGAGACCCATCAGACGCTTTTGCAAAACGGCCTGCGCAACCGGGTCATGATCGAAACGGACGGCAAGCTGATGAGCGGCCGGGACGTGGCCATCGCGGCGCTTCTGGGCGCGGAGGAATTCGGCTTTGCCACGGCGCCTTTGGTGACGCTGGGATGCGTGATGATGCGCGTCTGTAATCTGGACACCTGCCCTATGGGGGTGGCCACGCAGAATCCGGAGCTGCGCAAGCGGTTTATCGGCAAGCCGGAGTATGTGGAAAACTTCATGCGCTTTATCGCCCGGCAGCTGCGGGAATATATGGCAAAGCTCGGCGTGCGCACCGTGAACGAAATGGTGGGCCGTACCGATCTGTTAAAGAAAAAGGAAGGGCTCACCGGACGGGCGGCCAAGGTGGACTTAAGCAGTATCCTGCAGGCGGCGCCCCAGACGGACCGGAAGCTGTGTGTGTTCGATCCGGCCTGCGCGTATGACTTTGCCCTGGAAAAGACCAAGGACGAGGCGGTGCTGTTAAAGAAAAAGGATCTGATGCACGCCATCGCAACAGGCGAAAAGAAAGAATACAAGGTGAAGCTGACCAATGTGGACCGCACCTTCGGCACGCTGCTGGGGGCGGAGATCACAAGGCAGCACCCGGAAGGGCTTGCCGACGACACCATCACCATCCGGTGCGAGGGAGCGGGCGGACAGAGCTTCGGCGCTTTCCTGCCAAAGGGGCTTACCCTTTCTCTGTGCGGCGACAGCAACGATTATTTCGGCAAGGGTCTTTCCGGCGGGAAGCTGGTGGTATATGCGCCGGAAAAGGCGAAGTTCGAACCCCATGAAAATATCATCATCGGCAACGTAGCGCTCTATGGCGCCACCAGCGGCGAAGCCTATATCGCCGGTGTGGCGGGAGAACGGTTCTGCGTCCGGAATTCCGGGGCCATCGCCGTGGTAGAGGGCGTGGGCGAACACGGCTGCGAATATATGACCGGCGGCCGCGCCGTGATCCTGGGGCCCACCGGGAAAAACTTCGCGGCCGGTATGAGCGGCGGAATCGCCTATGTGCTGGACGAAAAGAACTGCCTGTACCGCAATCTGAACAAGGAAATGGTGCTCATGGAAAAGGTGGAGACCAAGTTCGACAAGGAGGAGCTTTACGCCATGATCCAGGCCCATGTGGCGCATACCGGTTCCCAAAAGGGACGCGAGGTGCTGGCGCATTTTGCGGACTATCTGCCGAAATTCAAAAAGATCATACCGGAAGACTATAAACGGCTGCTCCAGTTGTCCTCGCAGTTTGAAGAGCAGGGCATGAGCAGGGAAGAGGCGCAGATCGAGGCGTTTTATGAAAGCCTTGGCAAAAAGGAGAGATAACGATGGGAAAACCGACAGGATTTTTGGAATACGAACGACAGGACGGCCCGGTGACAGCGCCGGGGCAGAGAATCGAAAATTTCCGGGAGTTCCACGGCGCGCTTTCGCCGGAGGATCAGCGTCTGCAGGGCGCGCGCTGCATGGAATGTGGCGTGCCCTTCTGCCAGGCCGGTATGATGATTGCCGGCATGGCCTCCGGATGCCCGCTGCACAATCTGGTGCCGGAGATCAACGACCTGGTCTACCATGGCAACTGGGAACAGGCGTATGTCCGGCTCTCCAAAACGCACTGTTTCCCGGAATTTACCTCCCGGGTCTGTCCCGCGCTGTGCGAGGCGGCCTGTACCTGCGGCCTGCACGCCAGGCCCGTGAGCACAAAGGAGAACGAACGGGCGGTCATCGAGTATGCCTTTGAAAACGGCCTGGTAAATGCAGAAGCGCCCAAGGTGCGCACCGGGAAACGGGTGGCCGTGATCGGAAGCGGCCCGGCGGGACTGGCGGCGGCCTGGCAGTTAAACCGCAGGGGGCATCTGGTGACGGTTTACGAGCGAAGCGACAGGCCGGGCGGACTGCTGCGGTACGGGATCCCCAATATGAAGCTGGAAAAGAGCGTGATCGACAGAAGAATCGCGCTGATGCAGCAGGCCGGCATTGAATTTGTATGTAATGTCAATGTGGGAAAAGACGTTTCCGGAAAAGAGCTGACAAAGCAATATGACCGCGTGATTTTAGCCTGCGGCGCGTCCCATCCCAGAGATCTGAAGGTGCCGGGACGGGACGCCGGGGGAATCTATTTTGCGGTGGATTTTCTCAAACAGGTGACCAAAACGCTTTTGGACAGCGATTTTGCCTGCGTGCCCTATGAACTGGCGAAGGATAAAAAGGTCATGGTCATCGGCGGCGGAGATACCGGAAACGACTGCGTGGGAACCTCCATCCGGCTGGGCGCCAGGGACGTGATCCAGCTGGAGATGATGCCAAAGCCTCCGCTGGAGCGGACGGCGGATAATCCCTGGCCCGAATGGCCGAAAATCCAAAAGACCGATTACGGTCAGGAGGAGGCGATCTTTCGGTTCGGTCAGGATCCCCGGATCTATCAGACGACGGTAACGGAATTTAAGAAGAATAAGGCGGGAAATGTGTGCGCCGCCATACTGGTCAGCCTGGAACCGAAATTTGACGAAAAGACAAAACGTACGGTCATGACGCCGGTGGAAGGAAGCCAGAGAGAGGTCCCGGTGGATCTGGTTCTCATTGCCGCAGGATTTCTGGGAAGCGAGGGTTACGTTTCGGAAAGTTTTGGTGTAAAATGTAATGCGAGGACAAACGTGGAGACAAAGCCCGGGGAATACCAGACCAGTCAGGAGAAGATCTTTACGGCAGGAGATATGCACCGGGGACAGTCGCTGGTGGTATGGGCCATCGCGGAGGGAAAGGAAGCCGCAAAAGCGGTGGACGAATCCCTGATGGGATATACAAACCTGTAGGACGCAGCACAAAGGGCGGACAGAGAGGAGAAACGAGAACATGACAAAGGCTGAGATTTTGCGATTGGTGAAGGAAGAGGATGTGGAATTCATCCGTCTGCAGTTTACCGATATGTTCGGCGTGCTGAAAAACGTAGCGGTGACGGCCAGTCAGCTGGAGCGGGCGATCAACAATGAATGTGCCTTTGACGGCTACGGCATGGACGGCATCTGGGACAGGAGCGAAGGGGATCTTTTCCTGCAGCCCGATCTGGATACCTTTGTGATCCTGCCCTGGAGGCCCCAGCAGGGAAAGGTGGCCAGACTTTTGTGCGACGTGCGCAGAGAGGACGGCTCCCCGCTTCCCGTGAGCACCCGCGCCATGCTCAAGCGGACGCTCCAAAAGGCGAAGGACCAGGGATATACCGTGTTTGTACATCCGGAATGTGAGTTCTTTTTATTTCATACCGATGAGAACGGCATCCCCACCACGCTGAGCCATGAGACGGCGGGATTTTTGGATGTGAGTCCGCTGGATCTGGGGGAAAACGCCCGGCGGGAGATGGTGCTGACGCTGGAAAACATGGGATTTGAGATCGAATCCTCTTTCCATGAGAGCGCGCCGGCCCAGCATGAGATCGACTTCAAACGCGCGGAGGCGCTGGAAATCGCGGATAAAATCGTCACCTTTAAAAACGCGGTCCGTTCCACGGCCAAACGCTTCGGCCTGCACGCCACCTTCATGCCAAAGCCCACCGCGGGATCGGCGGGATCCGGCATGCACATGAGTTTTACCCTGATCAAAGACGGAAAAAATGTCTTTTATGACCCCAACGATCCGGAGGGCATCAGCGATCAGGCCCGCTGGTTCATGGGCGGCGTCATGGCGCACGCCAAGGGCATGTGCGCGCTCACCAATCCGCTGGTCAACTCCTATAAACGGCTGATGTCCGGGTTTGAAGCGCCCCGGGATATCATCTGGACCACCCGGAATCAGAATACGCTGATCCGCGTCCATGCAAAGCAGGGAAGCGACAGCACCATCGAACTGCGCTTCCCGGATCCTTCCGCCAACCCCTATCTGGCGCTGACGGCGTGTATCGCAGCGGGGCTTGACGGAATTGAGAAAAAAACCGATCCCGGCGCGGCGGCGGCCTACCATTTTTCCGAGCGCACCGACGAAGAAAAGGCGGCGGCCGGTATCGAGCATTTGCCGGAGACGCTGCCGGAAGCGGTTTCCTGCCTGGAACGGGACGATTTTATGAGGACCGTGCTGGGCGGAGAGTTCGTGCAGCTTTATGTGGAATCCAAAAAGGCGGAGTGGAACGAATATATGTCACAGGTTTCCGAGTGGGAAATTGAAAAATACCTTTATCGGATTTGAGGCGGTGAATGGGGATGAGCAGCATACTCGTTGTTCTGCCAAAACTGGAAGACGCAAAACAGATCCGCGGCATCCTGAGCCGGCGCGGGTTGGATGTCACGGCGGTCTGCACCACGGGAGCCGGGACGCTGGCCCAGATGCATCAGCTGGAAAGCGGCGTGGTGATTTGCAGCTATCGCCTGAAGGATATGCACTATTCCCAGCTTTTGAATGATCTGCCGGATTATTTTGAAATGCTGCTTTTGATCTCGGCGGCCGAGCTGCACAACTGCCCGCCCGGCATCGTATCCCTGACCTATCCCATCCGTCCCAACGATCTGGCGGGCACGGTGGAAATGATGCTGGCGCAGCTGGAACGAAGGCTCGGACACGGGCACAGGACCGTCAAAAGGCGAACGGATCAGGAACAGAATTTTATCAACAACGCCAAAATGGTTTTGATGGAACGCAATCGGATGACAGAGCAGGAAGCGTACCGCTACATCCAGAAAAGCAGCATGGATTCCGGTACCAATATGGTGGAAACGGCGCAGATGATCCTGCTTTTGCTGTATGACAGTTAGGAAGAAAGGAAACGAAACGGACATGTATACCATCAATGAAAATTATCTGAACTTACAGGGCAGTTATCTTTTTTCGGAGATCGCAAAGCGGGTGGAAGCCTATAAAGAGGCCAATCCCGGGGCGGATGTGATCCGGCTGGGAATCGGGGATGTGACGCAGCCCATCGCGCCGGCGATCATCCGGGCGCTGCATACCGCGGTGGACGAAATGGGAAGCGCAGAAGGGTTTCATGGCTACGGCCCGGAACAGGGCTATGCGTTTCTCCGCAATGCCATCGCGCAACAGGATTATCAGGAGCGGGGATGTAAAATTGATCCGGACGAGATTTTTGTTTCCGACGGCGCCAAGTGCGACGTGGGCAACATCCAGGAGATCTTCGGGCTCGACAACCGGGTGGCGGTGTGCGACCCGGTCTATCCGGTCTATGTGGACACCAACGTGATGGCCGGCAGAAGCGGCAGATTTGATCCCAAAAAGGGCGGGTTTGAGCGCCTGATCTATATGCCCTGCACGCAGGAAAACGACTTTTTGCCCGAGCTGCCTGCGCAGACCCCGGATCTGATCTATCTTTGCTTCCCCAACAACCCTACGGGCGCGGCCATTCATAAGGACGCGCTGCAAAAATGGGTGGATTATGCCAATCAAAACGGCTCCATCATTCTCTATGACGCGGCGTATGAAGCCTATATTTCCCAGGAGGACATCCCCCACAGCATCTATGAATGTGAGGGCGCCAGAACCTGCGCCATTGAGATGCACAGCTTTTCCAAAAACGCGGGATTTACGGGACTGCGCCTGGGATATACGGTCATCCCCAAGGATCTGGTCTGTAACGGTACGAGCCTGCACGCGCTCTGGAACCGGAGACACGGCACCCGCTACAACGGCGCGCCCTATATCGTACAGCGGGCCGGGGAGGCGGTTTATTCCGCCGAAGGCAAAGCACAGATCCGGCAGCAGGTGGCCTACTATATGGAAAACGCCCGCATGATCCGGGAAGGACTTGCCCGGGCAGGCTTTGCCGTATACGGCGGCGTCAACGCCCCCTATATCTGGCTGAAGACGCCCAAAAACCTGACGAGCTGGGACTTCTTTGATCTGCTGTTAAAGGAAGTGCAGCTGGTGGGTACGCCGGGATCGGGCTTTGGCGCCAGCGGAGAGGGCTTTTTCCGCCTTACGGCGTTTGGGACCCATGAAAATACGATCGAGGCGCTTAAGCGGATTCAGAGACTGTAAGAGATCAGCCGTTGGGATAGTCGGGATCTTTGGTGGTGCCGCCGTACTGATAGCTGGCGGGCAGCAGCGTCAGGCTGCCGTCCGGATTTTTATGTCGGTTCAGAAAATCCCGCATCATCTGCAGCCGGTCGCCGCAGTCCACCTCGTCGAGATAGTCCGGCGTGAGGCCAAACTGTTTGCAGCCAAACTCCAACAGCTTTTCCACGGCGAGACAGCCGCCGGAAAAGTTGTCCGAGGCGACGCGGGGAATGACGCGGTTTTCGAAGAAACGGTCGAAGACCACCATGGGAAGGGAGGGCGGGATGTATTTTCCGATATCGGAGTAGGTCATCGAAATAATACCGTCCACCTTATTGTTTGCCGCCATATTCAGATAGTCGATTTCCTTTTGCGGGATCCCGTCCGCACAGCACAAAAGGAGACGGAGCCCCTTCTGATACAAAAAGGCTTCGATGTGGTCGGCAAAAGCCGCAAAGAAGGGATTGGTGGTATTGGGGAGAATCAGAGCCACCAGATTGCTCTTTCGCGTCTTTAAGCCCCTGGCGTAGGTGTTCACTTCATAGTTCAGCTCCCGGATGGCGCGTTCCACTTTCAGGCGGTTTTTTCCCGAAACCGGGATCCCATTGATTACTTTGGAGACCGTACCCAGTGCCACGCCGGCCTCTTTTGCCACATCCTTCATGGTAGGCGCTTTCTGTAAAGTCATATTCTAAATCCCTCTTTCCGGAGTCAGAAAAAGGCTCCGAAGAACCTTGAAAATTGCAGATATATAATTCACCGAATGGCAGTGCCGGCGTGGGATTATCACATGGTAATCAAGGGAAAAGCCCAGAACTGGTCTTTTCCCAATCCCAAAGTGTGGTCCGTAGGCCTTATGTCAAGAAGCTTTCGCGGCATATCCTCGCACTGCGCGCTCCGGTATTCCACGTTCCTCCTGACAACGGCCCCGCTCCTTTTGCAGTGTGTCGGAAATCAACTTCGGGAAAAATCCGGCGCTCTTTGAAAATCAGGAATGGCGCCTCCTGGAGGGAGGGCTTTTGTTCGACGGTTATTCCAACTGGTTTTGGACCGAGGGGGAGCCATTGTCCGGGTTGTCCGAATTTAGCGTCAGTGTGTTGTTCGCGCCCCAGGGATATTCTCATGGGGGGACGGGTTGCTTTCGTTCTGCGATGTAAATGCGGGGGAAGGGTTTTTCGTACGGCTGGAAAGGCATGGGAGAATCCATGTGGGACTGGGGCCGGGCGGTTATATGATGGGACTGGATTCCCTTTCGGCGCGCGCCGTCTTGTACCGGTGGAACGCCGTTACCGTGGTATTCCGAAAAGAAGCGGGCTGGTGTGATCTGTACGTAAACGGCGCGTTGGTAAACCGCAGGCAGTTTCGCCGCCATCAGTCCATCCGATGGCCCGCTTCGCGGTTTTATCTGGGAAAGTATGTGGACGGGAAGATGTTTCGGGAGGATACGAAAGCGGGAATGTTTTACGGGGTGATAAAGCGGCTATGCCTGGAGGAGAGGGCCCTTTCGGACCGGGAGGTCAGAAAGCTGCACGGAACGTGGCCCGTCGGACAGGCCGCCGGGCCGTATCCGCCCGACAGGCGCGTTTATGAGAACGATCTGCAGCGCCCGCGGTACCATCTGATCGCTCCGGGGAAATGGATGAATGAGCCCCATGCGCCTTTTTGGTATCAGGGCTTCTATCATATTTTTTATCAGGCCAACCCTCACGCGCCGGTCTGGGATAACATCCAGTGGGGGCACATGGTGAGCCCCGATCTGGTGCATTGGGAGGATATGCCGCTGGCGCTTGAGCCCCGGGAGGAGGGGTGACTCGGAGAATTCAGAGACCCCTTCGTCTGGACGGAAGGGGATACTTACTCTATGCTGGTGGGAAGCGGGGACGAAAACAACGGCGGCGGCAACGCGCTCCTGTTTACCTCGGAGAATCTGCTGGACTGGCGGTCCCATGGCTTTCTGGTGGATTATGACTTTGAGAAAAATCCGGAGGTGGGGCATGTATGGGAGCTTCCCGTGCTTCTGCCGCTGCGGGATGAAAAGATGCAGGTCGTCTGTCATATACTGCTGTTTTGCGCCTGTCAGATCGAGGGGGATGTGGTGGAGACCTATGGTTTTTTGGGGAAATGGGACCCGGAGGACAGATGTTTCCGTAAACTTCAGGAAAAGCCGCTGCTTTTGGATCTGGGAAGAGGAACCTTTACCGGCGGCTGCGGTTTTGTGACGCCGGATGGGCGGAGCGTGGTGTTTACCATCGCCCAGGGAAAACGGGACGGGGAGGAAACGTATCGGTCCGGCTGGGCGCACAACGGAGGGCTTCCGATAGAGCTCTCCCTCCGAAACGGACGGCTCCATATACAGCCCGTCCGGGAGCTGGCTTTTCTGCAAAAGAAATGCCTGCTCTCCCTGGAAAATGTATCCGCAGCCGAAGCGGGCCGTCTCCTGGCGGCGCAGGGGGGAAACCGGCTTTATCTGCACCTGGAGGCTACGGGAGAAGAGGCGGGGATCCGTACGGTGTACGGCGCCCGGGAAAAGACGGTTTTTTAGGTATAAGAAAACAGGGCGTTTAAGTGTTACGGATGAAAGCGGAAAACAAATCGGAAAGGATCGGGGAGAAATTGACCGGATAGAGCCGGAGGACGGAGATATCGTCTGGGACCTTTATCTGGATCATTCCATGATCGAAGCCTACCTGAACAGGAGAAAGTCGGTGACGCTCCGTAATTATATGACGGAAGGATGAGAACATAAAAAAGGGAGAAAGAAAGTATGAGGAAAAGCGTTTTTTATGCCGCGCCGGGCGCGCGGACAGGGGATGTGATTCCCAAGTACATCGATGGGACCTATCAGCTGTTCTATCTGAAAAACTGGAAGGATCCTCATGAGCCAAAGGCGGTTTTTGGCTGGCACCGCATGGAGAGCCGGGATCTTCTGCACTTTGGGGAGGAAACGCCCGTTTATGTGAGGGGAGGGACCGGGGATCTGATTTGCAGGGACGGAAGGTGGCATCTGTTTTCCTGTATCTTTCCGGAGGGCAGGCAGCTTGTGACCCATTATATCAGTCCGGACGGCAGTCTGGA
The DNA here is from genome assembly GCA_947626995.1 of uncultured Eisenbergiella sp. Taxonomy (GTDB): domain Bacteria; phylum Bacillota; class Clostridia; order Lachnospirales; family Lachnospiraceae; genus Gallintestinimicrobium. The sequence continues at coordinate 1,731 of CANQUI010000014.1, read as the reverse complement.
TCACTGGGAGCTGCAGGAGGAGGACACGTTCGGCCCGGACGGGGAAATTTATGATCTGTCCGACTGGCGGGACCCGCGCATCGTGTATCGGGAGGAGCTGGACGAATATTGGATGTTTCTGGCGGCCAGGGCGAGGGACCGGCACAGTCAGAACGGCTGCGTGGGGCTTTGCGTTTCGCGGGATCTGAAAAAATGGGAATACCGCAGCCCGGCCTACTATCCGCGGCGGTTTAACGGCGCCTGCGAGTGCCCGGACGTCTTTCGGATGGGGGATTGGTATTATCTGGTCTTTTCCTCCTATACCAACCTGTTCGGTACGTATTATGTGAAGCGCCGCGCAGGGGATGACTGCTGGCGGATCCCGGCCAATCATCGTCTGGACGGAAGGGCTTTTTATGCGGCAAAGACCGCAGGGGAAGGAGAGGAGCGGTATCTGTTCGGATGGAACCCCACAAAGGAGGAGGATCTGTTCGGCTTCTGGCCGGGAAAGCTCTCGGCGCAGGATTACCGGACCTGGGATTGGGGCGGCAGCATGGTCATCCACAGACTGACCCAGAGGCCCGACGGGGATCTGGCGTTGTCCATGCCGGAGAAGAAAAAAGATTTTTTTGAAGAAACCGTGCAAAATTCGTTTTTTCCATTGACAGACGGCTGGGAAAGCAATAAAAATGTATACAGGGCAGAAGGGGACGACAGGCAGCAGATGGCGCTGATGCAGCCGCTGCCGGAACGGTTTTATCTGAGCGCAGGGATCCGCATGGGATCGGCCCGTCAGGCCGGCGTCGCGCTGCGGGTAGACGAAAGCATGAAGGAAGGCTACTATCTGTATCTGGAACCGGACAGGGGGAGGCTGGTATATCGTTCCTGGCTCAGGATGTCGGAGGAGGGCGGCAAGACCTTTCCATACGATGTGGAGTTGGAGACGCCGGTAAGAGTGAGCGAGGACGGCTGTTACCGGCTGGAGATTCTGGCGGATGAGAGTGTGGCTGCGGCCTATGTGAACGGAGAGGCGGCGCTGAGCTTCCGCATGTATGATCTGCGTGGGCGTAATCTGGGACTGTTTTCTTTCGGAAGCGCCGCGTTTGAGGATGTGAGTCTGCGAAAAGGGGGCGGGGAAGGCTGAAAGCGGAGGAGAAAAGGATGACGAGCCAGGCATTACGGGAGGCAAGAACCTATGAAGAGGCGGCCGAAAAGAGGATCGCCGGAAAAGACAGGCCCGGTTTTCACCTGTCCGTGCGCACCGGGTGGATGAACGATCCCAACGGGTTTTCCTTTTACAACGGGAAATATCACATGTTTTATCAGTATTATCCCTATGCGTGTAAGTGGGGCCCGATGCACTGGGGACATGCGGTAAGCGACGACCTTTTGCATTGGGCATATCTTCCTGCGGCGCTGGCGCCGGACGAAGCTTATGACAGGGACGGCTGCTTTTCCGGGAGCGCCATATCGCTTGAAGACGACAGGCATCTGCTGATGTATACCGGCGTGGACTACGAAAAGTATGCGCATAATCCCGTCCTGACAAAAAGGGATCTGCCGGAGGGCTGCAGCGAAAGGGATTTCCGCGACCCGAAGATATGGAAAAAGCCAGACGGCATCTATCGCTGCGTGGCGGGAAATCTGGACGCGGACAAAAGCGGACAGATTCTTCTGTTGTGTCACAGTAAAAATAAACCACCTGCTCTGCAGGTGGAGGGAAGATCTTTAGATTAAAGTAATCCCCCGTGT
>CANQUI010000013.1 GCA_947626995.1 uncultured Eisenbergiella sp. | reverse complement strand
CATCAAAAAGAGGTAAGATAACACCCTCTGCAAAAAAGGTATCGTTATCTTACCTCAACAAAATTCGTTCCCGTAAAACCGTCGTCCACATACGTATCGTACAAAACAAAGTCGTCGCTGCTTCTTACGTAATCCCGGATCAGCTTCCGTTGGTTGCCGACGCTGTCGCTTTCCGCCTTGTCGCCGTCTTCTCTGGACAGCCGGATATATTCCGCCACATAAAAAGGAGGCTTCATTTTTCGCGGTTCCTTTCCCGGAGTTCTTTTTGGATGTGGGCAAGGATCATGCGGCGGACAAACTCGGCGGCGGATCTTTTCGCCGAAAATTTTCTCTCCACGGTATAATGGACGGTGTGTTCCAATCCTGTTTTCCTCCCGATTCTGCCGATTGGCCTGTTCACCAAAAAATATGTTCCAAAGCTTGTCTGATATGCCATGTTTTTGCCGCAATCTGCCGCCGCCATGGGGGAACGAGGATACGCAGAAGATCCTGGATATTCTGAAAAAAAGAAATGTGCACGTGACCTTTTTCATGACCGGCGGATGGGTGAAAAACTATCCCGACGACGTAAAAGCCATTCTGGCCGCCGGACACGATCTGGGCAACCACAGCGAAAACCACAAAAACATGAGCCAGCTCTCCGCACAACAGCAGCAGGAGGAACTGATGCGCGTGCATGAACGCGTCAAGGAGCTCACGGGGTATGACATGTTTTTGTTCCGTCCCCCTTACGGCGATTACGATAATTCCGTCATTCTTACGGCCCGCCAGTGCGGCTACTATCCGATTCAATGGGATGTGGATTCCCTGGACTGGAAGGACTACGGCGCAGAGGATATCGTCAACCGGGTCGTCAATCATAAACATCTGGGCAACGGCAGCATCATCCTGTGCCACAACGGCGCCAAGTTCACCGCGGACGCGCTGGACGATCTGATCACCGGCCTGCAGGATAAGGGGTATCAGATCGTACCGGTTTCGGATCTGATCTATCGGGACAATTATCATATGGATTCGGAAGGCCGGCAGATTGCAAACTGAGCCGTCAAAAACAGGGCCGAAAGAGTTTTCTTCCGGCCCTGTTTTTTAAGGGTTCCCTTTATTCCGCCAGATAGATGGCCATTTCCCTGGCGATCTGCGTTACCGCCGTATCTTCGTCCATTCTGCCTTCCACCACTTCTTTCCCGTATTTAAGCACCGTCTCCTGCAAAAGAGCGTTGCAGGTTACGATCTGATCCGCCTGCTCTGCCAGCTCTAAAAAGCGCGCCGCCGTCTTTTCTCCCGGCCCTGTATGGGAAAAATCATGTTCGCCCCAGCTTCCGCCGATCCAGTAGCCGGACTGTTCCTCGATGAGCGCGTCCAGCGCTGCCCGGTTAACCGGGAATCCGGAACCTAAGTTGACCTTCTGAATCTCTTCGGACAACATCATTTTCACAAAATCCTCCGCCAGCTCGGGCTGCTTTGTCTCAGCCGTCACAGCGATCTGATCGATGGGGACAAAACCGTTCTCTCCCTGTCCGCTTAAGAATTTCAGTTCGTAATCGTCTCCGTCCTCATAAAACACGCCGATCGATCCCAGGTCCGCCAGCACGGTCTGCGCGCATCCATAGGTCATTTTGGCGAATCCCATCATCATATTGTCCGTTCCGCTGCCGATGGGCTGGGCTCCTTCATAGGAACTGCCCTCTACAAACAACTCCCGTTCCGTATCGGTCATGTTTTGTCTATCCGCCGCGCAGATGCGCCGGACCTGTACCAGAAAATCCTTCAACGCCTGCGTGTCCAGCGTATCGCCCGAAAGCCAGCTTTGACCGCATATCTCCGACAGGACGCTTAACTGCCTGCCCGGCAGCATAATACCGGTAACGGAGCCGCTCTCTCCTCTCTGGCTGATGCCCTCTACAGCGTCCGCCAGCGTTTTCAGATCCCGCACCTGCCCGATCTCCTCTTTTTTGCCAAAAAGCAGCGGAAGCTTAAAATTCGTGGGGATCACAAAGGTTCCCTCCTCCGTCCGGTAAGCGCCGGCAATCTTTGGAAACAGTTCTTCCTTTCCGATTCCGTCCAAAATCCCGGTCAGGTCATAAAGCATCCCCTTTTGCACGTAAGCGTTAAGCTCCAGACCGTCCATCAGGATCACATCGGGGCCTTCCCCCGCCATAAGCTTTACGTTCAGATTTTTCACGGCGTCCGTCAGCGTAAGCCCGGTATTTTCCGGCATCCCCACTTCATAACTGACAAATACCTCCGGATGCGCTTCCTGATAGGCGCTGATGACCTGCCGCAGCCTGGTATTTTCTAAAAGGCTGTATAGCTTCAGTTGTTTTTCCGGCAGGGTCGGCTCGTTGGGATCGTAGGTAAAACGGAGCATCTCCTCTTTTGTGGTGACCAGCAGAAATTCCCCGCTGTCCAGGCTCAGGACACAGCAGATCCCGTATATGGGATTCCCAAAGGAAGAATACTGTCCGTCTATGATCTGTTCCATGGCGCTTCCGTACAGCGCATGCCGGAACAGGCCGCCGCGGTACGCCAGATAAAGGATCCCTTCCTCCGTCGCAATCAGATCGGCACCCACGGACTCCGAACTTGTTCCCAGACGATCCGCCACATTTTCCCGGACAAAATCATCCAGCACACTGTCCGCTTCCTGCAGCGTCTTTTCCTTCAGATCGTAGATCTCCACGCCGTAGCGGTGCAGCACCAACAGCGAATCCTGCAGGACCGCCATCGTCTCCGGCCCGTCCGCGGCCACAAAAAGCTGCGTCACCTCTCCGGTCTTACAGTCCACACTGCATACTTTCCCTTTCAGACTGGCGGCATACAGGCTGCCGTCGTGGGAAAACGCCAGCCGGCACAGCCAGTCTCCGTCGGCAAACTGTCCGTCCGCCCGGATCAGCCCGTCGGAATCCGAAAGAATCACCTGACAGAGCTCTCTTTCCCCCTCCTCGGAAAACCGGTTCACGATACAGGCCAGCCGTTTGTCATCGGAAATCGCGGCGCCTGTGATATAATCATCCGCATATTCCCCCAGAACGTCTTCGAGCCTGCCCTCCTGCTGCCAGTCGGCCCCCTCATTTTTTGAAACATACAGCCCGACGCTGGCATCGAAATAAGCGAAACTGCCGTCCGGCAGGATATGCACGGCCCTTCCCAGGCAGTCGGCGCCCTCCGGCAGGGAAACGGAGGATTCCATATACCGGCCCATGGCCTTTTCCTCTCCTTCCTGCCCCTTTTGTCCCGCTGCCTCTTCCGTCGCCGCCGATTCGCTTTCAGACGGACGGGTCCCGCAGGCCGAAACCGTCAGTGCCAGACAGACGGCCAAAAAGGCCGCCGCCATTCGCCTGCTTTTGTGCGTACACTTCATGTTTTTTCCTCGCTTTCCTGTTTGTTTTTCTTTTGTACGCATTTTATCAGACCCGGTTCTAAATTCTCTCTAACAAAATCCAGATGTGTGATACCTCCGTATTTTTTTTGCAGAATGGCCGCCCATCCTGCCTTTCGCATTATACTGCTTTAATGTGAAAAAGTCTATCGGAAACGGTTCCCCGGGCCGTTTTGTTTCCGGTATTTTTTGGCACCGGTCATGGGCTTTTTCGATTCGTTTCTTTTAGATGTAAAATAAAGATTCCCGTGCTATACTAAGAGAAACGGCGCCGGGCGCCTTTGTACGGGGAAAAAAGATGCGCATTTTACTGGTGGAAGACGATAAGAATCTAAATCAGACGCTGCACTATTCTCTGAGGCAGGAGGGTTTCGAAGTGGATTCCTGCTATGACGGGGAAGAAGCGCTTTATTATATTGAGGAAACGCCCTATGACCTGATTCTGCTGGACCGGATGCTGCCCTTTTTGGACGGGCTGTCTGTTTTAAAAAAGATACGGGCCGCAGGAATCCACACACCGGTGATCCTGCTGACGGCGCTGGGCGAACTGGATGATAAGATCGCCGGGCTGGACAGCGGCGCGGACGATTATCTGGTAAAGCCCTTTCATTTCGATGAGCTCAGCGCGCGCATCCGCAGCATCCTGCGGCGGCCCACAAAGCTCGTTCCTCTCGGCAGTCTTCTTTTTTCGGATCTGACCTTTTTCCCGGAAAGTCTGACGCTGACCGGCCCGGTCGATCGCTGCACCCTCTCCCGGCGGGAGGGCGCGCTGCTGGAAACCTTTTTGCGCAACGCCAACGTTTCCCTCTCCCGCGCCCGGCTCCTGACCCATGTGTGGGGGCCAGACAGCGATGTGGAGGACGGGAATCTGGACAATTATATCTATTTTCTGCGCCGCAGGCTCAGATCTGTGGGCAGCGCCGCACAGATCGTAACCGTACGGGGCGTGGGCTATCGTCTGGAGGACTGAACATGCTGAAAAAAACGCATCTACGCCTTACGCTGCTGGGGGCCGGTGTCACCACCCTGCTTTTGATCATCCTGTCCATCCTGTATCTTTTTCTCTCGGAAAAAAAGCTGCGGGATCAGAATTTTGCCGCCTTTTGCACGGATATGCGCGCCCTTCTTTCCCAGCTGGACGAGCAGTCCGTCATCACCCATGAATGGCTTTCTTTTTCCGAAAAAAAGGAGAATGTGATCATACGCCTGTGGGATCATGGAAACGAATTTCTCTGGGGAAATCACCCCGGCGACAAAGATCTGCACGTCCTCACAGAGGCCTGTCTTTCCTTCTATGAAAAAAAGCAGCCCCACCGCTGGCCGCCGGACCCGGATCCGCTCTTTTTCTCTCTTTCCGTCTTTCACAAAGGAACCGACCATTACGCCGCCCTCTATGAGACAAAAGACGGTCTGACCGTCCTGTTGATCCGGCCCGTTCTCGATTTCGAACGACAGATCCGCCGACAGCGCGTGGAATGGCTTTTGCCGATTCTGCTTTTCTCCCTCGTGCTATGGCTCTTTTTCTGGTATTTTACGGGCCGCCTACTTACGCCGGTCAAAAGAAGCCAGGAAAGCCAGAACCGGTTTGTGGCGGCGGCTTCCCACGAACTGCGCTCGCCCCTTTCGGTGATCCTCTCCTGCGCGGAGGCGGGGCGGCGGTGTCTGCAATCCGGACAGGCAAAGGAAGGGGAGCGGTTCTTTTCCACCATCATATCGGAAAGTCATATCCTGTCCCGGCTGATCACGGATCTGCTGATGCTGGCCAGCGCCGACAATCATACCCTGCGGCTTTCCAAAACCGTCTGCGAACCCGATACTTTGCTCTTAAACGTCTATGAAGCGTACGAACCGCTGGCCGTCCAAAACGGGCGCCTTCTGTCCGTTTCCCTGCCGCAGCAAAAAACAGCGTCCGTAGAATGTGATGTTGCTCTCATTCATCAGACGCTGTCCGTTTTGATCCATAATGCGTTTGCTTATACGCCTCCCGGCAGCCGGATCACGCTTTCGCTGACCACAGGCGCCGACGGCGTTGCGTTCCTTGTTGCCGACAACGGCCCGGGCATCCCGGATGCCGAAAAGTGCCGGATCTTCGAACGCTTCTACCGCATGGATCCGGCCCGGGGCCAGAACGGTCATTTCGGGCTGGGACTTTCCATCGCGGCAGAGATCGCGGCAGCGCACGGCGGGCGTCTTAGCGTATCCGATACGCCCGGCGGCGGCGCGACTTTTATTCTCACCCTTCCAGTTCAGAAGTACAGTGCGGGCACCTGACCGCGTCGATGGCGATTTCACTCTTGCAGTAGGGGCAGATCTTTGTGGTGGGCGCTGCAGGCGCTTCCTCCTGCTTCTTTTTCCCGATGTTGCCCAGGGCGTTCATGCCCTTGACCAGCAGGAAAATGATGATCGCCATCAGGATAAAATTGATGATTGCGGTAATAAACGCGCCGTAACGGATCTCAACGCCGCCCACCGTAGCCACCAGATAGCTTAGATCCGTGTTGGCCACCAGGCCGATCAGCGGAGAAATCACATCGTTGACCAAAGATGTGATAATGGCCTGAAAAGCCGCGCCGATGATAACGCCGACGGCCAGATCCATCACGTTTCCGCGCAGAGCAAATTCCTTAAATTCATTGAGTAGTTTCTTCATATGGTTTTTCTCCTTCCTCTGTTCTGTCAATGGATACCAATACTATAGCATAAAAAATACCCGGCCGCTATCCCAAATCTTTGCATCCTGCCGCGTTCTCTTGCCAGACCGGAAAATCTCATGTAAGATAAAAGGGGCCGCGGCAAAACGAGCCCAGAAAGGCGCCGATACATGCACAGCAAAAACCCTTCCGCGAAAAAACGGCTGCGATTCGTTTTGGCCGGGCTGACGGTATTTGTCATCCTGATCCTGGCGTTTGGAATCGCAGCGTGGTTACAAAAAGACAGACAGCCGGCGTTTCTTCGGGCGTCCGTATCCCTGGAATCTCCCCTGGAGGGCGGCGTAAGCTGCAACGCGCAGTCTTCTCTTAACGTCCCCACCCAGATCACAAAGATCGGGACGGATTATTTTATTGTGGACTGCTATCACAATCAGATTCTTACCAGTCCCGATCTGAACCGCCCTTTAAACGAATGGCTGGTGATGACAGACCAGATCTGCTGCGGACATACCATTGCGGGCGACGGCACGGTCTATCTGGCGGACGATACGGAAAACAACCGCATCCTGGTCTTTGAAAAAAAAGAGGGCCGTTTTCTTTTGACCCAGACCTTTGAACAGATCGGAATCCGCCCCCACTATGTCGTCTACGACGAAACAGAAGGCCGTTTTTACGCCTTAAGCTCCATGACCGGCGAATTGTATGTCTTTTCCCGTCCGAAGCAGGATCGCACGGTGGTGCTGGAAAAGATCCTGTCTGTTCCGGAGCTGGATCAGTTCTATGTCCGCTCCTTCACCCTGGATGGAGACAGCATCTATTTCGTATCGGGTAATTCCAATATCCTGCGGGCCGACAAAAACGATCTGACCGTTCTGGAGCGTTTTCCTGTCCCGCCCGAGATCGCGGGGATGGTGCAGCTGACCCGGATCCAGGATTACTTTTACATCACCGTGTCCACCGACCTGTACGGAAATCAGGACGCCGCCACCCTGCTGCGCGTATCCGATCTTGCAAATCTGGCAGAGGGCCGCTGGGAAGAAATCTATTCCCTGTTTGTCGGCGGCGGCACACCATACTATATCAGCAGCTTTGACGGCCATTATTATATGACGGAGCATCGGATCCCCGGTCATAGCATCTGGCAGTTCGATGTGAATCAAAACCGCCTGACCGATATCCGGACTATTTTTCCTTAAAATGCGTATGAGAAAAAAGAGGGGACCTAAAGGCCTCCCTCTTTTTGTCCTCTTACGCAAGGTTTTGCTGCGTCAGATCTCGTTTCCCTCAAACTTCGGGATTCCGGCAAATCCCACCGCCAGTTCCTCGTCGGTAGGGATGTGATCGTCCATTTCCCCGTTGTTATACTTTTCATAAGCCACCAGATCGAAATAGCCGGTGCCGGTCAGGCCGAACACGATGGTCTTTTCCTCTCCGGTCTCTTTGCATTTTAAGGCCTCGTCGATGGCGACCCGGATGGCATGGCTGCTTTCCGGAGCCGGAAGGATGCCCTCCACTCTGGCGAACATCTCGGCCGCTTCAAACACGGAGGTCTGCTCTACGCTCACGGCCTCGATCAGCCCGTCATGATACAGCTGGGAGAGAATGGGGCTCATGCCGTGATACCGAAGTCCGCCCGCATGGTTGGGAGACGGAATGAAGCCGCTTCCCAGCGTATACATCTTTGCCAGCGGCGTCACCATGCCGGTATCGCAGAAATCGTAAACAAATTTTCCTCTTGTCAGGCTGGGGCAGCTGGCGGGTTCCACCGCGATGATCCGGTAATCTCTTTCACCCCGCAGCTTTTCTCCCATAAACGGAGAAACCAGTCCGCCCAAATTGGAACCGCCGCCCGCGCAGCCGATGATCATATCGGGAACGATCCCGTATTTCTCAAGGGCGGCCTTGGTCTCCAGACCGATCACGGACTGATGCAGCAGCACCTGGTTTAACACGCTGCCCAACACATAACGGTAGCCTTCGGTATTCACCGCCACTTCCACAGCCTCGGAAATTGCACAACCCAGGCTTCCTGTGGTACCGGGATTCTCCGCCAGGATCTTGCGCCCGATCTGGGTGGTGTCGGAAGGGGAAGGCGTAACCTGCGCGCCGTAGGTGCGCATCACTTCACGACGGAAGGGTTTTTGTTCATAAGAGCACTTCACCATATAAACCTTGCAGTCCAGTCCCAGATACGCGCAGGCCATGGACAGCGCGGTGCCCCACTGGCCCGCTCCGGTCTCCGTGGTCACGCCCTTTAAGCCCTGCTTTTTGGCGTAATAGGCCTGGGCAATGGCGGAATTTAATTTATGACTGCCGCTGGTATTGTTGCCCTCGAATTTGTAATAGATCTTTGCCGGCGTCTGCAGTTTTTTCTCCAGACAATACGCCCGCACCAGCGGAGAGGGACGGTACATCTTATAAAAATCCTGAATCTCCTGCGGAATGTCGATATAAGCAGTGTCATTGTCCAGCTCCTGGGCCACCAGGTCCGAGCAGAATACCGCGGACAGATCCTGCGCGCTCATGGGCTGATGGGTGCCCGGATTGATCAGCGGAGCGGGTTTGTTCTTCATATCCGCCCGCACGTTGTACCATTGCTTGGGGATCTCGTTTTCCTCCAGATAGATCTTGTAAGGGATTTCTTTGTTCTGTGACATTGCTCTTTGCTCCTTTCTTTTTCGTTTGGGCGTGTTTTGCGGGACATCCGAACATGATAAAAGCCCCTGTCCCGGCAAGAAAAACATTTTGCTGGGACAGGAGCCGATCGTTTTGCTCCTGCGGTGCCACCCGGCTTGACACAGTCCGAAAACGGCCCTGCGCCCTCTCATGCATACTAATATATGCTTCCGTTGTTAACGAAGTATCCGCTCCGTCTCCCCTAATTGCACGCAACATTCGGGTCGCCCTCCGGAGTCCATTCATCAAAGCCCGCCATACCGTCTCGCACCGCCCGACGGCTCTCTGCAATCGCCGCAGCCATGACTACTCGCTCTCCTTCACCGGTTTTCTGTTATCAGTCTACCGTTTTCCGATCTTTCTGTCAAGACAGTTTTTGAAACTGCGTCGTTTATTGGTTCATTACCCGGCACAGGATCGCCAGGACGACGCAGACGCCTGCAAGGATTCCGCCGTATAGGGCATAATCCGAAAACAGCAAAAACAGGGCGATCACCAGAAGAACCGTAATCACCACCCGCAGAGCGGATATGGGCGTCTGTCCTCCGGCCTTGCCGCTCTGTCCGTTCACCATGAAATGATACACCTTGCCCCGGTACTGATAGGAGGACAGCCAGACGGGCAGCAGCAGATATTTATAGGTCACGGCCGAGTAGGAGGTCTTCATATTGCTGACCCGCGCATGATCGGCATGATGCTCCGAACGGATGCGGTTTTCAATGTTTGCCCGAAGCTTTTTGGCAATGAGGGCTTTCGCTTTTTCCCATGCTTCCTTTAACCCGACGGAATAGCGTTCCGCGATAAATCCGGCCACATATTCGGGCCGATAGCTTTTGTTTTGCGCCGTCTGGAAGGGTTCCACCTTGTGCATCAGCGACGGGGAATACCGTTCGGAACCCAGCACCAGTTCGTCGTCGATATCCTCCCGATAGGTGCCTTTGCAGGAATACCAGTCCGTGACCACTCTGGTTTTGCCGTCCCGGTCGCACTCCGTCCTTTCGATCCCGTATTCTCCCGTATATTGGCTGACGGTATGCGCATCGAAGGTCCAGTAGGGCAGATAGACGCCCTTAAAAGCCTTCGGTTTCGCACTGATCTTTGCGGCCCGGGGGCAGAACAGCTTGCGGCGGATCCAGGCGGAAAAACGCGCCGCCGCCTCCTTTGCCGCTATGGCAAAGGGCACTACGCCGCCCGGCGCCATGGTATCCGCTCCCTTTTCCTCCATGACCTGATTGGAACCGCAGTAGGGACATTCGCCGGCAATCTGAAGCTCGTCGTAAATAGACTGGGCGCCGCAGGCCTTACAAATCACGACCTTTTTTTTCACGCCCCAGTCGCAGTTTTCCTTATGTATGGCGCTGTCAAACTCCAGCTCTTTTGCCGTGCTGTCCTCCCCGATCTGCCGGGTATAATCGCAGTACGGACAGTGAAGGCCGCCTGTTTTGGGATCATAATCCATCACCCCGCCGCACTGCGGACATTTTCGATCCGTCTCTTCTTTTGTTTTTTCCAGATCCAGATTTTCACCGGTATCCGTCCACACAGTCTGCTCCATTGCGACGCTCTCCTCTTTCATTCCTTTCTGTCGTTTTCATCGAAGGGCGCGCCGCACTCCGGGCAGAACTTGGGCAGGCGGGCCGGATCCTCGGGCTCCCATCCGCATTTTTTGCAGCGGACGGTGGCCGTCGGTCTGGGTTTGCCGCACTCGCTGCAGAATTTTCCGGTATTGACTGTGCCGCAGATACAGGTCCAGCTATCGTTTGCCGCCGGCTTTGGCTTGCCACATTCGCTGCAGAACTTTCCGGTGTTGCCGGTGGCGCCGCAGATACAGGTCCAGCCGGATGCACCGGCCGCCGGGCCGGGATTGCTGCCCTGGCTCTGCTGATTCTGCTGGTTCATGGCAAACAGATCCGCAGCGGAAACGCCGCCCGCGCCGGCCGCCATATTCATGCCCGCAAACGCCATCATCGGCCCCGCGTTGGAATTGGACGCGGCCGCCTGCATCGCCGCCGCCTGCGCGCCCACCAACTGGGCAGCCGCCATTCCGGGGTTGCGGAAGACCGCGCTGCGCTGCAGTTCTTTGATCATTTTTTCGTCTTCTTCGGACGCGTTGACGGAGCTTACCCCCACGCTGGTGATCACAATTCCGTAACGGGCGCCCCACTGTCCGGAAAGCACCTCGTTGAGCGCGGCGGAAAGATCGTCCACATGATCCGGCAGCGCGCTGTAACGGATCCCCTGCTGGGAGATCTTGGCAAAGGCGGGCTGCAGCGCGGTAAGGAACTCGCTCTTTAACTGCGAATCAATCTGATCCCGGGTGAACTCGCCTTGCACGTTGCCGCAGATGTTCTTGTAAAAGAGGATCGGATCCACGATCCGATAGGCGTATTCTCCGTGACAGCGAATGGCAATGTCGATATCCAGGCCGATATTGGTGTCCACCACGCGGAACGGGACCGGATTGGCCGTGCCGTATTTATTTCCGGTGATCTCCTTGGTATTGAAATAATAAACCCTCTGATCCTTCCCGGTGTCCCCTCCCATGGACACGCGGCGTCCGAACTGTTCGAAGCTTTTTTTGATGTTCTCGCTCAGATCCCCGTAAAAAACACTGGGCTCCGTCGAAGTATCATAGACGAATTCCCCCGCATCCGCGCAGAAATCCACTACGGTTCCCTGATCCACGATCAGCATGCTCTGCCCTTCGTTCACGGCGATCACAGAACCGTTGGTGATCAGATTGTCGCTCTCTTTGGAATGAAAGCTTTTTTTCCTGCGGCACTCGCCCTTTTTCACCAACACGTCATTTTCCAGAGCGGAACAATAAAAATATTCTCTCCACTGATCGGCCAGCACGCTTTTGGCGGCCTCGACCCCCACTTTCAAAATACCCATATGACTGCCTCCTTTTGTAATATGCTGTCATTATATCATTTTTTCCCGGTCAGCACTATGGGTATTTTTACTTTTTTACTCCTTTTTGCGCACCACGTCCCCGGGCCGGAACTCTTTGGTGGATTCTGTGATCAGAAGCGTGTCCTCATCCACCACCCCCGGCTCGATGGCCGCCAGTCTTTCATTTTTGTCCAGTACGGTCACGACCCGTTTTTCCGCCACCGGTTCCCTGCCCAGCATCGTGGCGCGTTCCTCATAAACATAACAGAACCAGTTTTGATTTTCATCCTGATGCAGCGCTGCCACCGGGATACAGCAGCCGTAAACCTCCGACTGCACCGTCGTCTCAAAGGTACCGGTCTGACCGATCCTTCCGATTCCCTCCGGCAGCGTCATGGTCCCGGTATAACTGCCGGGCACGCTTTCCATTTCCGTCAGATAATCCACCGTCACCTCCACCGGCCGGCCGTTTGTCCCTGTCAGCGTCAGCTTCCCTTCCATCCCCGGCTCCACATACTTCTTTTGTTCCGGATCCAGCGCCACGCAAAAGGAAAGAGGCGCGGACGCGTCGGCATACAAAACGGCGCCTCCTTCCGGCGTATCCTGACCCACCCGGATAAAAAGACCGGTGATGATGCCATCCTGCTGCGCGCACACGGCTCCCTGCCCGTCCAAAAGCGACTGCAGGCGGCCCTGCTTCTCATAAAGAGCGTCCAGCTTCATCCGGCTGCCGCCCAAAGACGCATCCGTCATCTCCTGGGTAAGCGCATCCTCCAGCGTACGGTCGGCTTCCTGCTGCACCTCCTGCAGATGGTTCTGCGCGTCCTCCAGCGCCCGCCGGGCCGCCTGCGCCTCCTGATAAGCCGCTTTCCATTCCTGCCGCCACATCTCATATTCCGGATCGTCCGTTCCGGTCTGGGGCATTTTTTCCTCTATCTGCAAAAGCTCCTGCCTGGCCCAGCTCTCGTCTTCCTCGGCCCGTTTCAAAAGCAGTCGGGCGTCCTTTTGGGCCTGCACGTAATCCTCTCCCGCCCGGATCATCTCCCGGTTTTTTTCTTCCGCGGCCAGCTGTGTATTATGCTGCAGGGTCGCCAGCTCCAGCCGCTGCTGATTGATCTCCCGTTCGTTCTGCGCCATCTGCTCCCGGATATGATCCGTGTCCAGCAAAAACAACGTCTCTCCTTCTGTCACCCGGTCCCCGGGCTCCACCAGCACCTGCGCCACCCGCACTCCCGCCTCCGTACACAGGGCCAGTTCCCGCCCCTGCCGGACGTTGCCGTCTGCTTTCACCTTATGACTGACCGCACCCTGTTTGGGATGCTCCAACGTCACCTGCGGCAGCGCCGCCGCATAAATCCCCCGGGAGATCAGCGTACAAAACAGCATCACGCCCATAAAAATGCCAAATCCCTGCAAAACCTTTTTTCGACTCATCTCTGCCTCCCTGCCGCAAGCGGCTCATTCTTTTAACGCGGACGCGACAATTCCCTTTTCCAGATAATCCCTTCCCAGTAAAAACACAAAAATCGCCGGAATCAGAAGGATGACCGAAGCGGCGAAGGCGATCCCCTCCTGTCCGGCCGCATCCGCCGGCAGATACAAGGAAAGCGGCCAGAGCGAAAGATCCTCCAAAAAGGCCAACGGCTGCTCGATCATATTCCAGTATTCCAGAAAGCCCAACACCCCCGCGGCCAGCACATTGCCGGAAGCAAGGGGCAGTCCGATCCGGATAAAAAGATCCCATTCGCCCGCCCCGTCGATCCGGCCCGCCTCCAGCAGCTCCCTGGGAAGATCCCGAAATCCCCGATAGATCAAAAAGACCGGAAAGGTGGAAAAGGCGGCGGGCAAAATCAACGCCAGATGCGTGTTCATCACCCCGATCCCGTTTAGTACAATATATTGTGACAACATTGTCACCTGAAATGGCATCAGCATCAGAACGACATACACCAGGAACAAAAACCGGCTGAACCGGAACCGATACACGGAAAATCCCCACGCCGCCGGAACCGAAAGAACAAGCTGGGACAGCAAAATGGCGGCGGTCAGCTTCACCGAATTCCAAAAAGCGTTCAAAAACGGGGGTGTGAAAAAAAGCAGCCGGACATAATGATCCCAAACCGGATAGCGCGCCAGAAAGCGCCAGCCGATATAATCTCCCGTATCCTCCCACAGCGGACGGAAATAATCCGACAGCTCCTGCGCGCTCATGATGGACCCGGAAAGCAAAAGAAGGACCGGCAGCACCATGAAAACGCCGGGAAGGGCCAGCAAAACGATGCGAAACAGCGTCAGACCGATCTGTTTTCCCCTGCGAAAAACCGCCTTCATCGCCTCATGCCTCCTCTCCCCTTTGAAACAGCGCAAAAAACAGCAGGACAAAAATCAGAAGCACCAGCGCCAGGCAGACGGCCGCCGCCGACATCTTGTCCAGCTCAAGCGCCGCAAACCAGTTGTTAAACAGATGCGACAGCAGATACATCTTCTCCTGGGGATAGGAGCCCGCCACCAGATACGCCTCCCGAAACGACTTAAACGTATTTAAAAAAGAAAGTACCGTAATGGTGTAAAAAACGCCTTTTAACTGCGGCAGGCGCACAAAAATCCAAACCCGCACCCAGCCGGCGCCGTCCACCCGCGCCGCCTCCGTGGTGTCCTTTGGCACGCTGCAAATCCCGGCCAGCCACAGCACAACCGTATAGCCCAGATTTTTCCAGACATAACTGAACACCAGCACCCAAAACGACGCCCCCGTTCCCATATAATCAATGGAAGCGCCCAGGAAACGGTTTAAAAACCCGCCCTTTGAAAAGACCATCTTCCAGATCATCGCCACCGTGACGGAGGGCATGGCCATGGGAAGCAGGAACACGGACTTCCAAAACTGCGCCTGGGCAAAATCCGACAGCAGCATGGCGCAAAACAGCCCCAGAAGAAGCAAAAGGGGCAGACAGACCGCCGTAAAGCGCGCCGTATTTTTTACCGCCAGCCAAAAAGCCTGATTTTCAAACACCCGGGCATAATTGTCCCCTCCCACAAACCGACCGGTCGCCGCAGCGGTAAAGGAACGCCGGATCACGTCCAAAAAAGGCAGCAGCATAAAGCCGCTGATTCCAAGAAAGCCCGGCAGTACAAAAAAAGCAAAGCTGCGCCATTGTTTTTTCTTTTTCATTCCCATTCCGTCCGTTTCTCTTTCCTACGCTTCCCCCTCATTGTAACCGCCCAGTCTCTAAGCCGCCTCTAATCCAATCGGGACGGCCGGCGATTATCACGGAAAAACGGTTGACAAAAAAACGGGATCTGTGTTAGGATACCATTTGAACTGTTCACATTGTCAACTTTTTGGGAGCTTTCGACATGAATGAAGAACTGTTAAACGCCTGGATCCGTCTTTCCTCGGTGATCAAGACGGATCAGTTTGTTTCCGACATGACCTATAACGAAGCGGTGATCTGCAATCTTTTATACCGGAATCTGCAACGCCCCGACAGCCTGCGGCTGACCGCCACGGATCTGTGCCGGGAAACGGGAATGTTAAAATCCCAGATGAACCGCACGTTAAATGACATGGAAAAAAGAGGGCTGATCGCAAGAGAGCGATCCGGAAAGGATAAGCGGCGGATCCTGATCAGCCTCAACCCGTCCCGGATCGAAAAGTACGAACGGCAGCACCAAAAAAATCTGGCGCTGGTAGACAGGCTGCTGGATCAGGTAGGCCGGGAAAAGGGACAGAATATTCTGGATCTGTTTACGCAGATCGCCGACACCGCTCAGCAAATGCTGGCATAACCGGGCGGTTCTGTAGAGCCGTCTGAAAAAAGAATTCATATCACAGAAAGGAAAACGGAATCATGGTCAAAATACTGGTGGATTCCTCTTCCGATTACAGTCTGGAAGAGATTCAGGAAAAAGGATATCTGTTCGTTCCCGTTACCATCACCATCGGCGAACACAGCTATACGGACGGCGTGGATCTGGAACGCAACGCCTTTTTTGAACTGCTTATAAGAAGCGGCGAATTTCCCAAAACCGCCCAGCCCTCTCCCGAGGTTTTCTTAAAGCATTTCAGGGAGGCGAAAGCGGCCGGGGACGAGGTGGTCTGCATCCTCATTTCGTCCGAGCTCTCCGGCACCTGTCAGAGCGCGCTGCTGGCAAAAAATATGGCCGGATACGAGAAAATCCATATCGTCGATTCCCTCTCCGCCACCTACACCATTAAGATCCTGGCCGATTACGCCGGCACGCTGGCAAAACAGGGCATGGATGGCGCGCACATCGCGCAAAGGCTGGAGCAGCTCAAATCCCGTGTCAAGGTGACGGCCGCCCTAAACACTCTGGAATACCTTCAAAAAGGCGGCCGCATCAGTAAAACCGCGGCCGCCATCGGAGAAATGGCCAATCTCAAACCCGTCATCACCGTGACGGAAAACGGAACGATCGGCGTACTGGGCAAGTGTATCGGAAAGAACAAGGCGATCAGCTTTATCCTCCACCACATCCGGCAGACTGCCCTCGATCCCGGCTTTCCGGTCTATTCCATCTATTCCTACGGAACGCAAAACTGCGAAGCCTTTGAAGAGAAGCTGATTGCAGAAAACATCCGCATCGACCGCCGGCTGCAGATCGGCGCCACCATCGGCACGCATATCGGCCCGGAGGCCTTCGGCCTGATCTACGTCACGAAATAACCGCCCCGGCGGCTTTGGCCGCGGCGTCCAGATCCTGCTGTACCCGCTTTAACTGCTGCCGGATGGCCAGCTTCTGCGGGCACAGCGTCTCGCATTTCCCGCACTCTGCGCAATTTCCCGCCTTCTCTTTTTCATTCAGCTCCTTCTCCCAGCCGTTTTGCACATGCGCATAGGTCCCGTAAATATGGTAGCGGTTCCAGAGCGCAAAGTTACGGGGGATGTCGACGCCCCTGGGACAGGGCATACAGTAACGGCAGCCGGTACAATTGTTCTGCACCCGGCTCTTTAGCGCCTCTGCGATTTCCTCGATGGCCTTTTCTTCGGTTTCCGAAAGGGGCCGAAAATCGGAAAAGGTGCTGATGTTGTCCTCCACCTGCCGCAGGGTGGACATGCCGCTTAAAATCACCTTCACGTTGGGATGGCTGCCGACCCAGCGCATGGCAAAGGAGGCCACGCTGGCATCTTTGTTTAACCGAAAGAATTTTTCATTGATCTCGTCGGAATAATTGGCCAGGCTGCCGCCCTTGACAGGCTCCATCACCACCAGCGGGATCCCGGCCTTTTCGGTCAGGGCGTATCCCCTGTCCCCGGCCTGCTCCTCTCTGTCCATGTAGTTATACTGGATCTGGCAGAAATCCCAGGCATGGCCGGACAGGACTTCTTCAAACACCTCATAGCTGTCATGGAAGGAAAAACCCAGATAGCGGATCTTCCCCTCCGCCTTCAGCCGTTCGCAAAATTCCAGAAGGCCAAGTCGTTTTACCTTCTCCCAGCGGCCCCTGTCCACCGCGTGCAGCAGGTAAAAATCCACATGATCCGTCCTGAGTTTTGAAAGCTGCTCCTGAAAGATCCGTTCGGCGTCCGAAAGCGACGCAACCAGCCACAGCGGCATTTTCGTGGCCAGGTAATAGGAATCCCGGTCATAACAGGCAAGCGCTCTGCCCAGAAACGATTCGCTTTTGCCGTCGTGGTACGGATAGGCCGTATCGATATAATTGACGCCGGCCGCGATGGCACAGCGCAGCATTTCCTCTGCCAGCGGCTCGTCGATCTCTCCGTTTTGGATGGTGGGGAAACGCATACACCCAAACCCCAAAAGAGAAGTGAAAATCCCTGCTTTTTCCCATTTCCGTTTTTCCATTTTTCGCCTGCCCCCTTTATAATCCCGATTCCATGCTTCGATGCTATCATTATAAAAGAAAAGCAGGGCGCGCGCAATTTTTATTTTCTAAACCCGGGCGCAGGACACGGCATCGTCTCATGGCAGCGGTTCCACAAATTCTTTGCCCCGGCTGCGGGCGAAGCAAAGATGCGGCCCCGTACTTCTCCCTGTGCTTCCCACCGTGGCGATCTGATCGCCCTGTTCTACCTGATCGGATCTCTCCGTCAAAATTTCGCTGCAGTGAAGATAATAAGTGAACTCTCCGTTCGCGTGATGAAGGATCACATAATTGCCTGCGTCCGGCGAAAATCCCGTCTCAAAGACAGTCCCCGCCGCCGCGGCATGGATCGGCGTCCCTTCTTTCGCCGCAAGATCGATTCCGTTGTGTTTCTTTTTGGCTCCCGTGAGGGGATCCTCCCGTTCTCCGAATCCATCGGAAACACGCGCGCCTTCTATGGGCATCTTATAATTCAGTTCCACATCCGCGTTTGCCGCGGCATCTTCCAGCAACAGGCTCCGGTCCGGCTCCTCTGTCACGCCGGATTCAAACTCCCCGTCCGTCACCGTCAGCGCATACCGTTCTCCTTCATAATCCGTCAGATAAAAGGTATTTCCTTTCATCAATACGCTTTCTATCCCCGTATGGCCGTTGCCGGGCAGGACGATTGTTCCCAGATTTTCCCATGCGTCCGGTTCCCAGTCCGGCTTCAAAAGCCGGAAAAGAGAATAGATTTCACCGTCTTCGCCTTCCAGGATCATGTACAGCGTCCCCGTCCCCTCCTGCGCGCACACCCATCCCCAGCGATGGTATTCGCCATCACAAAAGACAGGAGTCCAGCTTTCGCCGCCGTCCGTGGTTTCAAACAGATATCCGCTTTTGCGCATATCGGTGCTTACGTACCAATGGCTGTCCGACAATACGCAAAGACCGGTGGGATATCCGTCGATCCGGTCGCTGACATCCACCGTCCGCCAGGCCGCCCATCTGTCCTGCGTCACGTACAGAAGCTTCACCATCTGACCGCCGGCCGGCGTGCTGGTATAAAGCAGGGCCCCGTTGTTTTCATCTCTCATGTCCAAAAAAAGTTCATTTTCATCCGCGGCGACGTCAATGCCGGCCAGTCGTTCTCCTGTTTTCGTCTCTGAAATCAGAATCTGCCCTTCCAAAAACGAGACGGCAACGCCAAACTGCTGCTCCAGCTCCTCTTGCTCTCCCGAAAACGGCTCCGAAAACAGCAGCGTCGCTTCCTGTTCCTTGTCGGCATACGTTTCGGATTCCGTTTCCGTTTCTCTTTCTGCAAATTCTTCTACGCCGCTTTCCGTGGGAATTTGCGCCTCCTGCCTTCTGCCCGCTGACAGCGCTATCGTTGCCGCGCCTACCAGCGCCGCCGCCGCGAGGATTCCCCAAAGACCGGCCTTCTTCCAGCGCACCACGTTCCTGATCCGCTCCTTTACGCCTTTTTCCCCAAATGCTATGGGGACGTACATCTGTCCGGCGTGGTCCCGGGAAATTGACAAAAGCGCCCTGGCGTAGGCCTTCTTTTTATCCTCTCCCGCCCTGCGAAGCACCGCCTCATCACAGGAAAGCTCCATATCCCGTTCCATCAGGAAAAAGGAGAGCCAGACCAGCGGATGGAACCAATAGATACAGGTCACGGCCCAGGCCAGCATCTTCACCGGAATATCCAGCCTTCTGATATGTACCCGTTCGTGTTCCAGGATCAGATCCCGGGCAGCCTCCTCCAGCCCGGCGGGCAGATAAACGACCGGACGCAACACCCCCGCCGCAAAGGGCGTGTACACCTGTCGGGAAACGATTACAGGAATCTTTTCCCCTTTTCCGGCGCGCTGTCCTTCCTTTCGTCCGATCCGCTTCATGAAGATGAAATAGGAGACCGCTCCCCAGGCAAGGAGCGCCAGAAAGCCGGCCAGCCACAAAACAGCCATCACATCCCAAAGCCGGCCGAAGGCGGCGCCCAAAACCCCACGGCCCTTTACAGCCATCGTCCCCGCCGGCGCGGTATCCTGCGTTTCCGCCCTATGGTCTGCCTGTCCGACCTGGCCTGCCTGTCCGGCCTGGTCTGCCTGTCCGACCTGGCCTGCCTGTCCGATCTGGCCTGCCTGCCCGGCCGGCCCTCTGCCGGAATCGGAATACGCGGCGTCCGCGGCCGTATGACCAAAGACGGCCGGGTATGTCGTCTCTGTCGACGCGGCCCGTTCGGCCGCGTCAAAGACCGCACGTCCGTCCGGGATCAGGCCGAACGCTGCCTGCGGCAGCACGGGACAGCAGAGCCGGATCAGCACTACGATCCAGAGCGCATAGGAAAAGACCCGCGGCGCCCTGCGCAAAAGCAGCCGGATCAATAAAACGGCCAGAATCGCAAAGGACGCCGTGTACGCCGTACCCAGAATCAACTCAAACAGTTCTCTCAACATCCGATTTTCTCCTTCTTGTCACGGCGCGGTTTCATTCCTCCGTATATTCGTCGATGAACCGCTTCATCTCCTCTGCGTCCTTTGCCGAAAGCTTTTTTCCGCCGCAGAAAGCCGTCAGAAAATGCGGCAGAGAACCGCCGAACACATCCTCCACATACCTCCTGCTTTGCAGCCCATAAAACTCCTCTCTTCGCATCCGCACTGTCACCGTGGCATTTTCATTCCGAAAGAGCCCCTTTTTGCACAGCTTCTTTAAAACCGTATAGGTGGTGGATTTCTTCCAGTTGAGTTGCTTTTCACACAGCCGCACCAGATCCGGAGACGAAATCGGCGCGTGCTCCCAGATAAGATCCGCGAACTTCTCCTCGATTTCGGCCAGCCTGTATTCTCCCATCTCGTCCTCCTTTTTGAAAAACCGCTTCCTGCGCTGGTCTATTGCAAATAGACCCTTTTCCTATAGTCTATCCAAAATAGACCGTGCTGTCAAGAAAAACTTTTCACCGCAGGAAAAGCCGGATCAGGCCGTCATAGATCTTCCGGTAAGGCTGATAGCGCATGGGCAGATCCAGCCACAGTTTTTTGTCCACAATGCTCTTTTGATGGGAGAAGGTCAAAAATCCCGCTTTCCCGTGATAGGAGCCCATGCCGCTTTCCCCGAAACCGCCAAATCCCATTTCGCTGGTGGCCAGGTGGATCACGGTATCGTTGATGCACCCGCCGCCAAAGCCGCAGCAGGCCATTACCTTCTTTGCGTTTTTTCTGCTTTTGGTAAACAGATAGAGGGCCAGCGGATGCGGCAGAGTACGGATTCTTTCGATGGCCTCCTCCAGGGAATCATAGGTGAGAATCGGCATAAGAGGGCCGAAAATCTCCTCCTGCATGACCGCGTCGGAAAAGGTCATATCCTGCATCACGGTAGGGGCGATTTGCAGCGACGTTTCCCGGACCTGTCCGCCAGCCACCACGTTTTCCCGTTTGATCAGCCGACAGAGACGGTCGAAGTGTTTGCGGTTGATGATCTTCCCGTAATCCGGATTGTCCAGCGGATTCGGTCCGAACTGCCGCAGAATCTGCTTTTGGATCTCCCGAAGCAGCTCCTCTTTTACCGCTTTGTCGCAGTAAACATAATCCGGCGCCACGCAGGTCTGCCCGCAATTCAAAAATTTCCCGAACACAATGCGTTTTGCCGCCAGTGACAGGTCCGCCGTTTTATCCACCAGGCACGGGCTTTTCCCGCCCAGTTCCAGTGTCACCGGAGTCAGGTGTTCTGACGCTCTTGTCATAACCTCTTTTCCCACCGCCTGACTGCCGGTAAAGAAGATATAATCGAAATGCTGCTGCAAAAGACAGGTGTTTTCTGCACGGCCGCCTGTGACCACCGCCACCAGCTTTTTGTCAAAACATTCCTCCACGATCTGCGCGATAACCTTTCCGGTATGCGGAGAATAGGCGCTGGGCTTTAAAATCACCGTGTTCCCCGCCGCCAGCGCGTCCGCCAGCGGCTCCATGGTCAGCAAAAAAGGATAATTCCAGGGGCTCATAACCAGCGTCACGCCGTACGGGGAGGGTTTCACATAACTGCGGGAAGGAAACTGCGCCAGAGGCGTATGGACCCTTTTCTCTGCCGCATACCGCCTGATATGGGAGAGCATAAATCCGATCTCACTCAGCGTCAGCCCCACCTCGCACATATATCCTTCCGTCCGGCTTTTTCCCAGATCCTTTTTTAAAGCGGCGAGGATTTCCTCCTCCCTTTGTTTGATACAGGCCTTCAGCCGTTTTAACGCCTGTATCCGATAGGAAAGTTCCAGCGTGGCTCCCGTTTCAAAAAAACGTCTCTGCTCCTCCGTCAGTTTTTTGATCTCTTCTACTGTCATTGTCCGTCCTCCCGCACCATTTCATAAAAGATTTCCAGTTCCTTTGCGTCCATCAGCACCGGCACCGGATAGAGCGGATTGGCCTCCCGATCCGCATACCTGGCCAGAGCCGGGATATCCTCCCGGCGAATCTGCGGCACTACGTCTCCGATGCCGTACCGCTTTTTCATCTCGTCGATGGCCAAAATCAGGGACGCGGCCGCTTTTGCCGGTTCGTCGCCTTCCTTTGCCACGCCGGCGGCCACCGCCAGCTGGGCAAGTTTGGGATCAATCACTCTCCCGTAATGCTCCAGCACCCGGGGCAGCAATATCGCATTGGCCAGCCCGTGAGGCACATCGTAGGCGCCTCCCAGGGAATGAGCCACCGCGTGCACATACCCCACATAGGATTTTGTGAACGCGCAGCCCGCAAAAAAGGAAGCCTTCAGCATGTTTCGGCGCGCGCGAAGATTGGCCGGATTCTCAAGCGCGGCGTCCAGATTTTCAAAGATCAGCTTCACCGCCTTTTTCGCCGCCTTGCGGGTATCCCGGGTGGTGGACCTTCCGATATACGCCTCCACCGCGTGCGTCAGCGCGTCCATCCCTGTGGTGGCCGTCACAAAAGGCGGCAGGCTGCAGGTGACCTTGGGATCCAGCACCGCATACCGGGGGATCAGCGGAAAATCGTTGATGGCATATTTGTGCCTGGTTTTTGCGTCCACAAGCACTGCCGCCAGCGTCGTCTCGCTCCCGGTTCCCGCCGTAGTGGGCACCGCGACAAGCAGCGGCAGCGGCAGCAGCACCTTTAAAATGCCGGCCATGTCTCCCGGTTTTTTATGGGGTCTGGCAACGCAGGCTCCCACCGCCTTGGCGCAGTCCATACTGGAGCCGCCGCCGAACCCGATGAGCGCGTCGCATCCGTTTTGCCGATACAGGGACAACGCCTCGGCCACATTGTCCGTAGTGGGATTGGCCACCGTTTTGTCGTAAACAACGCAAAGAATCCCGTTTTGACCCAGCAGCATTTCCAGCCGTTTTGTAAGACCCAGCCTGCGGACGGCGGGATCCGTCACCAGCAGAACGGCTTTTTTCTTCTTTTGGATCAAAAGCCCGGGGATTTCCTCCACACCGTCCAAAATTTTGGGCCGGCGGTAGGGCAAAAAGGGGATCGCGATTCTAAAAACTGTCTGGAATGTGCGGCAATATGCCTTTCTGAGTGGATTCATCTTCCGTTTCCTCCCGGTTCGTTTTTCTATCCGGCGAATATTATACTTCACTTTGTGAACGATTTCCATACTTATTTGAAAAAACTTCCTCTAAAGCCCGCCGACCTTCCCTGATTCTTGCCTGACGAATGTGCGATTTGCATCTGACGCAAAGAAAGGCAGCACAGAAAGCATTTCTGCTCTCTGTGCTGCCTTTTGTCTTTGCCAACGCCGATTTCGCTACTCACCCTTCGATGGCGATATATTTCTTCTGATCCACCACGGGCTTTTCTTCCTTCTTGGGAACGGTCAGGTACAAAATCCCGTGCCGGAACTCGCCCTTGATATCCTCCTCCGTCAGATCCTTGCCCACATAGAAGCTTCTCTGATAGGAACCGGTATAACGCTCTCTGCGAATATAGGATCCCGTCTTTTCGTCCTTTTCTTCGTCGCTCTTTTCCCGGGAGGCCTGAACGGTCAGATAGCCGTCCTCCAGCGAAACCTGGACGTCCTCCTTATGAAAGCCAGGAAGCTCCATTTCCAGTTCGAAGCCGGTATCGGTTTCCCGCACGTCCGTCTTCATCAGGCTCTTCTCCATCCTTCTGAAGTCTCTGTCCTCACTGAACGGAAATCTGAAAAAATCATCAAACATATCTCTTCCAAAAATGCTAGGTGTCAACATATCAATTCCCTCCTTCTATCTGTGTTGGATGTTTTATTTGTTATATTTATTATATAACACGCAAGATCGGAAAAGTCAACCCGTATCCGGGAAAAAATTGTGAAAAATCGGTGAACTTTTTCCGCCGTTTCTCTTCTTTTTCAATATACCCGGATCCGTCCGTTTTATTCCGTTTTCAGGTGGAGAAATCTCCTCTTTTATAAAACGTCACCGACAACAGGGTTCCCACGATCCAGCCAAAGGGCCATGCGCACCAGATCCCCAGATACCCGAACACATGGGCCAGCGCCGCAGAAAGCGCCACGCGGATGATCAGATCCGTAAACGTGGAGATCATAAAGCTCTTCATCCGTCCGGCGCCGCGCAAAACGCCGTCGGCCGTCAGTTTTACGGAAACCAGAAAATAAAACGGGGAAACGATCTGTAAAAACTGGATCCCGGAATTGAGCGCCAGGGCGGAGGGCTCCTCCAAAAAGATCCGCATCAGCCCGTTGCCGGCCGCCAGATACAGGATCACAATGGGCACGCACAACAGCCAGACCAGCTTTACCCCGGCCCGAAATCCCGCCCGGATCCGGTCCGTCAGCCCGGCGCCCAGATTCTGCGCGGTATAATTGGAAATGCCGTTTCCCAGCGTGGTAAAGGATGTGATCACCAGATTGTTCAGCTTCACCGCCGCGGCGTATCCCGCGATCACGCCGGGTCCGAACCCGTTGATCACGCTCTGGATCAGAATATTGCCCACGGAAATAAAGCTTTGCTGCAAAATACTGGGAATGGCGATCACGGCCAGTTTTTTGAGCATAGTCAAGGAAAAGAGCGCGGCCTTCTCCTGCGTCGGAATCGCCAGGAGCCTGCGAAACACCGTCGCCAGCGCCAGCACACAGCTTACGCCCTGGCAGAGAAACGTCGCCCAGGCCACCCCCGCGACGCCCATATCAAACGCCGTCACAAACAGGATATCCACCAGAATATTGGAGATCGAGGATACGGCCAGAAACAAAAAGGGCGTCCGGGAATCTCCCAGCGCGGAAAAGATCCCGGTGGCGATATTATAAAAAAATAAAAAGGGAAGTCCCAGCAGATAGATGTTCAGATACAGCCGGGAATCCGCCAGGATCGCCCGGGGGGTATGGATGCGCTCCAGCAGCGTGCCGGCGGCGGCAAGCCCCAGAATCATAAGAAGGAAACAAAGAACCGCGCTGGCGATCATGGCCGTATAGACGCCGGTTTTCATGTCCCGATATTTTTTCGCCCCGAAAAACTGGGATACGATCACGGAGCAGCCGATGTTGCACCCGAACGCGAAGGCCAAAAAGATCAGCGTGATCTCATAACTGTTCCCCACCGCCGCCAGCGCGTTTTCCCCGATGAACTTGCCCGCCACCAGGCTGTCTGCGATATTATAAAGCTGTTGAAAAATAATGCTGCCAAACAGCGGCAGGCAAAATTTCCAGAGAACCGTCTCCGGCTTTCCCACCGTCAAATCCCGATTCATACGCAATTCCTCCGATTACGCAGCACAAATCCGCCGGACGATTCCGGCGGATTTGTACGATGAAAAAAAATTCCTAAATCCGATCGATCCCTCTGTCTCCCTGAGAGCCGTCATAATTGCTTAAAACCCGTTCCAGCTCCCGCTTGCGGTCCCACAGGAAGCTGAGCCGCACCTCGATCCCCATGCGGATCCGTTTGATATTCTCCACATGCCGGTACAGGATCACCAGGGTGGCCATCAAAAAGATCAGCGCCCCCGGTACGCTTTTGGTCATCACGCCGTAGACGATGTTGAACATCACGGACGCCGTAATGGGCACCACGCACAGATAGTTTACCGTAAAAACCAGAACCGCCTCGATGGCCAGAAGGATCAGAAAGACCACGGGATTAAAGGCGATGGCCACACCGGCCAGGCAGGCGAGTCCTTTGCCTCCCTTAAAATCCATAAACAGGGGGAAGGCATGTCCGATGATGCAAAACGTACCGGCGGTGATCCCCGCCAGCGCAAAGGACGAAAACAGCCAGGCCGCCAGGCGGTAGGACAGATAGGCCTTGGCAATATCAAAGAGCGCGCTGATCACGCCGAAGGACTTCCCCAGCATGATCATGGCGTTGGACGCCCCGGCATTGCCCGAACCCATCTGACGAATGTCGATCCCTTTCATTTTTCCAAAGAGATAGGACGGATTGATCCCGCCCAGAAAATATCCCAGCAAAGCGCTTCCCAAAAAATCCATTTTTCCCCTCATGCGCCCGTTTGCGCGCGTTCCTTTCTAACGGAATTATATCACAGAATTAAGAAAAATGTAGAAAAATATTAAATTTCCGTCAAAGGATTCTTAAGCCGTATCGGATATTCTCTGTTAGAGACCCTTTAGAGAAGCGTCTCTTATGATTTCTGAAAAAAAGAAAGGATCACGCCAATCGATGAAGACCCCAAAAAAACGCCGCCGCAGATCCAACCGAATCTTTTGTCTCCTGCTGCTTTTCCTTCTGATCGGACTCCTCCTTCGAATCCGATCCCTGGAAAAAGACCTGGCGGATATAAAAGACGCTCTGGGGCAGACAGACCTCCTTTCCTTTCAAAGCCCGGAGGATACCGTTCTGACAGACGCCGATCCGTACTATGTAAACAACCTCCCAACCCTTTCTGTCGAAAAGCCGGTGAAACGCTCCCCGGAAGAAGCGCTGGAAAAATTGCGGCAGCTTGCAGAAACCGACGCGGCAATCGCCCGGATCTGTTCTGACCCTTCCCGTTATCCCGCGCCGCTTCTGGCAGCGCTGGCCAACAATCCGGAAATGACGGATTTTGTCGCCGGCTATCCGGACGCCGATCCAAAGGCGGCAGGATGCTTCGGCCCCTATGAAAAAACCCAGCCCTTCCCGCTGCTTCTTCAGTGGGATCCCCGCTGGGGCTATCGGCCCTACGGCGACGAAAGCATCCTCGCCCTTTCCGGGTGCGGCCCCACCTGCCTGTCCATGGTTTTGTTCTATCTGACCGGAAACGAAACCATGACGCCCGCCGCCGTGGCGTCCTACAGCATGAAAAACGGCTATTATGTGGAACAGACCGGAACCTCCTGGGCGCTGATGCAGGATCTTCCCAAGCGCTGCGGCCTTACGGTCACAACGCCTCCTCTGTCCGAAAACGCGATGCAGGCGGCGCTGGATCAGGGAAACGTCCTCATCTGCGCCCTTCGGGCGGGGGATTTCACCTCGGAAGGGCATTTTATCGTTGTGTACGGATATGACCAAACCGGCTTTTTCGTAAACGATCCCAACTGTGTCTCTCGCAGCAGACAGACATGGACATACGAAGCGCTTTCTCCTCAGATCCGTAACCTATGGGCCTATGCCTGAGCGGGATCCTGTCGGAATCCCGTTTTTTTGGCAGACGAAAAGACCGCCGCACGAAGCAGTTCGTACGACGGTCTTTTCGTTCCAATGCTGGTGGCCGGACTTGAACCGGCACGGTGTTGCCACCGAGGGATTTTAAGTCCCTTGCGTCTGCCTGTTCCGCCACACCAGCAGATGCACAAGACGGAAATTCCTTCCTAAAAGGAAGACGACCCAGACGGGACTCGAACCCGTGACCTCCGCCGTGACAGGGCGGCGCTCTAACCAACTGAGCCACTGGGCCAGAACTGCAAAATGGACCTTCGGGGACTCGAACCCAGGACCGACCGGTTATGAGCCGGTTGCTCTAACCAACTGAGCTAAAGGTCCGCAACCCTTGCGGGTACCTGCCGCCGGCCGGGATACGGCGCGGCGTATGACTCCGACGGGAATCGAACCCGTGTTACCGCCGTGAAAGGGCGATGTCTTAACCGCTTGACCACGGAGCCGTAAAAACCGCTGAAACGGGCAAATTCGTTCC
This sequence comes from uncultured Eisenbergiella sp., assembly GCA_947626995.1. GTDB lineage: Bacteria > Bacillota > Clostridia > Lachnospirales > Lachnospiraceae > Gallintestinimicrobium. The sequence goes on along the minus strand of CANQUI010000013.1, from coordinate 16,253 downwards.
AGCGGTAATCATTTTACCATACGCAAAAACATTTCGCAAGAGGTAAATTCCCCGAGTTTGGGCATTTTTATTCGCGCCCGCGGGCGCACCCGGCGGCATTTGGCCGCTTCGGATGCGCGCATGGGCCAATCAGCCTTTATCCGCTCCCGCGGAGATTCCCGTCACCAGAAAACCGGACAGCGCGAAATACAGGATCACAATGGGAACGGCAATGAAAATTGAACCGGCGGCGAACCGGGTAAATTCCGTCTCGTCCAGGTGCATCAGCCCCACGGCCACCGTCCAGAGATCCTTGTTTTTCAAAAGCAGATTGGGCAGGATAAAATCGCTCCAGGGCCAGGCGAACTGCGTCAGCGCCGTATAGACCAGCATGGGCTTGGACAGCGGCAGGGCGATCCGGGTAAAAATCGTGAAGTTGTTGGCGCCGTCCAGCCGGGCCGCCTCATAGATCGATCCCGATATGGTGTCAAAATATCCCTTCTGCACCAGATACCCCATGGGCGCGCCCGCCGAATAGATCAGCACCAGGCTCCAGAGCTGATTGATCAGGCCGAAGTTCACCATCAGAAGATAAACCGCCGTCATCCCCATAAAGCTGGGAAACATGCTGAGCACCAGCGTGGATTTCATCAAAAACTTCCGGCCGGCGAAGGTAAACCGGCTGATGGTATAGGCGGTAAGGATCACCAGCGTAGTCCCGATCAGGCTGGAAAAAACCGCCACGAACAGCGTATTTTTCAGCCAGTTGGGATAATCGTACATGGTCGTGTCCAAAAACAGCGTCCGATACCCGCGCAGGCTGTAGGACGTGGGAAAAAAGCCCTTCAGGTCGTAAATGGAGCCGGTATTGGAAAAGGAGGACAGGACCAGCCACAACACCGGGAAAAAGAACAGGAAGCACACGACGAGCAGTACTGCGTACGTCACCACCGTATCGATCACCGCCGCTTTATGAAACCGTCTCTTTTTTTTCATCGGTAGGTATCCTCCTTTTTATAGGCGGAACTTCTCACATAGACAGACAGGGAGAACAGGGAGGTGATCGCAAAAATAATCAGGCTGACCGCCGCTCCTATGCTGTAGTAATTGTTGCTGATGGAAAGGTTGTACAGCCAGTTGATCAAAAGATCCGTGTCGCTGGCCAGAAAATACCCGTCCATATAAAGACCGCCCCGCAGAAAATAAAACACGCCGAAATTGTTGAAGTTGCCGGTAAATGTGGTGATCAGCACCGGCGTGGTGGAAAAGATCACAAAGGGCAGCGTGATCTTTTTAAACTGCTGCCATTTGGAAGCCCCGTCGATACTGGCCGCCTCATAAAGATCCGTGTTCATGTTGGACAAAATACCGGTGGCCAGCAGCATGGAGGTGGGAATGGAAATCCAGGCGTTGACAAACAGTCCGATGAGACGGGCCTTGATCCCGGCGTCAATATCCAGAAAGCCCACCGCATGCCTTCCCGCCGCAGTGATGTAATAATTGATGGGACCGCCGTAGGAGAATAAAAACTTAAACGCCAGCAGCGTGATAAACCCCGGCACCGCGTAGGCCAGAATCGGGAACATGCGCCAGAACCGCTTTCCCTTTACGCAGCGCTTGTTCAGCAAAAGCGCCAGCCCCAGTCCCCCGAAATAATTCAGGAAGGTGGCGCAAAACGCCCAAACGATGTTCCAGCCCAGGATCCGAAAAAAGGTGCTCTTGATGTCCGAAAGGATGAGAATCCGGTAAAAATTCTGAAATCCCACCCAGTCCACCAGCTTGGGCGGCACAATGTCGCCGCCGTAGTTGGTAAACGCAATCAGGATCATAAAGACGATGGGCAGGACGTTAAACACCAACACCCCGATCACCGGCAGCGCCAGCGCCGCCAGATAGAATTTTTTATCCAGAAAAATCCCCACCGCCCGGACAAACCCCGGCGGCTGCTTTCCGGCCCGGATCGTCCGATCCGTCTGCAGGATGTCCCGCACGTTGGAACGATACAAAAAGACCATGCCGCAAAGTACCAAAAAAGCCAGAATCCCCCGCAGCATCATAATCACCGAGTCGTCTCCCGCCCGGCCCAGCCAGGGGTCCGCCTCCTGCGTCCCCAGGGTGAAAAACCCTGCGATATCCGATGCGCCGCATAGGACCAGATAGCAGAGAAACGCTGCCAGAGCGGCCAGATACAAAAGGCCCTTGACCCATTGATGATACAGCAGCTGGCCGCTGCCCATAATCACCAGCGACGCCTTGACCGGAAACGACGAATACTTTTCCTTATTTTTCATAATTTTCGCCTTTCAGACGCTCTCCCCTTACTGGGACAGCGTGTGGATCGCGTCGTAGATATTTTTGTCCACCGTTTCCAGTGCCTCCTGCAGCGACTGCCGATCCGAATATCTGGGGGTCTCTCCGGTCTGTTCCCGGAACGGATCCTTTGCCACATCCGCCATGATGGTCGATACCGGCACCCAGATCTGATCCACCGCCTTGACAGACGGCATCAGATAGATCCGCCCCTGGGCGAGACTGTCAAAAATCTGAGCGGCAACGCCCGAAGACTCCTGCGCCACGTCGCTTCTGGTCGGCGCAATGCCCAGCATCTGCATACGGGTTTTGATCATTTCATAGCTTGTGGCAAAATTCACAAACTCGATACATTCCTCCCGGTGCTGCGTATAGGAGCTGATCCCGTAGCCGTTGACGCCGCCCATCACGATCGTCTGTACCCAGTCGTCCTCCGACATCTGGGCGCTGTCCTTGCTCAGATCGCCGTCGGCGGGCATCCGTCCCGGCAGTTCGATCATCTTCAGGTTTTCCTGGGCCTTTTCTTTGGCCTCCTCCTCAGACAGGCCGTCTTTGGCATACGCCTCCGTCAGTCTGTCCAAAAACAGCGACTGGGTGTCCGGCGTGGAGACGGCGCAGAAATAACTGCCGTCCGCCAGCTTCTCATAGCGGTTGAGCGTAATGGTATCGTCGATACAGCCCTCGTTCATCAGCGCGGCGAACTGACGCAGCGCGCTCAGCCCGTTGACCGAATTCCCTTTGGAAAACCCGATATCCTGCGTATCCAGCACGCCGTCCTTTAAACCGAAAATATAGCCTCCGTGGGACAGCATGAACTGAGAGGACAGATACAGGTTGTTTAACGATGCCATAAATCCGTATTGGGAATCCTTTCCCGCGCTTTCATCCGTATCCCGCAGCAGTTTGGAGTACGCGTACAGATCGTTCCAGTTTTCAAAAAAGTCCGGCGTGCCGTTCTGATTTTTGTCCCAGTCCGTCTCCCAGCCCTCCGGCAGCCTGTCCTCCCGGTAAAACAGCATGGGTTCCTGAATGTTGACCGGAATCCCGCAATAATACGTCTGCCCGTCCACCGTCATGGCAAACGCGTCCCAGGCCGCCTGGGGCGTGCAGGAATAACAATCAAAATCCTCGATGGTAAGCGGCAGGATATGTTTGTCCTCGGCATAGGTCATCAGCTTATCGTTGGCCTGGTAAAGGACGTCCGGCCCGTATCCGTAAGGGCCGTTTTCGGCCAGATCGGTAAACTCATCCATGTTGGCATCCACCGCGCTGATTCCCTGATCCGCGTATGCGGCGTTGAACGCATCCAAAAGCTCCTGCAGATACCCGACGGATTTGGCCGTGTCGTTTTCCAGAATGTGAAGCACCACGCCCTGCGTATCCGCCGTCTTACGATCCGTTTCGGCCGGCTGCTGCTGTCCGCCCTGCTGGCATCCGGACGCCAGCAGCAAAACCAGCGCTACGCATATGGCTGTTATTTTTTTCATAAAATAATCCCTCCGTTTTCTGTGATGCAGTGACTCATGGCGTTTAAAGTCACCCCCTCCACATCGACACGCCGGTCGGTGCGGTTGATGTACAGCGTCAGCTCCCTGTTTTGTTGTCTGTTTCGCAAAATGAAAACGCCGTCTTTTTCTTCCGGCGACACGACGCCCTCCGTCGTCCTTTTTTCCCGCCTGATCGCCGCCAGATCTTTGAGCAGCCGGGCAATCTCCTCATAACCGCCGCCGGATTTTGTCTTTTCCCAGTCCATACACCGTCTGCAGTCCGGATCATAGCCCCCCTGCGTCAAAATTTCCGTCCCGTAAAAGATACAGGGCGCGCCCGGAAAAAGATAAAGCAGGCAGAGCGCGGCCTTCATGGCTTCCCGGTCTTTTCCGATTTCGGAAAAAAAGCGATGGGTATCGTGGCTGTCCAGCAGATTCAGCATCATGCTATTTACCGTATCGTTGTTTCGCATCAGGAGTTCTCCCAGCTTCCACGCCATTTGCTGCGCGTTGAAACGGCCGGCGGCAAAATAGTCCAGACAGGCCTTGGTAAAGGAATAGTTCATGACGCTGTCGTACTGATCCCCTCTCAGGCTTGCCGAGGCGTCATGCCAGTTTTCCCCGATGATCACCGCCTGGGGATTGCACTGTTTGATCCGCTGTCGGAAATATTTCCAGAACGCGCGGCTGACCTCGTCGCAGACGTCCAGACGCCATCCGTCGATCCCGTACTCCTCCAGGTAATAACAGCCGATATCCGCCAGAAACTGCTGGACCTGTCCGTTGGAGGTATTGAACTTGGGCATATAAGGACAGGAAAAAAACGATTCATAATTTTGTTTTTCCGGGTCCGGTTTGTCCCCGAAAATACAGAACCAGTCGTAATAAGGCGATTTTTTCCCGTTTCGGATCACATCCTGAAACTGGGGCAGGTCCTCGCTGCAATGGTTGAACACCGCGTCCAGCACCACGCGCATCCCCCGGCGGTGCGCCTCCCTGATCAGCTTTTTTAACGCCTCGTTGCCGCCAAACTGCTCATCCACCCGATAATAGTCGTAAATATCGTATTTGTGATTGGAATGGGAGCAAAAAACCGGCGTCAGATACAGCGCGCTGCAGCCCAGGGAACGGATATAGTCCAGCTTTTCTGTCACGCCCGCAAGGTCGCCTCCCGCAAAGCTTTTGGGCTTTGGCAGTTCGCCCCAGGCGCAATTGATATAAGAACGGTCTTTCTTTTGGTCGCCCATATAAAAGCGGTCCACGAACACCTGATAAAAAACGGCGTCCCGCATCCATTCCACCGGTTCCATAATATCGGCCCGGTTGATATAAGGATACTGGAAAAAATTATAAAAGCCAAGCTTGTAATCATACTGCTTACTGACGCCGTCTTCCGAAAAATACCAGTCGCCGTCCGTGCTTTCCAGGTAAAAGATATAGGCCAGACGGGTGTCGGTCAGACGCAGCGTGACCGTATAATAATCATACAGCTCGCTTGAGCAGGCCTTTCTCATCACCGCCCTTTTCTGCGTCTGCCCGAACACATATTTGCTCTCGTAGATCACCTGGACGCGCTTCATATCCCCCCGGGCCGTGCGCAGCCGCAGCACGATCTCCTTTTCCGAAACGGGAAAACAGTAGGCGCAGTCCGTGGCGTGATACATGGCATATCGATTCATATTCCGTCTCCCCGGACGATCACTGGGTGATCGTCACTGTCATATTGTCCGCATCCACCACAAAGGTATAAGAGCCGTCCTTGGCCACCTGAATATTGTTCCCGTTTTCTGCCATAAGCGCTCTGGAATCCTGATCCGTCACGTTGGAATCCTTCAGGATCAGTCCGGTGTCCTCTCCGTTGTCATAGATCATAAAGCAAAGCTCCGTGTCCGCCTCCAGATCCATGGTAATGGAGAACAGATTTCCTTCCGTACGGGTCAGCTCCTTCAGATCGGACCAGTCCGCAGACCAGCTTCCCTTGACCATAACGCCGGTGGACTCGGACGGGGTATAGACGGTCGTTTCCAGCTCGCTCTGCGCCTGGGTGGGATCGCCGTTTCGCACAATGGAGAGCGTATCCAGCGCCTCGTTGTCCGGATCGGTGGTGAGGGTGATGGTGTAGTTTCCGTCCATAATCACATTGACATTGGCCTTACTGCTTTCTCCATCCAGGCCGCCGCCGCTTTCCATCTGGGTTTCGTCGATCTGGGTAAAACGGCCGAAGCCCTTCTGGCCGTCCCAGGCCCAGTCGTGGATGACCTGAAACTGATCCCCGTTGTAAAGATCAATGGTAAGGGAGAATTCATTGACCTGGTTGCCGGTAGGCTGCAGACGAACCGCTTCCCGATCCGCTTCGGCGACGCTTTCATTTCCCCAGTTGCTGGCCGCCAGAGGGCCTCCCGACGAGGTGCCCGCCAGATACCAGACGCGCGTATCCTCCGCTACGTTGGTGTTGCGGAAACTGCCGTAAAGAGTGGTGTCCTTGGTGATGGCGTCGACAGACAGATCCTTCTGACTGCTTTCCAGGAACGAAGGCGTTTCAAACCAGCCCACAAATTCCATTCCCTCCTGATTCTCATACGCCTCGTAGTCGGCCGCAGGCAAAAGCTCTCCCATTGTCGCAACGGCGCTGCCCAGCACCTCCTCCCCGTTCATAAAGGTGACGGTGCACTGTGCCGCCGGATCCGTTTCCAAATCCTGTGTCTGCGCGCTTTGGCCGCATGCCGCAAACAGCGACAGACTTAAGGCCAACATAGATGCTGCGAAATGTTTTCTGATTCGTTTCATTTTGTGCTCCTTTCTTCTTAGCTTAACCGCTTAAGTTAATTTGTTAAGCCAATAATATCACAGGGTTGACGTACTGTCAACATCCTATTGATTTTTCATACAAATTTTGTTACGATTGACCCATGCAGAACGTGGTTGGGGAGGGAAGGCATGACAAAAAAAGCGACTTTACGGGATGTGGCAAAGATGGCCGGCGTGTCGGTCGCCACGGTTTCTTATGTCATAAACGAACGGCCTGACCAGAAAATCAGCGAAGCCACCCGCAAAAAGGTGCTTCAAATCGCAAACCTGCTGGATTACCGCCCCAATCCCACGGCCAAAAGCCTGGCGGAGGGCCGCAACAATCTGATCGCCATTTTCTGCCATCTGCGCCCGGACACGCCTTTCCGCAACCTGGAGATCATCCACTTTGCCCAGCTGCTCACCGAACGGCTGAACCGTCTGCGCTATGACGCGCTGCTGTGTCCCGTCCGCTCCGGCGCCGAGGCAAAGGACAGCGCCATCGCCCATCACAACGTGGGATGCGTCATTGCCATCGGCCTGTCGATGGAGGAATTTTCCGAACTGTCGGATAACTGCTATGTGCCCATCCTGTGCGTGGACATGCTGGTCAATCATTTCCTGTTCTATCAGATCTACTCGGACCTTCCCGCCCGGATCCGGCAGGCGGCGCAGACGCTTCAGGGCGGACCCGAACATACCGTGCTGGTGACGGAGCCCTTTCACAATCAGAACTATCAGGAATTTGTCCTGCGCGACGCGCCGGTAAAAAACTGTATGGTCCTTTCCGCCGATCAGTGGAAAAACGCACCGAAAGAGGGCCTGCTTTCGCATCCGGAAAAAGACTGTCGTTATATCGTCCTGGGGTCCGCGCTGGCGCAGCTTGTCATCGCCCGGACAGGGAACCGGCCTATGGCCGTGATTTCTTCCGATCCCACCGGCGAGTTCCTGCCGCCTCAGGCCTCCGTCATTTTAAACGACGTGGTCAAAAAAGCCAACGTGACCATCAGCATCCTTCTGAACGCTCTGGACAAAAAATTTGACGTGACCCATGATTATCGAATCTGAACGCGCAGCGCGCACCGCCTGCGCAGGAAGGAGAAGTCCCTCATGAAACGAATCCGACTGTTATGCCTGCTGGCAGCCGCATTGTTGTTATCCTCTCATTTTTCCGTCTTTGCCAAAGAAGCCGGCAAGGAAACCCCGGAGATTCTGCGGGTCGGCTTTTTTGCCTTCTCCGGGTATCACACCATCGACGAAAACGGGCGGCGCAGCGGCTACGGTTACGAATTTCTGCAGCGGCTGGCGATCCACGCGGGCTGGTCCTACGAATATGTGGGCTATGACGGTTCCTATGCCGATGCCCTGGATCTGCTGCGCAGCGGAGAGGTGGATCTTGTCACCTCCGTTTCCAAAACGCCCGAACGGGAAGAAGAGTTTCTTTTCTCCGAACAGTCCATCGGCGTCAACTCTACCATTTTTACCGTAAAATCCGGAAACCAGTCCGTGGTGGAGGGCGATTATTCCACTTACGACGGGATCCGGGTGGGCATGCTGGAGGGGAACTCCAAAAATGCGAATTTTGAACGGTTTGCACAGGAGCACCATTTTACCTTTCAGCCCGTGTATTATGCCGGACAGGACGAGCTTACCGACGCTCTGCAAAAGGGAGAGGTGGACGGCGCCGTTACCGGCAGCCTGCGGCTTTTGGAGAATGAGTGGCTGCTGGAATCCTTTGACGCCAGTCCCTTTTATGTCTGCACGCGCAAAGACCGCACGGATCTGATGAACCGGATCAACGAGGCCATTAACGAAATGGACCTTCACGATCCCAACTGGCGGGACACCCTCCATGAAACCTATTATGCCACCGATCAGGACGGCTCCATCATCACCAACGCCGGCGAGCGCGCCTTTCTGGAAGAGCATCGCGCCTCCGGGGTTCCTCTCCGTCTGCTTTTCAATCCCGAACGGATTCCCTACTGTTATTTTAAGGACGGTCAGGCGGAGGGAATTCTTCCTGCCATCTTTGATGTACTGGCCAAGCGGCTGGGGCTGAATTACGAATTCATTCCGGTCAAAGACCTCAGCGAATATTACCGGCTTCGCGCGGCGGGCGATGCGGATATCGTGCTGGATTATGCCGGCGATTATTATCTGGCGGAGGAAGAAGGGTATAAAATTACGGCCCCTTACTTTCAGACCAATTATGCCCGCCTGACGCGGGACGATTTTACCGGAGACATCAACCGTCTGGCAATCGTGGAGCAGACGGATACCTTAAACAGCCTGATCTCCGGCCGGTATTCCGACGATATGCTGCTGCGCTATCCCACTACGGAAGAGTGCGTCCAGGCGGTGCTGGACGGTCAGGCCGACGCCACCATCCTTTACTCCTACACCGCCGAACAGTACGTCCGGCAGGACGTCCGCAACCGTCTGACCGCCGTTGTTTTCGGGGACACCTCTCTGTCCTACGCCGTGGGGGAAGACGTGGCCGGAGGCCGCTATCTGCTCTCCCTGCTGGATAAAGGGGCGGACAGTCTCACCGATGCGGAGCTGGAGGCCATTCTGACGCAGGAAATAGAGACCAGCCGGGACAACAATATCAGCCTGATTGCTTTTCTCTATCAGAACCCGCTTTATTGTATCCTGGGAATCTCCCTGATCCTCCTGCTTCTCTTTGCCCTTGCCATGCTGGCCGCGCGCACCCGCAATCAGCGGATGCTGCAAAACAGGGTGGCGCAGGCCACCGGTGAACTGCAGCAAAAAACCCGGGAACTTACCCTCGCCCTTCAGACGGCGGACGCGGCAAACCGGGCCAAGACCACTTTCCTCAACAGTATGTCCCACGATATCCGCACGCCCATGAACGCCATCATCGGCTATACGGCCTTAACGTCCGCTCATCTGGACAACAAGGAAAGAGCGCAGGATTATCTGTCCAAAATCGCCCAGGCGTCCAATCACCTGCTCTCCCTCATCAACGACGTGCTGGATATGAGCCGCATCGAATCGGGCAAGGTCACCATCAACGAGCATCCGGAAAACCTGGCGGATATCCTGCAGGGGCTTCGAAACATCATCCAGTCCGACATCCACGCCAAGCACATGGAATTGTTCATTGATACCGTGGACGTGGTGGACGAGGAGATTTACTGCGATAAACTGCGGCTGAACCAGATTCTGCTCAACCTGACCTCCAACGCCATTAAATTCACCCCCACAGGGGGCACCGTAGCCATCCGCGTTACCCAAAAGCCTTCCCGCTCCAGGGAGCACGGTCTCTACGAATTCAAGGTCAGCGATACCGGCATCGGCATGAGCCCGGAATTTTCCAAAACCGTCTTCGAGCCCTTTACCCGGGAACAGACCTCTACGGTCAGCGGCATCCAGGGCACCGGGCTGGGCATGGCCATCACCAAAAACATCGTGGATATGATGGGCGGCACCATCTGTGTGGAAAGCGAACCCGGAAAGGGGACCTGCTTTACCGTGAATCTGGAACTGCGATTCTCCGCCGAACATCAGGAAATGGGAGCCATCGCGCAGCTGGAAGGCTTCCGGGGTCTGGTGGTGGACGACGATATGATCTGCTGCCAGAGCGTATCCAAAATGCTGCGCAAGATCGGGATGCGGGCGGAATGGGCCCTTTCCGGCCGGGAAGCCATTGCCCGCGCCGCCGAAGCCGTGGAACTTTCCGATCCCTTTGAAGTCTACATTGTGGACTGGTCCATGCCGGAGCTGAGCGGCATCGAGACCGTCCGGGAAATCCGCCGGGTCGTGGGAGAAAAATCTCCCATCATTCTCATGTCCGCCTACGACTGGACGGACATCGAGGAGGAAGCCAGACGCTCCGGCGTCACGGGCTTTATCAGCAAGCCGCTCTTTGCCTCCGATCTTCATCATACGCTACGGCGCAGCCTGGGACTGTACGAAAAAGAAACGCCGCCAAACAAAACGCCGGAGCCGGCCCGGAACGACTCTTTTTCAGACAAGCGCATCCTCCTGGCCGAGGACAACGAGCTCAACCGGGAGATCGCCGTGGAGATCCTGAAGGAAGCCGGTTTTCAGGTGGAATGTGCCGAAAACGGGCAGCAGGCCTGCGAAATGGTACAGGCGGCTTCGCCGGGATACTACGATCTGATTTTAATGGACATCCAGATGCCCATTATGGACGGATATGACGCCACCCGCGTCATCCGCGCCATCCCCGATCCCGCCAAAAACAGCCTTCCCATCATCGCCATGACGGCCAACGCCTTTGAAGAGGATCGGGAACAGGCCATGGCGGCAGGGATGAACGGCCACCTTGCCAAGCCCATTGACCTGGAAAAAATGCTCTCTCTGCTGCGGGAAGTGTTTTCCAAAAAAGAATGACCTGCTTATACTTTACGGCTCCGGAATATACCGGCTCCGCCGCGTGAACCTGATTGGCATGAAAGGTGATTTTAGGGTAAAATGGGAAAGAAAAACAGATTTGGAGTATCTTAAACGATTATGCGGTACAAAGAAAGTTCTCTCGGTATCTTTTATGTCATCCTTTCTGCGGTCCTGTTCGGTACGATGCCCTTATTGACCCGGATCGCCTATGCCCATGGCAGCAACGCATATTCCGTTGCCTTTGGCCGGTTCTTTTTTGGCGGCCTTGTGCTTGGCATCGTCTGCCTCGCCTTACCGGGCTGTTCCATAAAAATCAGCAGGGCGCAATTTCTCACCCTGCTGAAATTATCCGTTCCCTATGCCTTAACGCCCGTTCTGCTATATGCCTCGTACGCCTATCTTGACAGCGGCATGGCGACCACGCTTCATTTTACCTACCCTGTGGCGGTCATATTGATCCTGGCGATCTTTTACAGGGTGCGGCCGGATGCGAGGCAGATCCTTTGCACCGTTCTTTGTGCGGGAGGCATGGCGCTTCTCTATACGCCAAACGGGCAGGTACGGGCAGAGGGGATCCTTTTTGCCGTTGCTTCCGGAATTCTGTATGCGATCTATATCGTTTTGCTGGGAAAAAGCGACATCGGAAAACTCCACTCCCTTGTCCTCGGGTTTTGGATCTCCTTTCTGTCTGCGGCGGAAATCGGGTTTCTTTCCCTTTTGAGCCAAAATCTCGTTTTCCGTCTGGACAGGACCGGATGGGCGGCGGAAATCGGCCTGGCCTTGTCTGCCACTGTTTTGGGCCTGGTGCTGTTTCAAAAAGGAGTCTTTTTATGCGGAGAAGTCAAAGCGTCCCTGTTTAGTACATTTGAACCGCTTACAGGAATCGTCATCGGCGCCGTTGTGCTCCACGAGGATCTGACCGCAAAGGAACTGGCCGGAATCATCGGGATTCTCGCCGCGGCGATTTTGCTTGTCATCCCCATCAGGAAAACGAAAAACGCACCGTAACGCGGCCAGAAGAAATCCTGCGGCATATTTTAGCCGATCCGGTCCGCAATCAGCCGTTCCACTTCGCCGGGATCCGGCATCACGCGCAAAGCGCCCCGTCTGGTGGTAATCAGCGATGCCGCCCCATTGGCAAACGTAAGCATCCGGCGCAGTTTCGTTTCATCCAGATCCTCCAGACCGTATTTTAAAAGGCCGTGCAGGCAGCATCCTACAAACGTATCCCCCGCGCCCGTGGTCTCAATCGTATTTTCCTGCAGAAAAGGAGGCGCTTCTACGCGCAAATCCTTATAATAGGCGCGGCTTCCGTCCCTGCCCATGGAAAGAAGGATCAAAGGGATCCCGAAACGTTCCCGCAGTCTGGCAACGCCGGTGTCAAAATCCTCTTCTCCGGTAAACCATCGGATCTCGTTATCGGAGATTTTGAGCACATCGCACTGCGAACAGCCATACGCCGTCTGCTCTTTGGCCTCCTCCAGCGTTCGCCACAGCGGCGGCCGCAGGTTGGGATCAAAGGAGAGTATCGCGCCGTTTTCTTTCGCGATCCCAATCGCCTCCCGGGTCGCCCTCCTGACCGTCTCGTCCGTCATGGACAACGTACCGAAATGAAAGATCTTTGTATTCTCCAACAGTTCCTTTCGGATCTCATCCTCTCTGAGCATCATATCCGCGCCCGGATTGCGGTAAAAGGAAAAGTTCCGGTCTCCGTCCGGAAGCGTTTCCACAAACGCCAGCGTCGTCCTGACCTGGGCGTCTGACACCAGACCGGACGTGTCGATTTTGACCTCCTCCAGCGCCGCTTTTAAACGTGCTCCCCAGATATCCTGCCCCACCTTTCCGATAAAGGCGGTTTTTCTTCCCGCTTTGGACAACATGGCCAAAACGTTGCAGGGGGCTCCGCCCGGATTCGCCTCGCAAAGCGGATTGCCCTGTTCGCTGATCCCGTTTTCCGTAAAATCAATCAGTAGTTCTCCCAGCGCGACGACATCGTATGCTTTCATTTCCTCTTAACTCCTTTATGCGTACCACTGTAACGTATGCGTACCACTGTAACGTATGCGTACCACTGTAGTTCATGTGCCCTGTGCGTTCTTTGTTTTCATTCGTCCGCGGACAGATCGTATTTCACAAGATCCATGCACACCGTTCCGTCTGCGTAGAAAGAAATGCCATCCGCATCCTGCCTGGTATACACGATGGCGGTCAGCGTCTGTTCTCCGTCATTTACAAAAACCTCTACGCTGAAACGATCCAGAATGATTCTGAGTTTCAGTCTGCCGTTCTCGCTGTTGACCCGGCTGCGCCGCTGGTGAATAATGGCCCTTCTTGAGCCGGAAAATTTCCGGTCGATCTTTAAAATGGAATCCTCCGGATGAAAGCTGAGAGAGGTCCAAAACCGGTCGTTTTGAGCAAAACGGACCGCAAATTTCCGGTAAATCTCCCGTCCTTCTTTCGGGCTGACAGACAGCTCCATATCCACCGTCCGTCCCCGGACTCCTTCCAGACGGATCTCGCCGGAAAACGACAGCCCGTCGTATCTTACCGGATTGCGGCGCAATGCTTCCAGTTCGCGCACCGGCCGCTGATACAGCCTGCCGTTTTGGAGGAACAGTTCCCGGGGCAGGCTCAACTGCCCGAACCAGGAAATATTCTGCGCCCGAAAGTCGCAGGTGTCCCAGTTTTGCATCCATCCGATCATGACGCGCCGTCCGTCCGGCGTAAGCACCGTCTGGGGCGCATAAAAGTCGATTCCGTAATCCACGGACTGATTATGCCGTTCTGTAAAGGTTTCCGTCTCTTCCTCGAAGTCGCCGATCAGACACAGCGTCCCGTTCCCGTTATGATATTCAAATCCCCAGGGCAGCATATCCTGCGGGCTGGTAAGCAGCACCCATTGATCGTCCAGCCTGAAAAAATCCGGGCACTCCCACATCTTTCCGAACCGGTCGCCGTTTGATACCAGCACCTTTTCGTATTTCCAGGCAAACCCGTCGTAACTGGAAAAAAGCAGGATCTGTCCGCTGCCGTCGGCGGGCCGGTTTCCAATGACACAGCGATAGGTGCCGTCTTTGGTTTGCCACATTTTGGGATCCCGAAAATCCTGCGCGCTGCATCCCTCCGGCAGATCCTTTGCGGTGATCACCGGATTGTTTTCGTATTTTTCGTAATCGGTTCCGTCTCCCACCGCCAGACACTGTACCTGGGTCTCCCGGATGCCGCCGTTGGTCTGCGGCTCCCGCAGCACGCCCGTATACATCAGCAAATGTCTGCCATCGGGAAGCGCCAAAGCGCTTCCCGAAAAGCATCCGTCCCTGTCGTAGGCCTCGTCCGGAGCAAGGACCGCCGGAAGGTACTCCCAGTGCAGCAGATCCTCGCTCACCGCATGGCCCCAGTGCATCGGTCCCCAATGGCAGTCATACGGATGGTACTGATAAAAGATATGATACTTCCCGTCGTAATACGAAAAACCGTTTGGGTCGTTCATCCACCCCGTGCGCGCCGACAGATGAAACACAGGCCGTTCCTGCGGTTTTATCATTTTTCCCGAAACTTCCTCATATTTGCGCGCTTCACGTAATGTCTGGCTCATTGTGTCGATCATCCTTTATTCCGCATAGTAGGCGTCCAGATATTTCTGGAAGATGGCGAGCATATCGTCAAGGCCGTAAGCTTCCAGACTCTGTACATATTCATCCCAGTCCGCATCCGTAAAGCCGTTCATGATCCAGTCGGACCGGGTCGCGTTGATTTTCTTGGTAATATCGGTCTGAAGATTGGACAGCTCCTCCGTGTCCTCCTGGCTCATAAATACGTTGGGATAGACATACTTCGTATTCATGTCCGGCGTATAGTACTGCGCGATCCAGTCCAGACGGTACTGCGCGTCATCCGGGCAGGTCACATAGACATCGTAATACTCATCCAGAACCGCCAGCGGGCCGTTTACGCTTTCCGCTTCTCTTACTTCCACGGGAGAGGCGTCTCCAAGCGGCGCGTGCTTTAACATCTTTTCGCCCTGCGCGTTTTCGCTCAATTCAAAAATATCGAAATCGTCGTCTTCCCCGTAGGTTCCCCAGTTATTCTGCGGAGACTGGAAGGGATCGTACATTTGATCCAGCCATGCGCACACCAGCGCAGGATTCTTGGCCACCGCCGTCACCACACAGCGCCCGCGGTCATAACCGCTGGTAAAGGAGCCGTTTTCCGGCGTGATGTTTCTGGTATCCGCGGTCAGAGCCGGCAGCGGCACCCATCCGGTAAAATCATCTACGATATTGGCATCGTCCCAGCTGAAGCATACGCCGTAACGGCCGGATTTGCCTTTGGATACATAGGTGGACCACTCCTGGGTAAATGCCTCCGGATCCAGCAGTCCTTCCTCATAGAGCTTATGCAGCCATGCGATGCCGTCCTTAAAGCCCGGCTGCGTGGCGGTGCAGATCACCTTCAGATCGTCCGTGACCGCGATATGCCGTCCCTGATCATTGTCGCCGTAGCCCTCGCCGAAACCGTTGATCAAAAGCGCCATATCCTGGCTGCCGTCGTTTACGATACAGGACATGGGAATGATACTCCCGTCGATGTTGAATTCCTTTTGCAGCTCCGACGCATGGTCGCGGAAGGCAATCAGCACCTGTTCGAATTCATCCACGGTGGTGGGGACTTCCAGGTTCAGATAATCCAGCCACTTTTTATTGATAAAGCCCATTTCGCTCACCGTCTGGATGGCCGTTTTCTCGGAACCAAGCTGTTCGATCCAGGGCAGCGCCCAGATATGACCGTCCGCATCCGTACTCATCTTCCGGTATTCCGGATATTTGTCAAACACCGCCTTTAAGTTGGGCATATAGGCGTCGATGTACTGCTCCAGCGGAATGATAACGCCCTGATTTGCATAGCGCAGCAGATCGTTATCGGAAAAATTCGCGGTAAACACAAAATCCGTCAGCGTATCCAGATTCGCCATGGCCAGCGTAATCTTATCGCCCCACTGATCGGCCTGGATCGCCGTCCACTCGATCTCTACGTTCGTTTCCTCCTGCAGCCGCTTGAAAATGGTGCGGTTATTGGGATTGGATTCCGTATTGGCCGGATAGCTGATCATTCCGGTCAGCGTCGCTTTCTCCTTTAACGGAAATTCCAGTTCGGCCGGATCCACTTCCTGCATCTCGCCGTTGTTGAGCGCTACATTGCTGCCTCCGCCGCAGGCGGTGAAAAAAAAGATCATTGCCGCCGACAACGCCGCCGCCAGTATGCTTTTACAAAGTCTGTTTTTCATTTTATTCTCTCCTTATTTCTATT
>CANQUI010000012.1 GCA_947626995.1 uncultured Eisenbergiella sp. | reverse complement strand
CAAGAGGTGTCGGCAAAGGAACGAATCGAAAACGCGGCGCGGTATGCGGCCGATTTGTGTATGCGCGCAGGGAAGGATCAGGATTTTTACGATGCCTTCTGGCAGCGGCTCCTCTCTCACAGGGATATCCTGATCGAATTTTTGTATTATACGGAAAAAGGAGAATTTCTTTGCAGGGCCAGCCGGGACAAAATTACGGTGGCGGATATTCTGGTCTGGCAGATTGATCGATTTAAGGCGGCCATGGATCAGGACCGCAATGGGCTAAAGGACGACCGGGACAAGATGGTGCTTTTTGCGTTCGATACGATGACCCGGATGGCGGAGGATCCCCGGTGTTACCGGGAAAAAATAGCCTCGGATACCGGAACGGATTATCCGGGAAAGTTTGGCGGCCTGTAAAAAGAAGGGGGGACAGAACATGGGAAATCTGTTGGATTATTTAAAAGAGTATCACGACCGGGACTTTTTGCAGTCCCCTTTCTGCGAGGTGGACGCCGTCATTTTGGCGCAGCTGTCCTATCTTGATTTTGACGGCGTGGTTCCTTCCTGGCAGGAGGACAAAGAACCGGTGGCGCTGCCCCAGATCCAGAAGCGGATGGACCCGGAGAAGGTTTTTTTCTTTCAGACCTACGAACAGCAGAACCGTAAACTGTGGGAGCTTTTGTTATCCGGGAAACGGTTTCGGGACATGCGCTGCAATTTCTATTGTTCCCGTCTTGACTGGGGAGAGGAGATGCAGTTTGCCGCGGTTACGTTTTTTTTGCCCAAAGAAAAGCCGGTGGTGGCCTTTCGCGGGACGGACGGGACCATCGTGGGATGGAAGGAAGATTTTAATATGACCTTTCAGCCCCATGTGCCGGCGCAGGAGATGAGCGCCCGGTATCTGGATGCGATCGGCCCCCGCCTCGGGGAATCCTTTCGGATCTGCGGCCATTCCAAGGGAGGCAATCTGGCCGTATATTCCGCAACCATGGCAAACGGGGACGTCCAGGAGCGCATCCGGTGCGTTTACAGCCTGGACGGGCCGGGATTTTTGCCGGAAATACTGCCGGAGGACGCGTACGGACGGATCCGGGGACGGATCCGCAGGATCCTGCCGGTTTCTTCCCTGGTAGGGATGCTGCTGCAAAATTACGAACGTTATGAGGTGGTGCAAAGCACGGCGTTCGGCGTTTTACAGCACGACTGTTATACCTGGAAGGTGGAAAAGAACGGGCTTTTAAGGGCTCCGGACATCGAGGCAAAGCAAAAAAGGATGGACGAGGTGCTCAACCAGTGGATTTTCGCGCTGCCGCAAAAAGAGAGGGAGATGCTGGTCAATTCCCTCTTTGAGATGCTGGAAGGGACGGGAGCCAAAACACTGGCGGAGTTTTCGGAAGACTGGAAAAAGAATCTGCGGTTCTGCCTGACCTATATGCGCGATCTGGATCCAGACACCCACAGACGGTTCAGACGGCTGGTCAAAATGCTGTTTGAAATTTACGGAAGCGTCACCCAGGACGCGATCCGCCGCGAGCTCAGCCGATGAGCGTCCGCACAAACGGGATTTTTCGGAGAAAATACACCACCGTCAGACAGACAAGGACGCTGAGCGCAGGAAACAGGAGGGCGGTCCCAAAGAGACCGCAGCAGGAACGGATGGCGGGCACGAATCGTTCCACCTGGTTGCGCGCCACATCCTCGAGCAGATAGACGCCAAAGACGCAGCTGCCCGCGGCGGCAAGGAGCCGCCGGATGCGGACGCTTTTGATCTGAATCCGGCGCGCCCACAGGACCGTCAGAGCCGCAAGCATCCAGGCATACAGGCTGCAAAATCCTTCCATGTCGGTTCTGCCGTTTTTCAAAAAGAGGTGGGCCTGCAAAACCGCCGAAAGAAGGCAGAGGAAAAGCGCCGCCAAAGAAACGGCGGGCCGCGGCAGAGGACGTGCGGCCGGATCGGCGACCTGCATCAGGCCATAACCGATCAGAGGATAGAAAATAAGATCGGTCAGGAAGGGAAAGGAAAGGCCGGAGGAAATTCCCGTATAGAAGGAAAATAATCCCAGCAGGGTGGAAAGCACCTTAAGCGCCAACAGATACCGATACTCGCGTTTCCCCATCCCGGCGGCCAGACGCCGCAGAAAGGGAAGGAAAAGCAGAAAGGAAAGGTAGGCGTATAAAAACCAGTAGGGTTCCAGGATCGTCCCGGTCAGGCAGTAGCGCAGCCATTCGCCCGGATGAAATCCGTAGTCCGGATGGATCCGGAGGATGCGCAGATATTGCAGAAAGGTAAAGACAAGGATCACAGCCGTATACCGCAGGATCCGACGCCGAAACAGGTCTTTCAGGGATTCCTGACGGCCCAGCAGCAGCCCTCCGGAGATCATAAAAAAGACCGGGACCGCGATCTTGCACAGAATGGAAAGGCTTAAGCTGCCCCAGTAGGCAGGTCCGCCGGAGACCTGCGTATAGAGGGTGTACCCCAGCTCCCGCGTATGATTAAAGACGACAAAAAAGATCGCAAGAACCCGCAGCAGATCAATATACGCCTGTCTTTCTCCGTTCATGGCTTTGCCTTCCTCCTATGCGAAAAAGAGCACTCTGCTTTCACAAAGTGCTCCCGACAGTGCAGGAAAAGAGACTTGAACTCTCATGGTATTGCTACCATACGGACCTGAACCGTACGCGTCTGCCAATTCCGCCATTCCTGCGCGACAAATGTTATTTTAAAGGACAAAGGGGAAATTGTCAACTCCTTTTTCCGTTTTTTTTTAGGAGGACGCGTTCGAACAGCAGGCCGAGCCCGAACCAGGCCGGCGCGTAGTCCAGGCGGACCACGCCGCGGATATTCCAGCCGGAGCTTTCGTAGCCCCAGGGACAGCGCCCTCTTTTTTGCAGAAACCGGCCGCTGAGATATTCCGCGCTAAAAATGCAGCTCATATAAACGAGCCCCCGTATGATCCAGTGCAGACCGGAAAGCAGGTAAAAGAGGGGCCGCAGCAGGCAGGCGGCGCCGTAAATGGGAAACATAAACAAAGAAGTATGGCCGGTGAGCGTGGGTTCCCGTCTTCTCAGAGCGTCGAAAGCCGTCACCAAAATCTCCATACACCAGCCGATTACGCCGCATTTTACGAAGTCTTGGAAAATTTTTATCTTTTTCATAAAATTTATTATAGATATAACTTCTTTTTTTATACACATTGTGATATGATAAAAAAGAATAGGAAACCGGATTTGAGATCCGGGATGACAAAGGGGAAAAAGATGGACTTAGAGAAGCTCAGGACACAGATCGACGACATAGACAGGCAGATTGTCGACCTGTATGAAAAAAGAATGGAGATCTGCGAACAGGTAGCGGAATACAAAATCGAGAACGGCAAAAAGGTATTCGATAAGGCGAGGGAGGAAGCAAAGCTCGCCGGTGTCCGCTCCATGGCGCATACCGATTTTAACCGTCACGGGATTACGGAGCTGTATGAGCAGATCATGTCCATGAGCCGGAAGCTGCAGTATCAGCTGCTTTCCCAAAAAGGGCAGGTGGGAAGGCTTCCCTTTATCGCGGTGAAAGAACTGGATACCAAAAAGGTCCGGGTGGTGTTTCAGGGCGCGGAGGGCGCCTACTCCCAGGCGGCCATGGTGCGGTATTTCGGCGAGCACATCGACAGCGTCCATGTGGATACCTTCCGGGACGCCATGAGCGCCATTGATGAGGGCAGCGCGGACTTTGCGGTGCTTCCAATTGAAAATTCCACGGCGGGCATTGTGAGCGAAATCTACGATCTGCTGGTGGAGTTTGAAAATTACATCGTAGGAGAGCAGATCATCCGGATCGAGCACTGCCTTTTGGGACTGCCGGGCGCCAGTGTCTCTCAGATCCAGACCGTCTATTCCCATCCCCAGTCGCTGATGCAAAGCTCCCGTTATCTGAGCAATTATAACTGGCAGCAGGTTTCCATGCCCAACAACGCCTTCGCGGCGCGCCGGGTGGCGGAGGACGGCCGGACGGATCAGGCGGCCATCGCCAGCGAATACGCGGGTCAGGTCTACGGCCTGCAGGTGCTGGAAAAGGGCGTCAATAACGTATCCTCCAATTCCACGCGCTTTATCATTGTGACCAATCAGAAAATTTTTAAGGAGGATGCCAGGAAGGTAAGCATCTGCTTTGAGGTGCGGCATGAGAGCGGTTCCTTGTACCACATGCTGTCCCACTTCATTTATAACAATCTGAATATGACAAAGATCGAAAGCCGTCCCATCGAGGGACGGGCCTGGGAATACCGCTTTTTTGTGGATTTTGAAGGAAACCTGGCCGACGGCGGAGTAAAAAACGCGCTGCGCGGTCTGCGGGAAGAAGCTTCCAATATGAAAATACTGGGAAATTACTGAACAAAGGGAGAATGGGATGAACGAAAAGGCTCTGATCCTCTACCGGGACCGGCAGGAAAATACGTTATTGCATCAAATGGTCTATCTCATGGAGCATTGCAGGGGGGCAAATGACCGGACGCCGGAAAACACGGCGCTGTTATACGACTGTATGCACGGACTTTTGGAAATGGCGGGACAGTATGGCTTTTCCGGCAATCTGTGGCATTGTTATCTGGCGCATTTGCTGGTAAACAGCGAAAACAGCTACAGCCGTTCCTGCGAGATTCGGGGAAGCGTACAAGGGACGGTCAATCAGGCCGCGCTCCATGATATGCGCCTGTTTAAGACGTTTTACGATTACGATCTGGCGGGTTTGGCCCGGTGGTTTGACGTTGCGGATTTTGAAATGGTGCTGCATTATGAGAGCAGCCGGGAGGAGAGTAAGGTATATAATACCCGCGTCCGGGACCGGATCTGCACCCTGGCCGCCAGACTTGCCTGCGCCAGGGACGCGGAGGAGATGAAGCGGACGCTGACCGAGTTTTACCGGGAATACGGCGTCGGGAAATTCGGGCTGCACAAAGCCTTTCGGGTGGCGCAAAAGGACGGCTCCGTTCAAATCGAGCCGATCCCCAACATCACCCATGTGAAGCTGTCGGATCTGATCGGTTATGAGATCCAAAAGCAGAAACTGACGGAGAACACGGAGGCGTTTGTAAACGGAAAGAAGGCGAACAATTGTCTGCTTTACGGAGACGCCGGAACCGGAAAATCCTCCTGTATTAAGGCCATCGCCAACGAGTATTACGACAGGGGGCTTCGCATCATTGAGATTTACAAGCATCAGTTCCCGTATTTAAACGACGTAATCGCCCAGATCAAAAACCGCAACTATCGGTTCATCATCTATATGGACGATCTGAGCTTTGAAGAGTTCGAAGTGGAGTATAAGTATCTGAAGGCGGTGATCGAGGGGGGCCTGGAGAAAAAGCCGCAAAATGTGCTGATTTACGCCACGTCCAACAGGCGGCACCTGATCCGGGAAAACTTCCGGGATAAGCAGGAACGGGACGAGGATCTGCACAGCCGAGATACCGTACAGGAAAAGCTTTCCCTTTCTTCCCGGTTTGGCGTCACCATCTATTTCGGTTCGCCGGACAAGAGGCAGTTTAATGAGATCGTGGAGGGGCTGGCGGACAGAAGCGGCCTGACGATTTCCAGGGAGGAGCTTTTGCAAAAGGCCAATCAGTGGGAGTTGTCCCACGGCGGGCTTTCCGGCCGGACGGCGCAGCAGTTTATTGATTATCTGATGGGCAAATAGACAAAAACAGAGGGGAAACAAGATGAAGACATTTGCCGCGATTGATGTGGGATCCTATGAACAGACGCTGAAAATCTTTACCATGTCCAGATCCACGGGCATCCGCGAGGTGGACTGTGTGAACAACCGTCTGGATCTGGGCAGCGACACCTATATGACGGGAAAGCTCGGGCATGATAAGCTGGAGGAACTCTGTCAGGTCCTGCGGGAATTTATGACCATTATGAAAGGATACAAGGCGGACGAGTACAAAGCCTACGGCACCAGCGCCATCCGGGAGATCCGCAATACGGATATTGTGCTGGACCAGATCGCGCAGCGCACCGGTGTGAAGATCGAGGTTTTGGGAAATTCCGAACAGCGTTTTCTCGATTACAAATCCATCGCCCTAAAGGGAGAGGGGTTTGAAAAGGTGATCGAGAAGGGGACGGTGGTACTGGATATCGGCGGGGGAAGTATCCAGTGTTCTCTCTTTGACAAGGATAAGCTGTCCGCCACCTGCAACCTGCGGCTGGGCGTGCTGCGCCTGCAGGAAATGCTGCATCGGCTCAACGTAAGGCCCTCCCGGCACCCGCAGCTTTTGGAGGAGATTTTGTCCACCCAGTTTGCCGTCTTTCGGAAGATGTATTTAAAGGATCGTCAGATCGAAAATATCATTGTGGTGGATGATTACATGGCGGCGCTGATCCGCCGGAAGCTGTCCTCCTCCCAGACGGGAGCCTATATTGACTGCGCGTCCTTTTATTCCTTTCTGGATTTTATCAACGCCCACACCGACGAGGAAATCGCCGGACGCTTTGACCTGCCGGAAGAGAACGCGCCGCTTTTGCGCATTTCCTCCGCCATCGTCAGGCAGATGGCCCTGCTTTGCGAGGCAAAATTTATCTGGGCGCCGGGGGTGACACTGTGCGACGGCATTGCCTACGAATACGCGGAAAAGCATCGTCTGATCACGCCGGTGCACGATTTTGAACAGGATATCATCACCTGCGCCAGAGGGATCAGTAAGCGGTATATGGGCAGCAAGCGCAGGGCGGAGACTTTGGAACAGATTGCCCTGACCATCTTTGACAGCACCAGGAAGATTCACGGGCTGGGCAAGCGGGAGCGGCTGCTTTTGCGTATCGCCACGCTGTTGCATGACTGCGGCAAATATATCAGTATGATGAATCTGGCGGAGTGCTCCTACGCCATCATCATGGGAACGGAGATCATCGGCCTTTCCCACCGGGAACGGGAGATCGTGGCCAATGTGGTCAAATACAATCATCTGGAATTTGATTACGAGATGGAAAGCGCCGAGGGAGGCAGCATGGAACGGGAGGAGTTTCTGACGGTGGCGAAGCTGACGGCCATTTTACAGATCTCCAATGCTTTGGACCGCAGCCATAAGCAAAAATGCAAGGATGTGCGGGCGACCTTAAAAGAGGATGAGCTGATCCTGTCCGTGGATACGGTGGAGGATATCACGCTGGAAAAAGGACTGTTCACCAGGCGGGCGGACTTTTTTGAAGAGGTATACAGCGTACGGCCCGTGATCCGGCAGAAACGGATCCTGTAAAAAGACGGAGGAGGGGGAAGAACATGGCGGAAAATAAGGGATTTTTGGATCCGGCATTTTATACGAACCGGGAGCAGAGCTGGCTGCTTTTTAACAAGCGGGTGCTTTCGGAAAGCAGGGATAAGCAGATTCCGTTGTTTGAACGGCTGAAATTCCTGAGCATCACCGCGTCCAATCTGGATGAATTTTTCATGGTGCGCATCGGTTCCCTGGTGGATATGGTGAACGCCAAGTATACAAAGAAGGACATTGCGGGGCTTTCCCCCAAGGAACAGCTCGCCATGCTCTCGGGAGAGCTGCACGCGTTTGCGTCGCTGCAGTATTCCACCTATAACCGGATGCTCCTGCCGCAGCTGAAGGCAAACGGCCTGATCTTCACCCAGCATCATGAGGATCTGACCGAAGAGCAGGGACGGTATGTGGACGAATTTTTTGCGGAAACGGTCTATCCGGTGCTGACGCCGATGGCGGTGGATTCCTCGCGGCCCTTCCCGCTGATCCGAAACCGTTCGTTAAACATCGGCGCCCTGCTGGCGAAAAAAGAAAAAAAGACGGGCAAGAAGGGAAAGGAAGAACTGGATTTTGCCACCGTACAGGTCCCTTCCGTGCTGCCCAGAGTGGTGCCGATCCCCGGAGCGGATAAAAAAACGGACGGCAGCGTGACGGTCATTTTGCTGGAGGAGATCATCGAACGCAATATCAGCAAGCTTTTCCTCAATTATGACGTGCTGTGCGCCCACCCGTTCCGGATCACCCGCAACGCGGATCTTGCCATCGACGAGGACGAGGTGGAGGACCTGCTCAAAGAGATCGAAAAGCAGATCAAAAAAAGAAGCTGGGGACGGACGATCCGTCTGGAACTGGAGGACGGAGCGGATAAACGGCTGGTCCGTCTGTTAAAAAAGGAGCTGGGCGTAGAAGACGGGGATCTCTTCTTTTCGGACGGCCCTCTGGATCTGACTTTTTTGATGAAGGTGTATTCGCTGGAAGGCTTTGAAGCGCTCAAAACCCCCAAATATATTCCCCAGCCCGTTCCGGAACTGGAAGGGGAGGGATCCGTGTTTGACAAGATCCGAAAAGGGGACATTCTTTTGCATCATCCCTATCAGACCTTTGAGCCGGTGGTGGATTTCATCCGGCAGGCCAGTAAGGATCCCGATGTGCTGGCCATCAAGCAGACGCTGTACCGCGTCAGCGGCAATTCCCCCATCATAAGCGCGCTGGCCCAGGCCGCGGACAACGGCAAGCAGGTCTCGGTTCTGGTGGAATTAAAGGCCCGTTTTGATGAGGAAAACAATATCGTGTGGGCCAGGAAGCTGGAGCAGGCCGGCTGTCACGTCATTTACGGTCTGGTGGGGCTAAAGACCCACAGCAAGATCACGCTGGTGGTGCGCCGGGAGGAAGAAGGGATCCGCCGTTATGTGCATCTTGGCACCGGTAATTACAACGACGCCACCGCCAAACTTTATACGGATATCGGGCTGATGACGGCGAACGAAGCGATCGGGGAAGACGCCACGGCGGTATTTAATATGCTGTCGGGCTATTCGGAGCCCCGTTCCTGGAACCGGCTGAGTCTGGCGCCCCTTTGGCTCAAGGACCGTTTCCTGTCGCTGATCGACCGGGAAAGGAAAAACGCCATGGAGGGCAGAGGCGGGCATATCATCGCCAAGATGAACGCCCTGTGCGACCGGGACGTGATCAGCGCGCTTTATCAGGCCAGCCAGGCCGGCGTGAAGATCGAGCTGATCGTCCGGGGAATTTGCTGCCTGAAAGTGGGGATCCCCGGTGTCAGCGAAAATATCACCGTTCGATCCATCGTGGGCAATTTCCTGGAACACGCCCGTATCTTTTATTTCGAAAACAACGGAAAACCGGAGTATTATTGCGGCAGCGCCGACTGGATGCCAAGAAATCTGGAGCGGCGGGTGGAGATTCTGTTCCCGGTGGAGGATCACCGGCTGCAGGAGAAGTTAAAGCATATCCTTTGGGGACAGCTGAAGGATAATATGAAGGCCCACATTCTTCAGCCGGACGGCAGTTATGAAAAGGTGGACCGGAGGGGAAAGGAGCCGTACTGCGCCCAGGAGGCGTTTTGTGAGGAGGCCGTTGCGGAAGGAAAACGACAGGAACAGGTCCGGGACACCCGGCGTTTTCTTCCCAAGACGCATGTGGAAGAATGAAGGACAACGCGTACAGGATCGTGCTCGCCTCGGCGTCGCCGCGGCGACAGGAACTGCTAAAACAGATCGGCCTTTCCTTTGAGGTCTGTCCCAGCCGGACCGAGGAAAAGACAACAGAAAAGGATCCGCGGGCGCTGGTGCTTTTGCTGTCGGAGCAAAAGGCACGGGAGGTATCTGACAGACTGCGAAAAGACAGGCATGAGGATTCTTTGCCGCTTCTGGTAATCGGGGCGGATACGGTGGTCGCCTGCGACGGGATGATCCTGGGAAAACCCAAAGACGCAGAGCAGGCGGAAAAGATGCTGTGCCTTTTGCAGGGACGCAGCCATCAGGTCTATACCGGCGTGACCGTACTTTATGATGAGAACCAAAGCTTTTCGTTTTGCGAGACCACAAAGGTGACCTTTTATCCCATGGACAGGGAGGAAATCAAAGCCTATGTGGCCACGGGAGAACCGATGGATAAGGCGGGGGCGTATGGGATCCAGGGAAAATGCGCCGCATTTATCCGCAGCATCGAAGGGGATTATCATAATGTGGTGGGACTGCCGGTGGGCAGACTGTATCAGCAGCTTCACCAAAGGAGGATACTGTGAGAAAGGCAGTGATATTTGATCTGGACGGGACGCTGGCGGATACGCTGCAGTCCATTGCCTTTTGTGCAAACCGGGCGCTGGCGGATTTTGGCTTTCGCGGTTTTTATGGAGAGGAATCCAAACGGTACAAGCGCTTTGTGGGAAACGGCGCCAGGATGCTGATCGCCCGGGCGCTGCGGGCGGCGGGCGATTCGCCGGGGACAAAGAGCCGCGGACAGCCGGACGCAGACGGCTGTATGGCCGATCCGCTCCATCTGGAAGAGGTGTACGAACGCTATCTGCAATATTTCAGGAAAGACTGTATGTATCAGGTGACGCCCTACGAGGGGATCCTGCCGCTGCTTTGCCAATTGCGGGAAAAAGGAGTGAAAACGGCGGTTTTAAGCAACAAACCCCATCTCAATACCCAAAAGGTGGTGACGTCTTTGTTCGGGCAGGATACCTTCGATGAGATATGGGGGCAGACGGATGAGCTGCCGCCAAAGCCCGCGCCGGACGGCGTATACCGGATTTTGGACCGGCTGCAGGCGTCCAAAGCGGAAACCCTTTATGTGGGAGACAGCTGCGTGGATATGGATACGGGAAGGGCCGCCGGCGTAAAGACGGTGGGCGTGCTCTGGGGTTTTCGGGAAAAACAGGAGCTTCTCGATCACGGCGCGCAGATGATCATCGCAAAACCAAAGGAACTGCTTCTTTGCCTATAGAAACTACAAAAAGATAAGGAGATTGGTATGATCAAACTGATTGTAACGGACATCGACGGAACGTTGATTCAAAACTCCACCTCAGAATTATATCCGGAGATTTTGGGGGAGATTGAGCGTCTCACCGGCGGAGGAGTGCTCTTTGCCTGTGCCAGCGGGCGGCAGTGCGCCAGTATGGCTTATGTGTTTAAAGGGGTAGAGGACCGGATCCTTTACATAGCGGAAAACGGGGCCCACGTCCGTTACCGGGGCAGGGACATTGCCATGACGCAGATGAGACGGGATTACGCAGAGGAACTCATCGCGCAGTTAAGGCAGATCCCCGGCTGCGAAATTCTTGTTTCCACGCCTGAGGGAAGTCTTTTGGAGACCAAAAATCCGCAGTTTATCAATCTGATCTCCAATGGGTATCATAATAATTATCGGATTGTGGAAGACGTGCTCAAGGAAAAGGGGCCGATGCTGAAGATTTCCCTTTACCATCCGGGAAGCATCCGGGAGCTGGGAGAGTCCAAGCTGATCCCCGCCTGGAAAAACCGGCTGAAAGCCTGTATGGCGGGAGACGAGTGGGTGGATTTCATGGATCTGTCCGTGGACAAGGGAAGCGCCCTGCAGGCGGTGCAGTCCCTTTACGGGATTACCAAATCCGAGACCATGGCCTTTGGCGACGATGCCAATGACATCGGCCTGATGCAGGCGGCGTCGGAAAGCTACGCGGTAGAGAACGCGCACCGGGATGTGAAGGAAGCGGCCAGATACGTCTGTCCCTCCTGGAAGGATAAAGGCGTATGGCAGATCATCCGCAAGCTCAACCGGGTGGAACACAGAGCAGGGCTTACCGCCACGTTTTTTGGAAATTTCAGGCTCACCCTGAACGGAAAAGAAATCACTTTGGATAACAGCACTTCCAGTAAGCCGATGCAGCTTTTGGAGATGCTGTTACACGCCGGGCAGGAGGGCGTGATCCGGGAAAAGCTCCAGGAGGCTTTGTACGGCAAGGGGAAGGTCACCGATAAGACCAACAATATGAAACAGACGGTGTTCCGGCTCCGCAAAATGCTGGAGGAATCGGACCTGCCGCCCGCTTCTTATATCGTGATCAAGAAAAGCTATTATTACTGGAACAGCGAACTCATACTGGATACGGACACGGGACGCTTCTGCAAATCGCTGGAGCTGGCGGAATCGGAGCGGGAGACCAAACAAAAGCTCCGCTATCTGATGGACGCCTGTTCCGTCTACCGGGGCGAGTTTTTACAGCGCCTGCCGGCGGACAGCTGGGCGGGAGAGGAGCGCCGTTCCTACAAAGAGCGGTACTATAAGGCGCTGCGGGAACTGTGCACCATCCTGAAACAGGAAGGCCGGTACGAGGATATGCTTCAGCTTTGCATGAACGCCCAGCAGATCTATCCGCATGAGGAGTGGGAACTGGAATGTCTGGACTGTCTGATCGCGCTGGAACGGTTCCAGGAGGCCCAGCTGTTCTACCAGAAGACGTCGGACTATTATACGGACAAAATGCACAATGACTTAAGCGACGAACTCAAAGAGCGCCACAGTATGCTCCGGGACCGGGTGCGCAACGCCTCCGGCAAGATCGAGGATATCCAGACGGAGCTGAGTCAGACCGCGCAGAACATCCACGGGACCTACTATTGTTCCTATCCCAATTTCGAAGGGATCTGCATCCACATGATCCGGAATACCAGAGAGGATGAGGGACAGGCGACGCTGCTGCTTTGTACGATGCTGGATGAAAAGAAGGGCGTTCCGCTGTCGCCGCGGAAATTAAAGACTTTGAGCGATAAGCTGGAGTCGGCGATCCGCAGGAATCTGCGCAAAAGCGACTGCTTTACGCGCTACAGCGACAACCAGTTTTTGATCCTTTTGGTCAACTGCGATCTGATCAATTCCGTTTACGCGCAAAAGAGGATTTCCTACTACCTGGAAAAAGAGTACGGTGTTCGGACCGGCGTCCGCTACGATACCGCCACCCTACGATAAAAATGTAACGCTTCTCCTTTCCCGAGGGATAAATTGACGTAAGGGAAAATCCGAAAAGGATGAAAGGAGAAGAGTATGATGACAAAAAAAGAAAACGTATTGGGAAAAAGAGTATCGGAACTTTGTATGAAGAAACGCGTCTCCTATTATATGCTGGCGACGGATGCGGGGATCCCGCTGACGACCCTTTTGCATATTACGGACGGTACCACAAGAAACCCGGGCATCTATACGGTTATGAAGATATGCAACGCCCTGGCGGTGCCCCTGGCGGATTTTGTGGCGGGACTGGAAGAGGAGATGGAAACGTGATGGGAGAAAAAATATGACACAATATGATGAAGCCGTGCTGCAGTGCTTTTTGAAAAAACAGGGACAGCTCTTTTTGAAACCGGTAGCCTCAAACCCGGAGGAAGCCAGACAGTTTTTGCAGGAGTGCATGGCCGTTGTGGCGGACTCTGAGGATGAGGTGAGGGCGTATTTTGAGGAAGAGGGCATCGATACCTGCGATTATGACGATATTACGGAAGCGCATGAGGTGTTCGCCATAGGGGACGGAAGGTATCTGATCGTAGAGGACTAGGATTCCAAAAAACAGCGTTCCAAAACCTCCAGGACGCCGTCGTGATCGTTGTCGTTTTGCGTTACCAGATCGACCTGTTTTTTGACGGCCTCCCCGGCGTTTGCCATGGCGATGGAAAAACCGGCGGCATGGAGCATGGAGAGGTCGTTTGGCGCGTCTCCCACCGCGACGGACGCCTTAAGGGGGATCTGCAGGTGCGCGCACAGGTAACGCAGGGCGTTCCCCTTTCCGGCGGTTTTGTCAAAGATTTCCAGATATTCGTCGCTGGAAAAGAGGGCGGAGATCGTATCGCCAAAGCGCTTTTGGATCTGGTCCTGGAGCAAAAGCAGCTTTTCTTTGCCGTTCAGATCGATTGCCAGCAGCTTGTTGGTAGGCTCCTTTAAAGAACCGATGATGTCCGGAGAAAAAAGGGCGCAGGTCTTTGTCTGATGCAGATATTGCAAAAGCTCCGGTGTTTCTTTTTCGCAGACCACATGGGTGTCGGTATAGGATTGGATGTAAAGCCCCAGACTGCGGGCGAAGGCGACGATCTGAGACGCGATGGGGGAAGGGACCGATTTCTTCAGAAGATACCGCCGGTTTTGCACGTCATAGATCACGCTGCCGTTAAAGGCGATGACGATCAGACCGGGAAAGAGAATCCCGTTTTCCGATGCCGCCGTAAGGGCGCTTATGAGCATACGGCCGGTGGAAAGCACCAGACGTCCGCCGGATTGCGTAAATCGGGCAAGCCCCTCTCTTAAGGCGGCAGAAACGGTTTTTTGGGAGGAAAGCAGCGTGCCGTCCAGATCCGTAAACAGTATTTTTTCAGACATGAAACAGTTCCTTTCTCTTTTCCTTGAGCGTATCCAGCACATCCGCCGGAACAAAAAGAGAGCCATATCCGGTCCCCATTTCCAGTCCGGGCTTGGATTTCCCGTGAAAATCGGAGCCGCCGGAAGGCAGCAGATCGAATCGGCGGGCGAGACGGCGCATCTGCCTGCTCTCCGCTGCGCTGTAGGAAGCATACAGGGTTTCCAGGGCGACCAGGCCGGCCTCCTTTAATTGACCCACCAGCCGGGCCAGGTCATCGGAGGCCATGTGATACAGCACGGGATGAGCCAGGACCGGGATTCCTCTGGCGGAAAGGATCAGCCGCACCGCCTGACAGGGCGTGATCTTTTCCCGCGGGACAAAGTATCCGGTATGGTCTCCCAGATAGCGTTCAAAGGCTTCCGGAAGGCTTTTGACATAGCCGTGATCCAGCAGAAAACGGGCGTAGTGTCCTCTGGTGAGAACAGAATGGGGGAACGCGTCCTGCAGCGCTTCACAGGAGATGGCAATGCCGTCCGCCTGCAGCCTTTCGCACAGCCGTTTGTTGCGCCGGGAACGCTCCTCCACAAAGAAACGGAGCGCATCCTGAAAGCCGGGCGCGTCTTCTTCGATGAAGAGCCCGACGATATGAATATCCTTTTCCTTTCCGGGCTGTCCGATGGCATCGGGCAGCGAATAACCGGTGGAAAATTCAATTCCGGGGATCACTTCGATCCCTTTTTTTCTTCCCGCAGCCACAGCCTCCTTCAGACCGGCGGTGGTATCATGATCGGTCAGGGCGAAGGCGGACAGCCTTTTTTGTATGGCCAGATCCACCAGAGCGGCCGGCGAAACGCTGCCGTCCGATTGATTGGAGTGGACATGCAAATCTACGGGGTTCAATTTTCATCCTCGTCTCTGTTTGCGGTATAGACCGTGCGCTTTCTGGCCATTTCATCGCTTTCCAGATATTCGTCGTATGTGGTGATCTTATCGAGAATCGTCCCGTCGGGTAAAATCTCGATGATCCGGTTTGCCGTGGTCTGTACGAACTGGTGGTCGTGGCAGGAGAAGAGCGCGACGCCCGGGAATTTGATCAGGCCGTTGTTTAAGGCCGTGATGGACTCCATGTCCAAATGGTTGGTGGGTTCGTCCAGGATCAGACAGTTGGCGCCGGAGATCATCATTTTGGACAAAAGACAGCGCACCTTTTCGCCGCCGGAGAGAACCCGCACTTTTTTCACGCCGTCTTCTCCGGCGAAAAGCATGCGTCCCAAAAAGCCGCGGACATAGGTGACGTCCTTGACGGGAGAGTAACCGGACAGCCATTCCACAATGGTGGAATCGTTGTCAAACTCCCCGGCGGGATCCTTGGGAAAATACGCCTGGGAAGTGGTGATCCCCCATTTATAGGAGCCTTCATCGGGCTCCAGCTGTCCGGCAAGGATCTGAAACAGCGTGGTCTTGGCCAGTTCGTTTCCGCCCACAAAGGCGATCTTGTCGTTATGGCCCATGATAAAGGAAACGTTGTCCAGGACCTTTACGCCGTTTACGGTCTTGCACAGGCCGGTCACGGTCAGGACCTCGTTGCCGATCTCCCGGTCGGGACGGAAATCAATATAGGGGTATTTGCGGCTGGAGGGCTTGATCTCGTCCAGCTGGATCTTTTCCAGCGCGCGTTTGCGGGAGGTCGCCTGTTTGGATTTGGAGGCGTTGGCGGAGAAACGGGAGATGAATTCCTGCAGCTCCTTGATCTTTTCCTCCTTTTTGCGGTTCGCCTCCTTCATCTGCCGGATCAGAAGCTGACTGGATTCGTACCAGAAGTCATAATTGCCCGCATAGAGCGTAATCTTGCCGTAATCAATGTCGGCGGTATGCGTGCATACTTTATTTAAAAAGTACCGGTCGTGGGAGACGACGATGACCGTGTTTTCGAAATTGATCAGAAATTCTTCCAGCCATGCGATGGCGTCCAGATCCAGATGGTTGGTAGGTTCGTCCAAAAGCAGGATATCGGGATTGCCAAAGAGGGCCCGCGCCAGCAGGATCTTGACCTTTTCATTGCCGTTTAGGGATCCCATCAGGCTGTAATGAAGCTGGGTGTCGATGCCCAGCCCGTTTAACAAAGTGGCGGCGTCGGATTCCGCGTTCCAGCCGTCCATTTCCGCAAATTCCGCCTCCAGCTCCGAGGCGCGGATCCCGTCCTGTTCGCTGAAATCTTCTTTGGCGTAGATCGCGTCCTTTTCCTTCATGATCTCATAAAGACGGGCGTTTCCCATGATGACCACGTCCATCACCGGGTAAGCGTCGTATTTGAAATGATCCTGTTCCAGGACGCTCATGCGCTGTCCCGGCGTGATCGTCACGTCGCCGCTGGTGGTTTCCAGCTGCCCGGAGAGGATTTTTAAAAAGGTGGACTTGCCGGCGCCGTTGGCGCCGATGAGACCGTAACAGTTGCCTTCCGTAAATTTAATATTGACATCTTCAAACAGCGCCTTTTTGCCCAGACGCAGCGTCACGTTGTTCGCACTGATCATAATTGCGTTCCTTTCTTCTTTTTACGATGCTTTCTTTATTGTACAGAAAAAAATGAAATTTGCAAGCAAAAAAGCGGATTTCGGACAGAGTCCGTTCTATTGGACTTAAAAAGACGGATAATGAGACCGAAAAGAAACAAAAAGACCAAAGGAGGAGCGCAAAATGAAAGGCTACTACGTCAGCGAAGGATACATGGGTTATATCGACGGGGGATACCGGCTGTTTGCCGATGAAAGGGATTATCTGGAACAGGTGCAGCCGGAAGAGTAAAGGGGGGTGTGCGCAGGCAGTTTTTCCAGCCGCCGGACCCGGCGTATTTCTTGCCGTACAGTCCGTTTTCCCACCGGTTTTTCGACTCGCCCGGAGGATTTTTCACAGAATCTTAAGAAAAAAATCTGGACAAGAGAAAGAAGCTGTGATATTATGTGACAGAGTGATGCGTAACAAATCTGTAATATCTTCGGGTATTACACAGGCAACCGTAGTCTAACGGATAGAACGAAGGCCTCCGACGCCTTTAGTGCAGGTTCGATTCCTGTCGGTTGCATTAAGCATCACTTTGTTATTCTCCGGGAATAATTCCGGATTTTTCCAAAGGGTTATGCAAAGACGGCGTACCGAAAACCGGACGGCGGGATCAAGGTTGGGATGAGATGAACAAACAGAAGATTCAAAAGATCGCAGAAAAGCTGCTTGCTTTTTTGAAAACGAACAGGACGTATGTGATCGCGGGCGGAACGTCTGCGGTCGTGGTGGCGCTGGCGGTTCTGATCGGTCTTATGGTGGGAAGGAACATGCAGACGGCGTCCTCCAACGCGTCCGTCAATCCCCAGACCGGCGCAGAGACGGCGCAAACGGCGGGCGAGACGCTTGTGGTGCCGCTGGAAGAAAACGGGCATCCCGAGGTCAATGCGCTGATTGACGCCTATTACCGGGCGGCCGCGGAGGGAGACGTGGACACGCTTCGCTCGCTGACGCAGGGCATGAATGAGGATCAGCTGATCTATCTGCAAAAGCGGAGCGCATATATCGAGGCGTATCAGAATCTGATCTGCTATACCAAAAGCGGCAGGGAGGACAATTCCTATGTGGTATACGTTTCCTATGACGTAAAGTTTGTGGATGTGGAGACGACGGTGCCCGGCGTGAGCCCTCATCTGGTCCGGATGGGAGACGACGGCAGCTATTATATCTATGAGGGAGAGGTGGACGAGGAAACGGACGCCTATCTGCAGGAGATTTCCTCCCAGGACGACGTGGTGGATCTTTACAACGAGGTGCAGGTCAGATATGACGAGGCCGTTGCGGAAAATGAGGAGCTTGGGAACTTTTTAAGCCAGATGTCGGACGAACTGACCGTAGAGGTGGGAGAAGCGCTGGCGGAATCCACGCAGGAAGAGACACAGACGCAGCAGGAAGCCGATGTGCCAAAGACGACGGCGTACGGAAAAGTGCGGGCCATCGACGTGGTAAATGTCCGCGCTTCCGACAGCGAACAGGCGGAACGCATCGGCAGGGTTCAGATCGGAGATGAGCTGACGCTCATCGAGAACCGCGCCAACGGCTGGTCCAAAGTGGAATATGAGGGGCAGGAGGCCTTTATCAAGTCGGAATTTCTGGAAGCGGTAGAAACGCAGGAAGAGCAGGTGCAGGAGCCGGAATCGCAGCAGGAGGGCGGCAGCGCGCCGGCGACGGATCTTCCGGATTCCGGAACGATCATGGTGGGCGATACCGTGAACATCCGCGAATCCGCGGATGAAAATGCCGATCGGCTCGCCGTCTGTTATGCGGGGAGCAAGCTTCAGATCCTTTCCCATCAGGCCAACGGCTGGACAAAGGTTTCCTACGAGGGCATGACCGGATATGTGAGGACCGATGTGCTCAAAGTGCAGGAATAAAGCAAAACAGCGTATCATTTTGAAAAAAACGGGCAGAATAAGACCGGAGGAATCCTAAAATTCCTCCGGTCTTTGCTGTCGAATCGGCATTGTCCGCCGCGGAAACGTTTCGGAATGGAGAAAAATATGAAAATAGACGATCTCAATCTTTTGCAGGAAATTCAGAGAAATACCGATAAGGGGCTGCACGCGCTGGAAAACCTGTCCGCCAAGGTGTATGACGACGGCCTCGCGCTGCAGCTTGCCAGGGAGTCGTTTAAATACGGGGAACTGCGTGATCGGGCAAAAGCGCAGCTTCTGGCGGCCAAACGGCGGCCGGAACCGGAAAACAAGGTGGAGCTTATGATGCAGTCGGTCTCGCTCCATGCGGGTACGCTTTTTAACACCACCACCAGCCGCCTGGCGGAAATGATGATCCAAAAAAACCAGGAGGGGATCTCCAGTCTCTGGAAGTCCATGAATCACAATCCGCAGGCAGGCGAACAGGCCACCCGGCTGGCGGAGGAACTTTTGCACCTGGAGGAGAGCAGCGTAAAAGAGCTGAAAAAATATCTGTAGGATTTTTCCGGATAACGGAATAAATTGCTTGCGCGCAAAGGACAATCAGTATATAATAAATCCGGTATATTCCGAAAAGTTTTTATTCTTAAGGAGGAGAAGCAGATGTCTTATGTTGATGAGGTAATTGCGCAGGTGATTGAAAAGAATCCCGCGCAGCCTGAATTTCATCAGGCGGTAAAAGAGGTTCTGGAATCTCTGCGCGTCGTGGTGGAAGCGAATGAAGAGGAATATCGCAAGAACGCTCTGCTGGAGAGACTGACCAATCCGGAGCGGCAGATCATGTTCCGTGTGCCTTGGGTGGACGACAAGGGACAGGTACAGGTCAATACCGGTTTCCGCGTACAGTTTAACAGCGCGATCGGTCCCTACAAGGGCGGCCTGCGTTTCCATCCTTCCGTAAACCTTGGCATTATCAAATTCCTGGGCTTTGAACAGGTATTCAAAAATTCCCTGACCGGCCTTCCCATCGGCGGCGGCAAGGGCGGTTCCGATTTCGATCCCAAGGGAAAATCCGACAGAGAAGTGATGGCGTTTTGCCAGAGCTTCATGACGGAGCTGTATCGCCATATTGGCGCGGATACGGACGTTCCCGCAGGCGATATCGGCGTCGGCGGCAGAGAGATCGGTTTCCTCTATGGGCAGTATAAGAGGATCCGCGACGTGTACGAGGGTGTGCTTACCGGCAAGGGTCTCACCTACGGCGGCTCTCTTGCAAGAAAAGAAGCCACGGGCTACGGCCTGCTTTATCTCACGCAGGAGATGCTCAAGGCCAACGGCATTGAAATCGCCGGAAAGACCATAGCGGTATCCGGAGCGGGCAATGTGGCCATTTACGCCATCGAGAAAGCGTATCAGATGGGCGCCAAGCCGGTGACTGCTTCCGATTCTACCGGATGGGTCTATGATCCCGACGGCATTGATCTGGATCTGCTCAAAGAACTCAAAGAGGTGAAGAGAGCGAGACTTTCCGAGTACATAAACAGCAGACCCAATGCCGAATATCATTCCGGCAAGGGCGTATGGAGCGTAAAGGCGGACATCGCGCTGCCCTGCGCGACCCAGAATGAGCTGCAGCTTTCCGATGCGGAGGGGCTTGTGGCCAACGGATGCCTGGCCGTCTGTGAAGGCGCGAATATGCCTACGACCCTGGAAGCGACCGAGTATCTGCAGAAAAACGGCGTCCTGTTCGTTCCCGGCAAAGCGGCAAACGCCGGCGGCGTAGCCACCAGCGCGCTGGAGATGAGCCAGAACAGCGAGCGTCTGAGCTGGACCTTCGAGGAAGTGGACAAGAAGCTGCAAAACATTATGGTGAATATTTTCCACAATCTGGACGATGCGGCGAAGAAGTACGGCTTCGCGGGCAACTATGTTGTCGGCGCGAATATCGCCGGTTTCGAAAAGGTTGTAGACGCGATGAACGCCCAGGGGATTGTCTGAGCGCAGCGTCGCGGACAAAAAGACAGAATTCTGACGCAGAAAAATTGACGCGGGCCGCCCTTATCGGCGGCCCGTATTCTAATGGGACAAATCGCCGCCGGATAGGCGGCAGACGGTACGGTTTTTCTTGTGCAGTCCCGATTTTTCGATTATAGTAAAAGAAAGACGCCAAAAGGCGTATCACAACGATGACAGGAGGCGGCAGAATGAATCCCGTATATGAAAAACTGATGAGGAGCTATGAAAGTGTCCGGCAAAAGATTGATTTTCAACCGGACGTGGCCATTGTCCTGGGGTCGGGCCTGGGAAATTATGCGGACCGCATCCGCGTGGTGCAAACGCTGGATTATCATGAGATCGAAGATTTTCCCGTTTCCACCGTACCGGGACATGCGGGCGAATTTATTTTCGGTTACGTGCAGGACGTGCCGGTGGTCTGCATGAAGGGGAGGGTGCATTATTACGAAGGGTATTCCATTTCCGACGTGGTGCTGCCGGTGCGCCTGATGAAGCTGATGGGCGCGAAGATCCTGTTTTTGACCAATGCCTCCGGCGGAATCAATCCCGCCTTTCGCGCGGGGGATTTCATGCTCATAAAGGATCACATCTCCCTGTTTGCGCCCAATCCGCTGATCGGCCCAAATTCGGAAAAGCTGGGTGTGCGTTTCCCGGACATGACCAATGTATATGACACAAAGCTGCAGGAGATTCTCAGACAGGCCGCGGCAGAATGTGATCTGGTCCTGCAGGAGGGCGTCTATGTACAGCTGACCGGACCGTCCTTTGAATCGCCCGCGGAGATCCGCCTTTTGCACGGGCTGGGGGCGGACGCGGTGGGGATGTCCACCGTGGTGGAGGCCATCGCCGCCCGCCACATGGGGATGAGAATCTGCGGGATCTCCTGCGTCTGTAATCTGGCCGCCGGGATGGCGGACAACCCGCTGACGCATGAGGAGGTCCAGGAAGCCTCCCGGCAGGCGGCCCCGCGGTTTGAAAGGCTAGTCAGCGCCGCCGTGGCAAAATTCGGGCAGGCGCTATCAAAGGACTGATGGGAGAGGAGCGCAAGGCGATGGAACGGCAAGAAGAACAGGTGGAACAAAGGCGGCGGGAGCTGATTCGCGCGGCCTTAAAAGCCAGAACGTTTTCCTATTCTCCCTATTCCGGCTATCAGGTGGGAGCGGCGCTGCTGACGGAAACGGGGCGGATTTATACGGGCTGCAACGTGGAAAACGCGGCCTTTGGGCCCACCGTCTGTGCGGAGCGCACGGCCATATGCAAGGCGGTAAGCGAAGGGGAGAAAAAGTTTCTGGCTATCGTTGTGGCAGGAAGCCCCAAAGGGGAAATGACGCAGTTTTCCTGGCCCTGCGGCGTATGCCGGCAGGTCCTGGCGGAATTTTGCGATCCGGACCGGATGCAGGTCATCGTGGCCAAATCGGAGGAGGTTTTTGAAACGCGTTTGCTGGGCGCGCTTTTGCCGGAGGGGTTTACCAAAAAGAATCTGGCCTGAGACAAGAAAAAAGGAGAGGTTATGAACATTCGATTTTACAATGCAAGAATATTGACGATGGAGCAGGGCGCCGGGCTGATTCAGGGCGAACTGTGGACAAAGGGAGAGCGGATCTGCTATGTGGGACCGGCCAGAGAGGCGGATCAAACGGTCTGGGACGAACAGATCGACTGCCGGGGCAACGTGCTGATGCCCGGTTTTAAAAACGCCCATACCCATTCCGGAATGACGGCCATGCGCTCTTTTGCGGACGATATGCCGCTGCAGGAGTGGCTGAATACCAAGATCTTCCCTCTGGAGGCCCGGATGACGGAGCAGGACAATTACGATCTGACAAAGCTGGCCATCCTGGAATACCTGACCACCGGCGTGACGGGCATTTTTGACATGTACCTTTCCCCGAAGGATATTGCCCGGGCGTGTATCGACATGGGGATGCGCTGCGTGCTGGTCAGCGGCCTGAATCGGTTCGGCCCCAGTGTGGAAGAAATGGAAAAACGGTACCTGTCGCTGAATGGGATGCACCCGCTGATCGCTTACCGGATGGGCGTGCATGCGGAATACACCTGCGACAGGGCGCTTCTGGAAGAAGTGTCCGCCCTGATCCACAAATATCAGGCGCCCCTGTTCACCCATTTGTCGGAAACCGAACTGGAAACAAGGGAATGTCTTGAACGCTGGGGGATGACGCCGCCCCAGTTCTTTGATTCCCTCGGATTGTTCGATTTTGGCGGGGGCGGTTATCACTGCGTTTATTTTACGCAAGAGGACATGGATCTGTTTGCCAAAAAGGGGCTGCACATTGTCACGAACCCGGGGTCCAACACCAAACTGGCCAGCGGCATCGCGCCGGTGGGACGGTTTCTGGAAAAGGGGATCAATGTGGCCATCGGGACGGACGGCCCTTCCAGCAACAACTGTCTGGATATGTTCCGGGAGATGTTTCTGGTCACGGGACTGGCGAAGCTTTTGCAAAAGGACGCGGCGGCGGTGGACGCTTACGAGGTGCTCAAAATGGCCACGGTCAACGGCGCCCGCGCCATGGGACTTTCGGAGGCCGATGTGCTGGCGGAAGGAAAATACGCCGATCTGATCATGATCGACCTGCATCAGCCCAATATGCAGCCGTTGAATAATATCACGAAAAATATCGTATACAGCGGCAGCAAGCAGAATGTGAAACTGACCATGATCAACGGCAGGATTCTTTATCAGGACGGCGAATTCCGAAACGGCGTGGACAGCGAGGCCATCTATGCAAAGGCAAATGAGATCATCGCCCGTCTGGCGGGATAACCGGCGGGCTTTTAAGGAGATGGAAAAAATGGAATCAAACGCAAAAAACACAACGCACAGACGCACAATCGGTTGGACGGGCGGCGTGTGGATCAGTCTTACGGGAGACCGTCCATGAAGATTACCTATATAGACCACAGCGGATTTGCGGTGGAATTTCCGGAGCTT
This sequence comes from uncultured Eisenbergiella sp., assembly GCA_947626995.1. GTDB lineage: Bacteria > Bacillota > Clostridia > Lachnospirales > Lachnospiraceae > Gallintestinimicrobium. Next base: position 23,391 of record CANQUI010000012.1, on the reverse strand, counting down.
TTGTTATTATTTGATTATGATAAGGGAAAACTGCCCGTATGGGACGCTGCAAAGCCGCTGTTTGTTTTTGCCTCCCACAGCCACCCGGACCATTTTAACTGGCAGATCCTGCGGTTATATGAGCAATATCCCCATATTTTCTATCTGTTTGGAAACGATATTCGTCTGGGCAAAAAATGGATGGCGCAAAGGGGGATCGACGAAGCTGTCCGCCAGCGGATCCGGAGGCTTGCGGGCGGCAGGACGGTGGAGGTTTCGGCGGGCGACGTCAAAATCAGGGTGCATACCCTGACGTCCACGGACGCCGGCGTGGCGTTTGTGGTGGAGACGCAGGGAAAACGGATCTATCATGCCGGCGATCTGAACTGGTGGCACTGGGAGAGCGGCGATTTGCAGGAGGCAGAGGCCAACGAGGCGATGAAAAAAGCTTATCGGGAGCAGATCCGCCGCCTGGAGGGGATGTATTTCGACGTGGCTTTCGTGCCTTTGGATCCCCGGCTGGGAAACAGCTATGACTGGGGGATAAATGAGTTTCTGGAAAAAACGGATTGTCCCATGGTGTTTCCCATGCACCTGTGGGGGCAATACGATACCGTCAGCCGTTACCTGCAGGAGCCGAAAAACCGCAAATATGCCCATCGGATAGCGGCGGTAAAAAGGGGAGGACAGGAATGGAATATCTGATTCTTGCGGCCGCGCTGCTTTTTGTCTGGGGCGGGATTGCGCTGCTGCAGACGGTGCGGGAGAAAAAAAGACGCGACTGGGAGAAAGAACGGCTTTGCGCCTCCTTTGGTCAGCCTGCGGCGCGGGAATACGAGCCGGGAGAATTTCAGGGGATCCCCCGTTATTTTGAAAAACACCGGGGCTCTTTTTGTCTGGACGAGATTACCTGGAGGGATCTGGATCTGGACGAGGTCTTTCAACGGATGAATACTACCGGTTCCTCCGCGGGGCAGGAGTATTTGTACTATATGCTCAAAACGCCGGTATTTGACGAACGGGAGCTTTTGCGCAGGGAAGAACAGATGCGGTATTTTACGCAGCATCGGCAACAGCGCGTAGAGTTACAGATGCGCTTTTGTAAAATGGGGCGCACCGGCAGATATTCCCTGTATGATTATCTGGATTTTCTGGACGATTTGGGGGAGAGAAAGAACGGAAAACAGATCGTTTTGGATCTTCTTTTGGTGGCGTCGGCAGCGCTGATTGCGGTCCATCTGCAGACGGGACTGCTTCTTTTGCTCGCCCTTTTAACCTATAACATTTCCACCTATCTGAAGCAGAAACATGACATCGAGCCTTATCTGGTCAGCTTCCGGTATGTGTTTCGCACGCTGGATCTGGCGGATGCGCTTTGCAGGACAAAAATTCCGGCGATTGAAGAAGAGACCCGGCGGCTTAAGCAGCTTTCCGGCGATTTTCGCAATCTGAGACGGGACGCGATCTTTGGCATGCGCAGCACGGGAAACAGTTCCAATCCCCTGGAAGTGGCGGCGGATTATCTGAATATGATCTTTCATTTTGATATCATAGGGTTTAACCGGATGCTCAGACAGGTGCGGATGCAGGCGCCCCGGATCGATGAAGTGATTTCCCTTGTCGGCAGGATTGACGCGCTGATCGCGGCGGCGGGATACCGGGCCGGGCTGCCCGGCTGGTGCGTTCCGACGTTTGCCCAAAATACGGTCGCCTTTACCGGCCTGTATCATCCGCTGCTTGCCGATCCGGTCAAAAACGACGGGACGCTGAAACGCGGCATATTGCTGACGGGCTCCAACGCCTCCGGCAAATCCACTTTTTTAAAGGCGGTGGCGTTAAACGCCGTTTTGGCCCAGACCATCCATACCTGCTGCGCCGATTCCTACCGGGGCCCCATCTTCCGGGTGCTGACTTCCATGGCGCTGCGGGATGATCTGAAAAAAGGGGAGAGCTATTATATGACCGAGATCAAATCGATCAAGCGGATTCTGGACGAGAAAAAAACGGGAGACGCTGCCGTGCTCTGCTGCGTGGACGAGGTTTTGCGGGGCACCAATACGGTGGAGCGGATCGCCGCGTCCACCCAGATCCTGAAAAGTCTTGCCCGTCCCGGCGTCTGGTGCTTTGCCGCCACGCATGACATTGAACTGACAACGCTTCTGCAGCAGGAATATGACAATTTCCATTTTGAGGAGCAGATCGTGGAGGGGGATATCCGTTTCCCCTACCGGCTGCTGCCGGGGCAGGCCACCACCCGCAACGCCATCCTCCTGTTGTCGGTCATGGGTTACGAGCAGGAGCTGATAAAAAAGGCGCAGGCAATGGCGTCCCGTTTTGTGGAAACGGGCAAATGGACCAATGGGGAGGAAAACTGAGATGCTGTCAAAGGTGACTTTATATACGGACGGTTCCGCCCGGGGGAATCCGAACGGACCGGGCGGTTACGGAGCCGTGCTTCAGTATGTGGACAAAAACGGGACGCTCCATGAGCGGGAACTGTCCGCAGGGTATCAAAAGACCACCAACAACCGGATGGAGCTGATGGCGGTGATTGTGGGACTGGAATCCCTGGTCCGGCCCTGCTGCGTCACCGTCATATCGGATTCCCGCTATGTGACCGACGCCTTCAACCAGGGCTGGATCGTCAACTGGCAGAAAAAGGGCTGGAAAACCACGTCCGGGCCGGTAAAAAACATCGATCTGTGGAAGCGTCTGCTGCAGGCGGCAGCGCCCCATGAACTGCATTTTATCTGGGTCAGGGGGCACGCGGGACACCCGGAAAACGAAAGGTGCGATCAGCTTGCCACTGCGGCGGCGGACGGGACAAATCTGTTGACGGATGAACCGGGGGAATGATATGATACAAGTGGGAAAGGACGGGAAACGCACATGTCGAATCTGATCTCGTTTATCAATGCTTTTTTATCGTATTTACTGTTGTTTGGCGTTTGTATCGCAGTGGTGGCGGCCGCCATCGCGCTGGGTATTTTTTTACGGAAAAAACACGACGCGCAGGGTGAAAAGCGGCGGACAGAGCCGCAGGCCGGGGATTCGGGCAGATAGCCGCTCCGCCGTCTGCCGCGAAGCGATCGGGGACGAAGCTATGGCAAGAGAAAACAGCCAGAAATTAAAGATCCTGTATCTTCTGAAGATCCTGTCGGAAGAGACGGACGAGGAGCATCCGATGGGCGCGCCAAAGCTCGCGGAACGGCTTTTTAGCCTGGGGATTAGGGCCGAGAGAAAGTCGATCTACGATGATATCGAACAGCTGCGTCTGTTCGGATATGATATTATCTTTGTAAAATCCAGGACCCGGGGCGGGTACTATCTGGGCAGCCGGGAGTTTGAACTGCCGGAGTTAAAGCTTTTGGTGGACGCGGTGCAGTCCTCCAAATTTATAACCGTAAAAAAATCCCGGGAGCTGATCGGAAAGCTGGAGCAATTCGCCAGCCGCGAACAGGCCCGGCAGTTACAGCGTCAGGTCTATGTGGCCGGACGCGTCAAAACGGAACAGGAGAATATTTATTATAATGTGGACGCGATCCACCGCGCCCTCCAGGAGCAGGTGCAGCTCTCGTTTCTGTATATGGAATGGGGACTGGACGGAGCGCTGCATCCCAAAAAAAACGGGGAACTGTATCAGGTCAGTCCCTGGGCACTTTTATGGAGCGATGAGAATTATTATATGATCGGCTTTGACGGCCGCACGGAGATGATCAAGCACTATCGGGTGGACAAAATGCAGCGGATCCGGATGCTTTCAAAGAGCCGTCAGGGGGCGGAGGCCTTCGCCGATTTTAACCTGCCCGTATACGCCAATCGGACCTTTGGCATGTACGGCGGCAAGGTGACAGCGGTGACGATGCAGTTTTCCAATTCCCTGGCCGGGGTGGTGATGGACCGGTTCGGCCGGGAGACCAGGATGCGTCCCGTGGATGAGAATCATTTTAAGGTGCGGGTGACGGTAGCGGTCAGCGGGCAGTTCTTTGGCTGGATCGCAGGGCTTGGCAGCGATGTGCGCCTGTTGGAGCCGCCGGAGGTGGCGCGGGCCTATCGGGCGCATCTGGAAAAAATCCTGTCGGATTACGCAGGACAGGAGGAAAAGGGGAGGATTTCGGATGTCTGAACGGGAAAGGGAAAAGGAAACGCAGCCGGATTACGCGAAGGAATATCTGCCCAAGCGCAGCGTGTGCGTGATCAAAAAGGACGGCAGCAAAGAAGCGTTTAACGTGCAAAAGGTCGTGGACGCGGTAGGGAAAAGCGCATACCGGGCGCTGACCCGTTTTACGGTGTCCGAAAACCGGCAGATCTGCCAGCACGTAGTGGACAAGGTGGACGAGCTGGAGCTGTCGGAAGTGCCGATTTCCATGATGCACAACATTGTGGAGAACGCCCTGGAGCAGGTCAAGCCCATCGTGGCCAAAAGCTATCGGGATTACCGCAATTACAAGCAGGACTTTGTCCGGATGCTGGACGACGTCTATAAAAAGAGCCAGTCCATCATGTATATCGGAGATAAGGAAAACTCCAATACCGACTCGGCGCTGGTTTCCACCAAGCGGAGCCTGATCTTCAATCAGCTCAATAAATCCTTATATCAGAAATTTTTCATGACCACCGAGGAGATCCAGGCCTGTCGGGACGGGTACCTTTATATTCACGACATGTCGGCCAGACGGGATACCATGAACTGCTGCCTGTTCGACGTGGAGCACGTCTTAAAGGGCGGATTTGAGATGGGAAATATCTGGTACAACGAGCCCAAAACGCTGGACGTGGCCTTTGACGTCATCGGGGATATTGTGCTCAGCGCCGCCAGCCAGCAGTACGGCGGGTTTACCGTGCCCAGCGTAGATCTGATTCTGGAGCCTTATGCAGTCAAGTCCTACGATCGGAGAAAAAAAAGATACGAGGAGCTGGGCGTGGCAGAAGAGAAGGCGTCGGAGGCCGCCTATCAGGATGTGGTGCGGGAAATGGAACAGGGATTTCAGGGCTGGGAATACAAGTTCAACACGGTAGCCAGCAGCCGGGGAGACTATCCGTTTATCACCATTACCGCGGGCACCGGGACGGGACGTTTCGCAAAACTGGCCACCATCTGTATGCTCAACGTCAGACGCCGGGGACAGGGCAAAAAGGAATGTAAAAAGCCGGTTCTGTTCCCGAAGATCGTCTTTTTATACGACGAAAAACTGCACGGCCCCGGAGGAGAGCTGGAGGATGTGTTTGAGGCGGGCGTTTTGTGTTCTTCCAAGACCATGTATCCGGACTGGCTGTCGCTGACCGGCGAGGGGTACGTGCCCGAAATGTACAAAAAATACGGCAAGATCGTGTCCCCCATGGGCTGTCGGGCCTTTTTGTCGCCCTGGTACGAACGGGGCGGGATGCACCCGGCGGACGAGCAGGATACGCCGGTTTTTGTGGGCCGGTTCAATATCGGCGTGGTATCGCTGCACCTGCCCATGATTCTGGCCCGGGCGCGCCATGAGAGCCGGGACTTTTACGAGATCCTGGATTATTATCTGGAGCTGATCCGACAGCTTCACCTGCGCACCTACGCGTATCTGGGAGAAATGCGGGCCTCCACCAATCCCCTGGCGTACTGCGAGGGCGGTTTTTGGGGCGGGCACTTAAAGCTGACGGATAAGATCAAGCCGCTTCTGAAATCCGCCACGGCGTCCTTTGGCATTACCGCGTTAAACGAACTGCAAATGCTCTACAACGGCAAGTCGCTGGTGGAGGACGGTCAGTTTGCGCTGGAGGTCATGGAGCACATCAATGAAAAGGTCAATGCGTTTAAGGAAGAGGACGGAAGGCTCTACGCCATTTACGGCACGCCGGCGGAAAGCCTGTGCGGGCTGCAGGTGAAACAGTTCCGCAGAAAATACGGGATTATCGAGGGCGTCTCGGATCGGGAATACGTGAGCAATTCGTTTCACTGTCATGTGACCGAGGAGATCACGCCCATTGAAAAGCAGGATCTGGAAGGCCGTTTCTGGAACCTGTGCAACGGCGGAAAGATCCAGTATGTAAAATACCCCATCGACTATAATCTGGACGCGGTGCGCACCCTGATCAGAAGGGCCATGAAGCTGGGATATTACGAAGGCGTGAATCTTTCGCTGGCCTACTGCGACGACTGCGGCCATCAGGAGCTGGAGATGGATGTCTGCCCGGTCTGCGGCAGCCGGAATCTCACCAAAATTGACCGCATGAACGGCTATTTGTCCTATTCCAGGGTACATGGGGATACCCGTCTGAACGAGGCAAAAATGGCCGAGATCGCGGAAAGGAAATCCATGTGATGCGATATCACGATATCACAAAAGACGATATGCGAAACGGGGACGGCCTCCGGGTCGTTTTGTGGGTGTCCGGCTGTGCGCATCATTGCAGGGGCTGTCACAATCCGGTCACCTGGGACCCGTCGGACGGGCTTTGCTTTGACGAAGCGGCGAAACGGGAACTGTTTTGTCAGCTGGACCGGCCCTATATTTCCGGGCTGACCCTGTCCGGAGGAGATCCGCTGCACCCCGCGAATTATCCGGAAGTGCTGCGGCTTGTTCGGGAGACAAAGGAAAAATATCCGAACAAGACCATCTGGCTGTATACCGGCGCGGACTGGGAAGAGATTTGGAAGCTGCCGATCTTTCAATACGTGGACGTCTGTGTGGACGGCGAATACGATGAGACGGCCCGGGACACCAAACTGATGTGGAAAGGGAGCAAAAATCAACGGGTGATCGATGTACAGGCCACGCGCACGCAGGCGGACCCGAGCGTCCCCCGGCTGTACTGCGGCGACTATGCGCCGGATTATGACAGGATCCTGGAAAAGAGGGAGAAAGATGCAAAGAATCGCAGAATTTGAAAAAGTGAGCGAAGAACAGTTCCGGAAGGATTTTCTGGACGCTTTTCCGCAAAAAGGGCCACAGGAGGCCGGGAGCGCCTATCAGGGCATCCGCCTCCCCAGAAGAGCCACCGTAGGAAGCGCCGGTTACGATTATTTTTCCCCCGTGGACTTTACGCTGGCGCCGGGAGAAACGATCCGGATCCCCACCGGAATTCGCGCGAAAATCGAGGAAGGATGGGTGCTCTGTAATTTTCCGAGAAGCGGGCAGGGCTTTCGGTACCGCCTGCAGTTAAACAATACGGTGGGCATCATCGACAGCGATTATTATTTTTCCGAAAATGAAGGGCATATTCTGGTAAAGCTGACGAATGATTCCAATGAGGGAAAGGTGCTGGAAGTGAAGGCGGGAGACGGCTTTTTGCAGGGCGTGTTCTTCCCGTACGGCATTACCAAAGACGACGCGGCGGGCGGCATAAGAAACGGCGGCTTTGGCAGCACGGACGGCAACTAGGGGACGGACCGGCGCATCGGGCCGCCTGTGACAGGAGGAAACATGGGGGTATTTTGTTATGTGCTGGCGGCGATTTGTCTGCTCTACTGTGCCGACGTGGCGTTTTCCCGCGCCGCGGGGACGCGTTTTTTCCTGATCTGGCTGGTGATTGCCGCTTTTTTGGTCGCCCTGGGCGGCTGTTTTCGCAAATATGAATTTTCCGACTGGAGCTGGCAGATCAAAACGGTCTTTCTGGTCGTTTCCGGTATCGCGCTGGCTGTTTTTTGTTTCGTGGAAGGGCTGGTGTTGTCGGGATTTGGAAGAGAGGCGGAACCGGGACTGGCCTATGTCATTGTACTGGGCGCCCAGATCAGACAAAACGGCCCCAGCGGTACACTGGCCATGCGCCTGGACCGGGCGGCAGCGTATCTGAAGCACAATCCCCATACGATGTGCGTCGTCTCCGGAGGGCAGGGCAGCAACGAGCCCATCAGCGAAGCGGCCGGGATGCGGGATTATCTGCTGGAAAAGGGAATTGCGCCCGGACGGATCCTGACGGAGGACCGGTCCACGAATACAAAACAGAATCTGGAGTATTCCCGCAGGCTGATTCCCGCCGCCGTAAAGAAAGTGGGGATCGTCACCAATAATTTTCATATTTACCGCAGCATACGGCTGGCGAAAAGTCAGGGATTTGACGAGGCTCAGGGGATCGCGTCCCCTTCCGCGCTTTATTTTTTGCCAAACAACATGCTTCGGGAATTTTTGGGTATCCTAAAGGACAGAATCAAAGGGAATATGCGGCTGTTTTAATCCGGCGGGCTTTGGCTGCGCCGGAACGGACAGGCCAAAAAGCGAAGGGATGGAAAATCGGATGAAAAAGAAGATCGGCATACGACTGATGGTGGTTCTCATGCTGCTGCAGGCAGTCTGGCTGTCTGGCTGCGCACAGACCGGCAGCGAAACGGCCGGAACAAACGAGACGCTTCCGGCTCCCCAGACGACGTCTACTGTGGAGACAGAGGAGAAGGACGAAACGGCAGAACCAGACGGCATCAACGCCTTTGCCTTTCGGATGACGGCCGCCTTTTTGGATCAGCAGGAGGACGAAAGCAACCGGATCCTGTCCCCGTTTTCCGCCTGGCTGCCGCTGGCGGCGCTGACCAACGCTGCGGACGAAGAAGCCGAACAAACGCTTTTGCAGGCGCTTGGGATGTCGGATTTCGATCCGGCAGCCTTAAACGAGACGGTGCGTCTCCTGCTTTACAGTATGCAGCAGGAGGAGAACGCAGAATGGGCGAAGGAAAACGACGTGGACTTTGAAAGCCCCATAAAGATTGCCAACGCGCTGTTTTTAGGAAAGGGCGTCGTGGGAAACGCGGATTTTGAGACGCTTTTTTCCGATGTTTATCAGGGAAAAGTGTTTGAAACGGATTTTGCGGATCCGGGGGCGGTAAAAGAAGTAAATGATTGGGCCAGGGAGCAGACGGAGGGGAAAATTCAGGATCTGATAGAAGAATTCGATCCCCAGACGGTGGCGGCCATTGCCAATGCCGTTTTCTTTTCGGACTGCTGGGCGGAACCGTTTTTGGAGGAAGATACCGCGGACGACGTCTTTTACGGCAATAAAGAGGAAACCGTTCCTTTTATGAATCATAAATTCGACAGCCTGCACTATTATGAAGAAGACCGTTTCGCCGCTGTCGTGCTGCCCACCGCAAACGGCGGCAGCCTGGTTTTGCTTTTGCCGGACGAAGGCGTGGCACCGGAGGAGATTTTGTCAGGCATGGACGCGCAGCGCTGCGATGCGATTTTCGATTCCCAGGCGGTTCCGGTCCGGCTTTCCCTGCCGCGCTTTACGATCGAAAGCGATTCCCTTTCTCTGCTGGAGACGCTGGAACAACTGCAGGTGCCCCTTCTGGATCCCCATCATCCCCATTTGGACGGTCTGGCAGAAAACGAACGGCTTTTTCTTTCCCAGGCGATCCAAAAGACGATGATCGAGGTGGATGAAAAGGGGATGACCGCGGCCGCGGCGACCGTGATGGGAATGATGAAAATGTCTTTGCCGCCGGATCAGGAACCGGTGACGTTTTGCTGCAACCGGTCCTTTGCGTTTTTCTTAACCGCAGACGGCAAAGAGGCCGGTCCGGTGGTGGTGTTTACCGGCGTGGTCCATACGGTGAAGGACTGATTGAAAAGGGCGCTTTTTACGGCGCGCGGATAAAACGGCAAAACGCGGGGGCGCGGGCCTGTAACGGGACGGCGCCCCCGCGTTTTGTGTCCGCATGTTTGTTGACTTCTTGCCCAAGAAATAATATAATAAAAACTGATTGAGCATACTGGCGCGGAATCAGTTGACTGTTGAAGGTACAGAAATGGAAATGACGGAAGAAAAGACAACTGAATTAAAGACGGCGGAACTTGTGCTGGACGACGGACGCATTGAGGATACGAGGGAGTATGCCAGCCCGGAGGAACTGTATCAGGACCTGATCGAGCGGGTGCGCAAATATCATCCCTCCGGCGACATCGCCCTGATCGAAAAGGCGTACCGGATCGCCCGGGAGGCGCATAAAAACCAGATGCGCAAATCCGGTGAGCCCTATATCATCCATCCGCTTTGCGTTTCCATTATTCTGGCGGACCTGGAACTGGATAAGGAGACCATTGTGGCCGGCCTGCTGCACGACGTGGTGGAGGATACCATCATGACCAAGGAGCAGATCACGCAGGAATTCGGCCCGGACGTGGCGCTTTTGGTAGACGGCGTGACCAAGCTGCAGCATCTGCACCTGGCGGACAATTCCGGCAATAAGACCGAGGTGCAGCTGGAGATGCAGGCGGAAAATCTGCGTAAGATGTTCATGGCCATGGCCCGGGATATCCGGGTGATCATGATCAAGCTGGCCGACCGGCTGCACAACATGCGCACCCTAAAACACATGCCCCATGACAGACAGATCCGGATCGCCCGGGAGACGATGGATATTTACGCGCCCATCGCCGAGCGTCTGGGCATTTCCAAGATCAAGGTGGAGCTGGACGATCTTTCCTTAAAGTATCTGGAACCCGACGTGTATTACGATCTGGTGGAAAAGATCGCCATGCGCAAGAGCGAACGGGAAAAATATATCGAAAGCATCGTGGTGGAGGTTTCCAAGCATATCGAGGGAGCGGGGATCAAGGCCCAGCTCGACGGCCGGGTCAAGCATTTTTTCAGCATCTATAAAAAGATGAAAAACCAGAATAAGACCATCGACCAGATCTATGATCTGTTCGCGGTCCGCATCATTGTGGATACCGTAAAGGACTGTTATGCGGCGCTGGGCGTGATCCATGAGATGTATAAGCCGATTCCGGGCCGTTTCAAGGACTACATCGCCATGCCAAAGCCCAACATGTACCAGTCCCTGCACACCACCCTGATCGGCAGTACCGGACAGCCCTTTGAGATCCAGATCCGTACGTATGAGATGCACCGAGTGGCGGAATACGGAATTGCCGCCCACTGGAAATACAAAGAAATGTCCGACGGGAAAAAGGTGGAGGAGCAGGAGGCGGAAAAGCTCACCTGGCTGCGTCAGATCCTGGAATGGCAGCGGGAAATGTCCGACAACAAGGAGTTCATGAATGTGCTCAAAAGCGATCTGGACCTCTTTTCGGACAGCGTGTACTGCTTTACGCCCACCGGCGACGTAAAGACCCTGCCCGCGGGCTCTACCACCATTGACTTTGCCTACAGCGTGCATACGGCGGTGGGCAACCGGATGATCGGCGCCCGGGTCAACGGCCGTCTGGTGACGATCAATTATGAAATTCAAAACGGGGACCAGGTGGAGATTCTGACCTCCCAGAATTCCAAAGGCCCCAGCCGGGACTGGCTTTCCGTAGTCAAGAGCAGCCAGGCGAGAAATAAGATCAATCAGTGGTTCAAACATGAACTGAAGGAAGAAAACATCCTAAAGGGCAAGGAGCTTCTTTACGGGTACTGCAAAGCCAGGGGATTTCAGCTGGGCGACCTTCTGACCCCGGCATATCAGGCCGTGGTACAAAAAAAATACGGTTTTATGGACTGGAATTCCCTGTTGGCGGCCATCGGGCACGGCGCCCTCAAGGAGGGGCAGATCGCCAACCGGATGCAGGAACTGTATGAAAAGGACCACCCCAGGATCGTATCCGATGAAGAGGTGCTGACGCAGATTGCAGAGAGCGCCGGGCAGAACCGGCAGATGCAGCAAAAAGGCAAAAGCGGCATTGTGGTAAAAGGGATCCACGACGTTGCGGTGCGTCTTTCCCGGTGCTGTTCTCCTGTGCCCGGAGACGAGATCGTAGGATTTATCACCCGGGGAAGAGGCATCTCCATCCATCGGACGGACTGCATCAACATCCTGAATCTTCCGGAGATCGAACGGCCCCGGCTCATCGAGGCGGAATGGGAACAGCAGGAAAGAGGGGCCGAAGGAGAGAAATACGCGGCGTGTCTGAATCTGTTCGCCCACGACAGAAGCGGCCTTTTAGCCGATATTACAAAGACGCTGACGGAGCGCAACGTGAGTATTATCGCGTTAAACACCAGGACCAGCAAGCAGGGGATGGCGACCATTTCCATCTCCTTTGAGATTGCAGGCCGGGAGGAGCTGACGCAGATCGTATCGAAGCTGTCTTCCATTCCCAGTATTGTGGATATCGAGCGTACCGTGGGATAAAAAGGCGGCGCGTTCCTGCGCAAAAGAAAGGACGAACTATGTCAGAGATCAGGATCGGGCGTATGACCCTGGGCGTCTGCGCCACCAACTGTTATTTTTTATATCGGGAAGGAAGCCGCCGGCTGCTTTTCTTTGACCCTGCGGACCGGGGGGCGGATATTGACGCCGCCCTGCGGCAGAAGGGATTTGAGATTGAGGCGATTTTTCTGACGCACGGGCATTTTGACCATATCTGGGGCGCGCAAAAGCTGAGGGAGCTTTCCGGAGCCAAAATCTATGCGCTGGAGGCGGAAAAGCCGGTCTGTCAGGACCCTTATGTAAACGTCTCCGCCCAGGCGGGCAGAAAGGCGACGATCCTGCCGGATCAGTGGCTAAAAGACGGGCAGGAGCTGACCATGGCGGATATGACGCTGCAGGTGATCGCCACGCCGGGACATACCATCGGAAGCGCCTGCTATTATGTGCAGGAAGCGGGGATTCTCATTGCCGGCGATACGCTGTTTGCCGGATCCGTGGGCAGGACGGACTTTCCCACCGGCAGCATGAGCAGACTGGTGCGTTCCGTGACGGAGAAGCTGTTCCTTTTGCCTGAGGACACCAGAGTCTATCCGGGTCATGGGGAATCCACCACCATCGGGGAGGAGAAGAGGTGCAATCCGTATTGCCAGACGGGATCGTCGTTACAATAAACGAGGACAGATATTCCTATGATATTCATTCCCTGGTCCAGGCTTTTTATCCCGGACAGGCAGTAAAAGTCGTTGTGGAAGGGACAAAAGAGCTGCGAAGCGGTCCGGGGCTTCCCGCTTTTTTTGTGCGCTTTGCGCTACGGGAAATCCGGGTTGGCGCGCGGCTTTTGGAGTCGGAGCAGGAATGGCGCGTATCGCTTTCGGATGCGCAGGATCGTTCGGAAGTGAAAAACGAATTAAAGAGGCTGCTGTATCGGGCCCTCTCTGCGCTCACGAAAAAAGAGCTGCCCTGGGGAAGCCTGACCGGGATCCGGCCCGTCAAGCTGGCCACGCAGCTTCTGGATCAGGGAAAGGAACCGCAGGACGTCTGTCGGTATTTGCAGGACGCCTACCTTGCCAGCGAAAAAAAGGCGAGGCTGTCCGTGGAAATCGCCCTGCGGGAAAAGCGGATCCTTTCTTCCACCCACGGTCTTGACGGCTACAGCCTGTACGTGGGCATCCCTTTTTGCCCCACCACCTGCCTGTACTGTTCCTTTCCCTCTTATCCCATCTGCGCCTGGGAAAGCCGGGTCGGCGACTATCTGGATGCGCTGGATTCGGAGATTGAATTTGCCCGCAGCGCCTTTGCGGACAGGATTTTAGACAGTGTGTATATCGGCGGCGGTACGCCCACCACCCTAAAGCCCGGTGAACTGGAACGGCTGTTGGACCGCCTGCGGCGGGCGTTTGATTTTTCCCACACGCTGGAGTTTACGGTGGAGGCCGGCAGGGCGGACAGCATCACAAAAGAAAAGCTGGAGGTGCTGAAACGATACGGCGTCACCCGGATCTCCGTCAATCCCCAGACCATGAACCAAAAAACGCTGCAGACCATCGGCAGGCGGCATACGGTGCAGCAGGTGAAGGAGGCGTTCTATCTGGCGCGGGAGGTCGGGTTTGATACGATCAATATGGACCTGATCCTCGGGCTGCCGGGGGAAGGGCCGGACGAGGTGGCGCATACGCTGGAACAGATCCGGGCGCTTGGCCCGGACAATCTGACCGTTCATTCCCTGGCCGTCAAACGCGCCTCCCGGCTGAGCCAGTGGATTTTGGAGAACGGGATCTCACAGCTTTCCAACACGGACACCACCATGGATCTGGCGGCCGAAGCCGCGGCGGAGCTTGGCATGGCGCCTTACTATCTGTACCGGCAGAAAAACATGTCCGGCAATTTCGAAAACGTGGGATATGCCAAAGAGGGAAAAGAGGGCATCTATAATATCCTGATTATGGAGGAAAAACAGGACATCGTGGCGCTGGGCGCGGGAACCATCTCAAAAAGGGTGGATCCAGACGGGACGATCCGGCGGCGTGAAAATGTAAAGGAAGTGGCTCTGTATATAGAAAAAATCGACGAAATGACAGAGCGCAAGCGCATCCTGTTTCAAAACGGGCAGCGTGTTGAAAAATCGCAGGAAACATTGTAAAATTGAGAAAGCTTTGCGATCATTTCGATAAAGGAGAAAAAAATGGCACTGAGTAAAAAGCCGGTCACGGGAATGAAGGATATCCTGCCTGCGGAAATGCAGATCCGGGACTACTGCATCGGCGTGATCAAAGAAACATACGGGAAATTCGGATTTACTTCCATCGAGACCCCCTGCGTGGAACATATTGAAAACCTGAGCAGCAAGCAGGGAGGGGAAAACGAAAAACTGATCTTTAAGATCTTAAAAAGAGGAGAAAAGCTGAATCTGGAAACGGCCGGCAAGGAGGCGGATCTGGTGGACGGCGGCCTGCGCTATGACCTGACCGTGCCGCTGGTACGCTTTTATGCCAATCACGCCAACGAGCTGCCGGCGCCCTTTAAGGCGCTGCAGATCGGAAACGTATGGCGCGCCGACCGGCCGCAGAAGGGACGTTACCGCCAGTTCATGCAGTGCGATATTGATATTTTGGGGGAACCCTCCAATCTGGCGGAGATTGAGCTGATTTTGGCCACCACCACCACGCTGGGCAGGCTGGGCTTTCGCCATTTTCAGATCCGCATCAACGAACGGCGGATTCTCAAGGCCATGGCCGCCTACAGCGGATTTTCGGAGGAAGCTTTCGACACCGTCTTTATCATTTTGGACAAGATGGATAAGATCGGGACGCAGGGCGTGGAAGCGGAACTTTTGGAAAACGGATTTTGCCGGGAGTCGGTGGCAAAGTATATGGAGCTGTTTGCCGGGCTTTGCAGCGCGCCGGACGGACTGGCGTATCTGGCCGGGAAGCTGGAAGGGTTTTTGGAACCGGAGGTTTGGCAGAACCTGGAAGAGATCATCGAAAGCGTACGCGCCACAAAGGCCTCCGATTTTGAGATTGTGTTCGATCCGACGCTGGTACGGGGCATGTCTTATTATACGGGCACCATTTTTGAGATCGCCATGCCGGAATTGGGCGCAAGCTGCGGCGGAGGCGGCCGGTACGACAGGATGGTGGGCCAGTTTACCGGAAACGATGTGCCTGCCTGCGGGTTTTCCATCGGGTTTGAACGCATCATCCTGATCCTGATGGAAAACGGGTTCCAGATTCCCGGACAGCCCAAAAAGAAAGCCTATCTGGTGGAAAAGGGCGTCGGCACGCAGACGCTGCGCGACGTGATCGCAAAGGCCCAGCAGGAGAGGCAGGAGGGCGCGCAGGTGCTGGTGGCCCGCATGAATAAGAACAAGAAATTTCAAAAGGAACAGCTGATGCGGGACGGCTATGAGGAATTTGTGGAATTTTACAAAAACCCGCTGCAATAAGGGCGCAGAAAAGAGGAGAAAAAATGGCTGAATCGATGAAAGGATTAAAACGGACCTGCCGCTGTGGCGAGCTGTCCGTTGCAAACGAAGGACAGAACGTGACCGTCATGGGATGGGTCGCAAAACAGCGCAACAAAGGCGGCATCATATTTGTGGATCTGCGCGACCGTTCGGGCCTTTTGCAGATTATCTTTGAAGAGGCAGACTGCGGGAGCGCGCATTTTGCCAAAGCGGAACGCCTGCGCAGCGAGTTTGTCATCGCGGTGACGGGACGCGTGGAAAAGCGTTCCGGCGCGGTCAACGAGAATCTGTCCACCGGACAGATCGAGGTGCGCGCCCGGGAGGTGCGGGTGCTTTCCGAGGCGCAGACGCCGCCGTTCCCCATTGAATCCGCATCCAGGACAAAGGAAGAGATCCGGCTCAAATACCGTTATCTGGATCTGAGACGGCCGGATCAGCAGGAGAAGATCATCCTGCGCAGCAAAATCTGCGCGGCGGTGCGCCGTTTTCTGACGGACGAAGGGTTTTTGGAGATCGAAACGCCGATCCTGTGCAAATCCACGCCGGAGGGAGCCCGGGATTATCTGGTTCCCAGCCGCGTGCATCCGGGCAGCTTTTACGCGCTTCCCCAGTCGCCGCAGCTTTTTAAACAGCTTTTGATGTGTTCCGGCTTTGATCGGTATTTCCAGATCGCCAAATGCTTCCGGGACGAAGATCTGCGGGCGGACAGACAGCCGGAATTTACCCAGATCGATATGGAACTGTCCTTTGTGGATGTGGACGATGTGATCGATGTGAACGAACGCCTGCTGCAGTATATCTGCCGGGAGGCCGTGGGACTTTCGGTTTCGCTCCCTCTGCCCAGAATCAAGTGGATCGACGCGATGAACCGTTACGGCTCCGACAAACCCGATACCCGGTTTGGCATGGAATTGACGGATGTGTCTCAGGTGGTGGCCGGATGTGGCTTTGGCGTCTTTACCGGCGCGCTGGAAAACGGAGGGACTGTCCGCGGGATCAACGCCAGAGGACAGGCGGCGATGCCCAGAAAGAAGATTGACGCGCTGGTGGATTTTGCCAGAGGATACGGCGCGAAGGGATTGGCCTATCTGGCCATACAGGAGGATGGAAGCTATAAATCCTCCTTTGCCAAGTTTATGACGCAAAAGCAGCTGGACGATCTGGTTGCCGCCATGGACGGCCGCCCGGGAGACCTGCTTTTGTTCGCGGCGGATCAGACGAAAATTGTCTGGAGCGTACTGGGCGCGCTTCGAGTCGAGCTGGGAGAGCAGATGGGGCTGATCGACCACAACCGGTTTGACTTTTTATGGGTGGTGGAATTCCCGCAGTTTGAATATTCGGAGGAAGAGGGACGTTACGTGGCCATGCACCATCCTTTTACCATGCCCATGGAAGAGGATCTTAACCGGCTGGAAAGCGATCCCGGCAGCGTACGGGCCAAGGCGTATGATATTGTATTAAACGGTGTGGAACTGGGGGGCGGCAGCGTCCGTATCTTCCAGGACGATGTGCAGGAACGGATGTTTGAAGCGCTGGGATTTACAAAAGAAAAGGCGCATGAGCAGTTCGGCTTTTTACTGGACGCTTTTCAGTATGGAGTCCCTCCTCACGCGGGCCTGGCGTACGGTCTGGATCGTCTGTGCATGCTTTTGACCGGGGCGGAGAGCATCCGTGAAGTCATTGCGTTTCCGAAGGTGAAGGACGCCTCCTGCCTGATGACGTCCTGTCCCAATACGGTGGACCAAAAGCAGCTGGAAGAGCTGGGAATTCGGGTCGCGGAACCGGAGGGTTCCTTCTGAGGAGGCGAGCAGCCGTATGGGGTCGACGGAAGAAAAGAAAAAAGGACGCCAAAGGGGAACGTATTGGAAACTGTTTTCCGCTACCTTTCTGCTTTCCGCCTGCACGTTTGGCGGCGGCTTTGTGATCGTCCCTCTGATGCGGAAAAAATTTGTGGAACAACTGGGCTGGATTGAGGAACAGGAAATGCTGGATCTGATCGCCATTGCGCGGTCCTCTCCGGGATCGCTGGCGGTAAACGCCGCCATCCTGGCAGGCTACCGCGTGGCGGGCTGGCTGGGAAGCGTAGTCACCGTGCTTGGCACGGTGCTGCCATCGCTTCTCATCCTTTCGGCGGTTTCCTTTTTTTATACGCTGCTTCGGGACAATCCGATAGTGGATCGGGCGATGACCGGTATGCAGGCCGGCGTGGCCGCGGTAATCTGCGATGTGGTTCTTACCATGGGGATCGGCGTCGTAAAGGAAAATCGTGTTCTTCCCGTTCTTTTGATGGGCGTTTCCTTTGTCGCCGTCCAGTTTTTTGACGGAAATGTTTTCGCCGTCCTGGCAATCTGCGCACTGGTCGGCGTAATCGACGGCGCGGTGCGAAAAAAGAAGGGAGGAAGAGAGGAATGATTTACTGGCAGCTTTTCTCCATTTTTTTTACGATCGGTCTGTTTACCATCGGCGGCGGCTATGCGGCGATGCCCTTAATCGAGCGGCAGGTGGTGGAACAGCATGCCTGGCTGACGATGCCCCAGTTTGCAGACGTGGTGGCGATCGTGGGAATGACGCCGGGGCCCATTGCGGTCAATTCGGCGACATTCGTGGGGATTCGGGTCGGCGGCATCGTCGGCGGCATTGTGTCCGCCCTGGGCTGTGTACTTCCTTCCTTTGTGATTGTGCTCATACTGGCGCATCTGTATTATCGGTTTCGGAATCTGTCTGTGGTGCAGGGAATCCTTTCCGGCTTAAGGCCCGCCATTATCGCGATGCTCGCCTCCGCAGGACTTTCGCTGCTTGTTCTGGCCTTTTGGAAAGACGGCAGCGTTTTGGCATCCCTGGAAAACGTCCATTTGCCTTCGATTCTGATTTTTATTGCGTCATTTCTGATCCTGCGCAAATGGAAATGCAGCCCCATCGTTGTGATGATCGGGGCGGGAGTGGCCGGAATGATTTTCTGCTGATTTGGTTTGCTATTTCTCCTGATCTATTTTATAATAGGAGGCAGATAGGAGAGCGTGGATATGTTCCTTCCGGTATTGGAGCGCATCGGCGGGCTGTTGGAGCAAAAAGGCAGGATTCTGGTTGCCATAGACGGCAGGTGCGGCAGCGGCAAGAGCAGTCTGGCGGATCTGATCGCGGAGCGATTTGCCTGCCGCCTGATTCACATGGACGATTTTTATCTTCCCCCGGAGCGAAGAAAACGGGACTGGTCAGAGATCCCCGGCGGCAATATGGATCTGCTCCGGCTGGAAGAAGAGGTGCTGGTTTTGGGAAAGAGGGGAGAGCCCATTTCCTATGCGCCTTATTGCTGTCGGGAAGGGAAAATGGGCCGGGTCAGGATCCTGCCGTTTCAAAATCTGACGGTGGTGGAGGGAAGCTATTCCCAGCATCCGCGGCTGGCGCCCTACTATGATCTGAAGATTTTTTTGACGTGTTCGGCGGCGGAACAAGAAAAACGTCTGAGGCAGCGGGAAGGGGAACGCTATCCTCTTTTTTCGGAGCGGTGGATCCCTTTGGAAGAGCGTTATTTTCTGCAGTACAAGATCCCGCAGCAAAGCGACATTGTGCTGGATACCGGCGCCGGTGAAAGGAGGAGATCTTGATGCGAAAGAAAAACGGAATGGGAATTCGAAATCTGGTCTTGTCGGCAATGTTTCTGGCCCTGGGGCTTGTCCTGCCTTTCTTTACCGGACAGATCCCCCAGATCGGCAATATGCTGCTTCCCATGCACATCCCCGTGTTTTTGTGCGGCCTGATCTGCGGCTGGCAGTACGGCGCCGTGGTGGGGTTCCTTCTGCCGCCCGTGCGTTCCTTCCTGTTTGGGATGCCTGTCCTGTTTCCGGCCGCGGCGTCCATGGCTTTTGAGCTGTGCGCCTATGGCCTGTTGTCCGGACTGCTCTATCAAAGATCCCGCTGGCAGTGCGTGATTTCGCTGTACCGTTCTTTGCTCACCGCCATGCTGGGAGGCCGGCTGGTATGGGGCATTGCGCGCGCGCTGATGGGGATCGCCGTCGGGGAACCCTTTACCTGGCAGATGTTTTTGTCCGGCGCGTTTCTGACAGCGGTGCCCGGCATCGTGGTCCAGCTTGTGCTGATTCCGTCTCTGATGCTGGCGCTGAATCATACCGGCCTGGTGACGTTTCGGAAGGCAGAGAAAACGACCCGGACGGTCTGAGTTACAGGCGGGAGTCCTGCAGCGCCTTTTGGGCGGCCTGTTGATAGGGAGAGAGAAAATCGGCCAGCAGAGGCCGCAGATCGGGAGGCAGGGAATCTACGGTTTCCTGCAGCGAAAGATCCGGAAAAATCAGGCCGTGCTTTTTCAGCCAATAATACTGACATTCCGCCAGCATTTTTTCACAGGCCTTTTGGGGAGACATAATCGCCTCGGCAAAGTCGTAGGCGTCCCCGTATTTCAAAGACAGATAATACCAGCGATCTTCCAGTCTGCTGTAGGCGAATGTGACGGAAGCGTTTTCCCGTATCATCGCTCCGAAGATTGTAAGAAGCTGTTCCATGATCGGATTCATAACCGTCCTCCTTTTGTGTGATTTAGGAAAAGTATAACGGAAGACCGGCCTGATTGCAAGCCGGGGAGGTGTGTATGACAAAGGATCCGCAGGCCGTACCGGCGCAGGAGGCGCTGGAGCGGCTGCAAAAAGGCAATCAAAGATTTCTGGACGCCCTGCGTCCGTCGGGGGATATTTCACCGGAGCTTCGCCGGGATACCTGTGAAAACGGGCAGCATCCCTATGCCATTGTCATTGCCTGTTCCGATTCCCGGGTGGTTCCGGAACATATTTTTGACGCGGGGATCGGGGAGCTTTTTGTCATCCGCATTGCGGGCAATGTGATCGACGCGCATCAGCTTGGCAGCATCGAGTATGCGGCGCAGCATCTGGGCTGCAGGCTGATCCTGGTAATGGGCCATACGCACTGCGGCGCGGTAGAGGCCGCAATCTGCCACAACCCGGACGGATACATCCGGTTTATCACGGACGAGATCAGGGCCGCCATCGGCGGGGAAAAAGATGAAGAGAAGGCAAGCCGTCTGAATGTGCGCCACAGCGTTTCGATCATCGAAAGCAGCCTGGTCATCCATCAGGAAGAGGAGACGCACAGGCTGTGCGTACGGGGTGCCCTCTATCATCCTGCCAGCGGGCGCGTGGAATTTTTGGACGATTCCGGTGAAAAGGAGAAAAAAGATCCAAACGCCGGGATGGATTTCGCGCCGCTTCTGGAGAGCCTCATCGGCGTGATACAGGAGTTTCATTTAAAACTCGGCTATGAAAAAAAGGAGATCGGCCTGTATTACCCGCTGGATTCGCTCAACCGGCTGTTGGACCGCACGTTGACGCCACAGGAAATGGACCGGGCGCTGGCGGCGTTTGCCGATGGGGAGAAGGACAGACTGGGACCGCTGCAAATCTCCCGTAAAGGGGACCGCTATTGTATCCGGGTTCCCGAAACGGGCGCCGCGTATGTCCATGACCATGTGGAGGAACCGAAATTTCTGGCCGCTTTTTTGAAAACGCTGGAACGCAAAGATCTGGCCTTTTCGGACATCCGGGCGGTGTTTGAACGGTTTTCGAATCAGGCGCGATGGAAAGAAGCCGATCATGAGCAGTTCGATTATCTTTTCTGGTTTGCGGATGACAAACCGGATGCGTACCGCTATTGCGTCCGGTTCGAGGAGGACGGACATACGAGCTATCACCGTTTTACCCAAAAGGAGTATGACGCGCGGGCATAAGAAAGAATCGGATCATGCAAACAATAAAAAAGAACGGAGGTTGCAAAATGGCAAAGTCAAAAGTGTATTTTACCAGGAAGATCTCGCCGGAGACGGTGGTGAAGATGTTTCAGGTACTGGACCGGCCGCTGACGGGAAAGGTAGCCGTTAAGGTCCATTCCGGAGAGGCGGGAAACCAGAACTATCTGCATCCGGAATTCATGCGGCCTATGGTGGAGTATGTGGGCGGGACCGTGGTGGAATGTAATACGGCCTATGACGGCGAACGCAATTCTACGGAAAAGCACCGCAAGCTGATCAAAGACCACGGGTGGACGGACTATTTCACGGTGGATCTGATGGACGCGCAGGGCCCCGATCTGAAGCTGGAGATCAAAGGGGGAAAAGTGCTCAAGGAAAATCTGGTAGGAAAGAATCTGGCAAATTATGATTCTCTGCTGGTGCTGTCGCACTTTAAGGGACATCCGGCGGGCGGCTACGGCGGCGCGCTCAAGCAGCTTTCCATCGGCTGTGCCTCTACGGTGGGGAAGTGCCTGATCCATTCGGGCGGGCTGATCGAGGATCAGAACGTGGTATGGGATCATATGGCGGATCCCGACACCTTCTGCGAATGTATGGCGGACGCGGCCAAGAGCGTCGTGGAGTTCTTCAAAGACAGGACTGCCTTTGTCAACATCATGTGCAATCTGTCCGTGGACTGTGATTGCTGCGCGGTAGCGGAAGATCCCTGCATGGCGGATATCGGAATCCTGTCCTCCCTGGATCCGGTGGCGTTGGATCAGGCCTGTATGGATCTGATCTACCAGTCCAAGGATCCCGGCAGGGAGCATTTTCTGCAGAGAGTGGAATCCCTGCATGGGACCCATACCATAGATGCGGCGGCCGAACTGGGATACGGGTCAAAAGAGTATGAGCTGATCTGCCTGGATTGACGCAGATCATAAAAAACGCCGGACGGCTGCGTAGTGCGCCGCCCGGCGTTTGTCATAGAGGATCGATCATAACAGAAACTGGGAAAGGCAAAACAGCATATACAGGATCAGAAGGACGATCCCCTGGATCCGGGAAAGTTTGCCGCGAATCAGGGCCGGAAGCGTCAGAATCGCCATGACCAGAAGCATAAGGGGAAGATCCAGTACCAAAGAGGCATTGTATCCCCAAAGCGTCTTGCTCGCGGGAACGGCGAAAGGGGACAGCACGGTGGAGACGCCGCTGACCAGTACCAGATTGAACAGGTTCGCGCCGATGATATTGCCCAGCGAAAGCGCGCCGTGGCCTTTGGCCAGAGAAGTGATGGCGGTGACCAATTCGGGAAGGGAAGTGCCAAGGGCCACGAAAGTCAACGCGATCACGGATTCCGGAACGCCAAGCCCCTGGGCAATCAGCGTGCCGTTGTCCACCAGCAGATCCGCGCCGATGGCGATGAGGACAGCGCCGATGACAAGCCATGCGATATCGGCCATGACGCTGCGCTGCGCCGACGGCTCCTGCGTCTGCGGTTGGGAAGGCGTATTCTTTACCTGACGGATGATCGTAATGAGATAAAGAAGAAAGAGAAGCAGCAGGACAAATCCTGTGGCCCGGCTGAAATAGCCGCTGGTATAGGCGGTGAACAGATAAAGAAACGCGGCCGCCGCAAAGAAGAGCACGGGCGTCAAAAGCGTCTTGCGTTCCACTTTGGACGGGCGGATGGCGACCGTCAGGGCGGCGATCAGGGAAGTGTTGCAGATGATAGAGCCGATGGCGTTGCCATAGGCGATTTCACCGTGGCCGCTGATGGCGGATGTGGCGGATACCATGACCTCCGGCAGCGTCGTCCCGATGGAAACGACGGTAGCGCCGATCAGAAGATCGGGGACATGAAACCGGTGCGCGATGCCCGTCGCGCCGTCCACGAACCAGTCGCCGCCTTTGATCAACAGGATCAGTCCGAATATAAATAACAGGATCGGAAGTAACATTTTTCTTTTCTCCTTTGTCGTAACATGATAACAACCTATCATATCCGGATACGCTTGTCAAGAAGCGCGGCGGAAGACTGCGGGAGAACAAAAAAGTCTGCAAATAAAAAGTCAAGCAGAAATTTGTGAATTTTGAAAATTTTACACAGGTTGAATGAAAAGCACA
>CANQUI010000011.1 GCA_947626995.1 uncultured Eisenbergiella sp. | reverse complement strand
GAGGGAACAAGACCGCCGGCGGCGCAGGGGGGCTACGCGCTCAGTTCCTTCCATGTCCGAAAGATCAGCGCTCCCGCAATGGCAAATGTCAGAATATCCGATACGGGCATGGAATACAACACCCCGTTCAGCCCCCAGAAACGCGGAAGCAAAAGCGCAAACCCTACTCCGAACACGATCTCCCGCACCATGGAAAGCAGTGTGGACGCCGCCGCCTTTCCCATCGCCTGCAGAAAAATAAAACAGGCTTTGTTCACGCAGGCAAACGGGAGCATACACAGATAGAGCCGAAACGCCTTTTTTGCAAAATCCGTATAATACGCGCTTTCATTGGCCGCTCCAAAGATTGCAATGAGCTGTCCGGGAAACAGCTCGACGAAAAGAAGCGCCACCGCGCCCACCAGCGCTTCCGCAGTCAACAGCATGAAAAACAGCGTCCGAACCCGTCTTTTAAGCCCCGCTCCCATATTATATCCTGCCACGGGAATACATCCCGCCGCCATTCCCACTACCACGGAAATTACAATCTGGAAAACTTTCATGACTATGCCGACTACCGCCATGGGAATCTGCGCGTATTGCGCCTGCCCAAAAACAGGATCCAGGGCGCCGTATTTTTGAATCATGTTATTGATGGCCGCCATCGCCGCCACAAGAGAAATCTGAGACAAAAAACTGGTAAGGCCAAGCTGCAGCGTTTTTTTGGCGATCTGCCCATCCATACGAAAATCCCGCCCGGCAGGCTGCACCAGCTTCATATTGACCAGATACCGGACCGACAGGGCCGCGGTGACAATCTGTCCGATCACGGTGGCCACCGCCGCGCCCATCATTCCCCAGCGGAACACAAAAATAAAAAGGGGATCCAGAATCATATTCAACGCCGCGCCGGCTAACGTAGCCGCCATGGCAAATCCGGGGGAACCGTCCGCCCGGATCACGGGATTCATGGCCTGACCAAATACATAAAACGGAATCCCCAGAGAAATGTAAAAGAAATATTCTTTGGCGCAGGCAAAGGTTTCCGCGTTTATTGTCCCGCCGAACAGGACAAGGATCGGGTCGGCAAAACACAGATAAACCGCACACAAAAAAAGGCCGCCAGCCAGAGACATGATGACTGCGTTTCCCACGCTTTTTCTGGCGTTTTGGGGCTCCTTCATGCCCAGGCACAGACTTACGTACGCGCAGCAGCCGTCCCCGACCATGACCGCCGCCGCCAGCGCGATGACCGTAAGCGGAAATACGACGGTGTTGGCGGCGTTTCCATAAGAACCAAGATACGCCGCATTTGCAATAAAGATCTGATCCACAACATTGTACAAAGCGCCCACCAGAAGCGAAATGATACAGGGAACGGCATATTCTCTCATCAACTCTCCCACGGGTTTTGTTCCTAAAAACTGATTTCCATTCCTTTCCATTTTCTTTCCATCCTTCTTAAAAATAAAAATAACGCGCGGCGCTCAACTGGTCTTACGCATTGAGTGCCGCACGTCGCTCTTTATCATACGAAGATTTTTTCCTCCTGTCAAAGGTCATTTTAAACAAATTTTTTCCCGTTTCGCCGCGAAATTGGCAGAGAAGCTTGCTTTTTATCAAAATAGTGTTAAAATGTTGAAGAAACATGAAAAAGGTTTTTTAGGAGGAGAAAATTATGAAAAAGTGTATTGCAGCCCTGCTTTTGGCAGGTATGACCGTACTTTCCGTGACCGCCTGTTCGGGTGCTTCGGAAAGCGAAACGACTCCCACTGCGGAAGAAACCGTCGCTGCAGGCGAAACCCAGGACAGCGTTACCTCTGACGGCAAGCTGATCGTGGGGACCGAGGCTGGATTCGCTCCCTACGAGTATCTGCAGGGCGATCAGATCGTTGGCGTGGATATGGATATCGCCAAGGCCATCGCCGATGAGCTGGGTCTTGAACTGGAGATTCAGAACATGTCTTTTGACGGCGCGCTGATCGCAGTACAGCAGGGTAAGGTTGACATGGTCGCCGCCGGCGTTTCCGTGGATCCCGAGCGCGAAAAGGTCATGGATTTTTCCGATAACTATGTGGATTCTACCGAAGTGATCGTGGTGAACGCTTCCAGTCAGGCCGTAACGGAATCCACGGCGGATGCCCTCACGGACAAGCGCATCGGCGTACAGCAGGGCAATATCGCCGATCTTTGGGTTTCCAACACCGACAACGTGTCGCAGGCGGAAATCGTACGCTACACCACCTTTACCCAGGCGGCTTCCGATCTGGAAAACGATAAGATCGACTGCATCGTGATGGATGAGATCCCCGCACAGGAAATGGTTGCCACCTCCGAGGGCAAGCTTGCCATTGTGGAAGGCGAGCCTCTGTTCGTCGATCAGTACGCCATTGCGGTTCAGAAGGGCAATACCGAGCTTCTGGAAAAGATTAACGCCGTACTGGCCAAGCTGAAAGAAGACGGCTCTATTGACGCCTTCATCGCGGCTCATTCCACCGCCGCCGAATAACACGGATCTCTTACATGCCGGACTCCGCCGGGCGCAGCTTTGGCGGAGTCCTTTTCATAACGACAGACGCCCCGCTTATCACAGCGTCCGTTACCGGATGGAGGTACGACATGAACATAATATCGGAAAAGCTGTTGGGAATCTATGAAGCCTTTTACAATGCGATCGTGCCGGAACGGCGCTATATGGCCTATGTCAACGGTCTGAAGGTCACGCTGATCATCTCCCTGTTCGCCGTACTGCTTGGCGTCGTCATCGGCGTTGTGGTAGCCGTAATCAAAGTCTGCGCTGCGCATAGCAAATCGCCTGCCATACGCATACCGGGCAAACTGTGCGATCTGTATATCACCGTGATCCGCGGCACTCCTTTGATGGTACAGCTTCTGATCATCTATAATCTGATCTTTACTTCCCGCAATACCAACCCCATTCTGGTGGGTACCGTATGTTTTGGAATCAATTCCGGCGCCTATGTGGCGGAAATCGTGCGGGCCGGCATCAACGCGGTGGATTCCGGACAGATGGAGGCGGGACGGTCTCTTGGCTTTAACTGGCTTAAGACCATGTGGTATATCGTCCTTCCTCAGGCCATTAAAAATATTCTTCCGGCTCTGGGAAATGAATTTATCGTACTGGTAAAGGAGACGTCCGTAGCCAGCGTAATTGCGGTAAACGACCTGACCAAAAACGCGCAGTACATCGGATCAAGGACCTGGGATCTGATCCCGCCGTTATTGATCGCGGCCGCCATATATCTGGTGATCGTGGTAGCGCTGAGCAGACTGCTGCGCTTTTTCGAGAGGAGGCTGGCAAAAGGTGATCGTCACTAAACAACTGAGAAAATCCTTTGGGAAACATGAAGTATTAAAGGGAATCGACCAGCATATCCGACAGGGAGAAAAAGTAGTGGTGATCGGTCCTTCCGGTTCCGGAAAATCCACCTTCCTGCGCTGCCTGAATCTTCTGGAAGAGCCCACCGGCGGAGAGATCTGGTTCGAAGGGGTCAATATCACGGACCGCCGCAACGATATCAATCAGATGCGCCGGAAAATGGGAATGGTTTTCCAGCAGTTCAACCTGTTCCCGCATCTTTCTGTCCGGGAAAACATTACGCTGGCGCCCGTCAAACTCAAAAAGCTTTCAAAGGAAGCGGCCGATGAACGGGCCATGCAGCTGCTAAAGCGCATCGGCCTTTCGGAAAAAGCGGACGCATTTCCCGGACAGCTTTCCGGCGGCCAGAAACAGCGGATCGCCATCGCCCGCGCGCTGGCGATGGATCCGGATGTCATGCTCTTTGACGAACCCACCTCCGCGCTGGATCCGGAAATGGTAGGCGAGGTCCTGTCCCTGATGCGCGAACTGGCAAAGGACGGCATGACGATGGTGGTGGTAACGCATGAGATGGGGTTTGCCAGAGAAGTCGCCAACCGCGTACTGTTCATGGACGACGGCGTCGTCCGGGAAGAAAACGAACCGGAGGCCTTTTTCAGCGATCCAAAGGATCCCCGGCTGCAGGAGTTTCTGTCCAAAGTGCTGTGACGGCACTTTCCGGGCTTTTGGCATGACAATAAAGAAACGGGGCGCTTACCGCTCATGCCGTCTGATGATGGCATAACCGGAAAACGCTCCGTTTTTAATTTGCGTCGGAAACGCCGGCGCTTTCCAAAAATTCTTCCAATACGATCCCGTTTTTCATGATATAAGTGGCGGCCTCAACACCTACGTAGCGAAAGTGCCAGGATTCATATTCAATCCCTGTCTTTGCCTGCTTTCCTTTGGGATAACGCAGAATAAACCCATAATCCGCGCAGTTTTCCGCCAGCCATTTGGCCTCTTTCGTATCGGCCTGTCCGGCATCCAGGCTCTGATAATCCACCCCTACGATATCCACCGCCAGGCCGGTATGGTGCTCGCTGGTTCCCGGAACGGCCACTCTGGTTTTGGCCTTGTAAAACGCATCTTTATACGTCCATCCGTCCGACACCTTCTCGCTTATGTATTCCTCAAACAGCGCCGTCTGTTTTTCCAGGTCCCGATAAGAGGAGCAGACAATGGGGTGCATCCCCTCCTCTTCCATATCCTGAAGCATACGCTCCAGATCCTTCTGGATGCGGATATCCACTTCCTGCCCTCTTCCGATCCCGGCCAGCTCCACATGAAAATGCGAATCCAGCGGATGCAGCTCGTTGACCAGCAAAAGCTCCCAGTCTTCTGTATTTTCCACGATATGCTCCGCTGTGATATCCTCGGTCTCCGTCTCTGCAACAGCGGCGTCCTGCATCCGGTCAAGCTCTGCAGACAGGGATGAAAGTTCTTCTTTGAGCTGCTTCTGTTCTTCCTCCAGTCTTTTGTTCTGCTCCTGGCCGATCTGCGTTTCCTGTTTCAGCTTGACGGTCCTTCCCGCCAGCACAACCGCGATGCACACCGGGATCAGAACGGCAAGTACGACCAGGGTTATGATCAGATGCTTGAAAAAGCGGACGCTGCCAAAATAGGCATTGTCACCCTTTTCCTGCTTATTCACTGATATTTACCATCCCTTTGATCTTCGCCCCGCACTCCACAGCCAGATCCCCGGCATCAATATTCCCGTGCACATAGGCTTTTTCCCGAAGCTTTACAAGGCCTGTGGCCTGCATATGGCCCTCGGTCCTGGCGTTGGAATGAATACTTCCGGCCGTCAGATTCCCAACCACGACGGACTCGTCCTCAATCACAAGATTCTCCCGCACCACTGCGTCTCCGTGCAGTCCGCCTCTCTGGATCATGAGATTCACAGCCGATACGTTGCCCTGAACCCTTCCGTAAAGTTCCACGTTCCCCTCGCACTCCAGATCTCCCATAATGCTGCCGAAGATCTTCATATCGGACTTGGAAGCCACATTTCCGGTGACCACCATTTCCGAAGGAATCAAAGCCTCTTCCCGGCGGGGCGGCGCGATGGGCAGCTCGCTCTGAAGCGGCACCTCAAAGGACACATCCGGCGTTTCCTCGGGCACAGGCTCCGGTTCGGGCACGGTGTTTTGCACTTCCACCTCACGGATCCCCGGACTCAGAAGTTCATTCACAGCTCTCTTAAAATTATTTTCCATTCGTTTGGCCATTGTTCCTACCTGATCCTTTTCTTATGTGAGATCCCCCTCTGTTTCGGAGGACTTACGCCGTTCCTATTATATAATAGTTTCGGCGGTTCTGTAAACAAAATCCGGGAAAAATCCCGATTCTCAGTCCTTATTATATCAAATCGTCCGATATTTGCAAGCGCCGCGCCTTTTTGCCGGGCAGTTTACTTTTAAGCCCGATTATGCTATAGTATATCTGCTGAAAGTATGTGCGGCTCCGGCCAATTCCGTTGTCTGCAAACGGAGGCGCAGCTGCAGAAGGAGGACGGATCCATGAAAGAGAAGACGACCCGTTTTTTGATTGGCAGCATCATCTGCATTTCGATTTTATGCGTACTCGATTTTTCCTATCTGACGTTTCGGATGAGCGCCAGAAATGCGGAAGCAATCGGAGAACTTGGCGCCATCTACATGGCCGGCATCAGCGAACAGACCGCCACGCACTTTGGAACCGCCATTGAGCTGCGGCTTACACAAGTAAACACTCTGGTGGAATCCGTGCCGCCCGACGGCGTTATGGACCAGGATTCCTTCCGGGTTGCCTTAAGCTATAACGCCCGGGTCCGCGGCTTTGATCATCTTGCCCTGTACGCCCGGGACGGAACGTTTGAGATGCTCTATGGAGCGCAGATCGAGGCGGACGATCCGGATGTCTTCTTCCAGTCTCTTCTGGACGGAGAGGAAAAAATGACCACCGGCCGGGATGAATCCGGGGCCAGGCTGGTCCTGATGGGAATCCCCTCCGCCTATCCCATGGGACAGGACACCAGCATTGCGCTGGTTGCCGCCCTTCCGCTTTCTTACATCAGCGACACGTTGTCCCTTGGTCTGGACGACACCATGATCTATTACTTTATCATCGACCGGAACGGCGATTTCATTATCCGCGACAGCGACATCACCGACGAAAGCTATTTCCAGCGGGTGCGCGACCGATATGACAATGCGGGACAAATGAGCGGGGAACAGTACCTGACCGAACTGGAAAAGGCAATGCGATCCGGGCAGAATTACACCAGCGAATTCACCATCGAAGGCGAGCGGCGGCACCTGTACGGAACGCCTCTGCCTTCTTCCGAATGGTACCTGCTCCTGTTCATGCCCTACGGCCGTCTGGATCAGACGGTAAACGCCCTGGGACGGGACTGGGGCATATCCGGTATGCTCAGCTGCGGGCTGATTCTGGCGGCGCTGCTTGTGGTATTTTCCTGGTATTACCGGCTGAGCCAGAAGCAGATTCATGCCCTTGAAGAGGCGCGCTGCGCCGCGGAGAAGGCCAATCGGGCAAAGAGCGAGTTTCTGTCCAACATGAGCCATGATATCCGTACGCCCATGAACGGCATTGTGGGCATGACGGCGATTGCCAGCGCCAACCTGGACAATCCCGTGCAGGTTCAGAACTGTCTGAAAAAGATTGATCTGTCCAGCCGTCATCTGTTGGGCCTGATCAATGATATTCTGGATATGTCCAAGATTGAAAACGGCAAGCTGACCTTACATCCGGAACCCGTATCCCTGCAGGAGATCCTTCAGGGGATTTCCAACATTATTCAACCGCAGATCAATGCAAAGGGACAGCAGTTTGACGTATATCTCTACAACAGCCTGCAGGAGCATGTGATCTGCGACAGCGTCCGGATGAATCAGATTCTTTTGAACCTTCTGGGCAACGCGGTAAAATTCACGCCGGAGGGCGGGAGTATTACCCTGACCTGTTATGAAGAGCCGTCGCCAAAGGGAAGCGACCTGGTGCGGATCCATCTGCTGGTAAAGGATACCGGCATCGGCATGACGGCGGAATTTAAAGAAACGATATTCGACTCCTTCTCCCGGGAGGATAACCGTCGGGTGCAAAAAACCGAGGGCTCCGGCCTGGGTATGGCGATCACCAAATATATCATCGACGCGATGCAGGGAACCATAGAGGTAGAAAGCGAACCAAACCGCGGCACGGAATTTCACGTGACGCTGGATCTGGAAAAGGCTGCGATTCCGGAAACGGAAATGACGCTCCCCCACTGGGACATCCTGTTGGCGGATCCCGATAAACGGCTCTGCGAAAGCATGGAATCGTCCTTACGATCCATGGGCTGCCATCCCGAATCTGCTCTGGACGCCGAAACGGCTCTCCATCTTGTGCGCCAGCGCCACCTTTCGGGAAAGGATTATCGCGCCGTCCTTCTGGATCGCAAGCTGCTGGGCGAGGACACCCTGCAGACCGCCCGGACCATCCGTGAACTCTGCGGCCCGTCCTGTACCCTGATTCTCCTTACCGGCGCCGACCGAAACGAACCGGACGAAAACGAAACCGCCGCCGGAATTTCCGGTATTATCGCCCGGCCGCTGTTTCGTTCCACTCTGTACTACGGTCTGAAAGAGTTCTGCGGTCAGGAAGAGCAGGCGGAATCGCCGATCAGCGCATCGGCGACTGCGCTGGTGGGAAAACGGCTCCTTTTAGCGGAGGATAACGATCTGAACTGGGAAATCGCGGAAGAACTGCTGTCCGAACTGGGCCTGATCGTGGAACGGGCCGAAAACGGCAAGATCTGCGCGGATTTGTTCCGAAATTCTTCCATCGGACAGTATCAGGCGATCCTGATGGATATCCGCATGCCCGTGATGACAGGATATGAAGCGACGGAGGCCATCCGTGCCATGGACCGGCCGGATGCCGGAACGATTCCCATCATTGCCATGAGCGCGGACGCGTTCTCCGACGATGTCCAACACTGTCTGGACAGCGGCATGAACGCCCATATTGCCAAACCGGTGGATATGCAGGAGCTTGTCCGCATTTTGGAAAAATATACCGATACAAATCACCTCAAGGAGGATCAGAAATGAAAAAACTGCTTGCTCTTACGCTGGCTCTTGCGCTGTCTCTGACAGCCTCCGCCTGCGGCGGGTCGTCCGAATCGGCCCCATCCGCCGAAAACGATACTGCGCAAAGCTCTGCCGAACCGGAGGAGGTGGAACTTACCCTCTGGACCTATCCCGTAGGCGGATGGGGAAACAGCGGCACGCTTTCCTCTCTTCTTGCCTCTTTCCACCGGGAATATCCCAACATTCGGATTTCCGTAAAAGCCCTTACCTATGAAACGGGTGACAGCGAGATGGAAGAGGCGATCCAAAACGGGACGCTTCCGGATCTGGTCCTGGAGGGGCCCGAGCGGCTGGTCGCCAACTGGGGCGCCCGCGATCTTATGGTAGATCTGCGCGATCTGTGGGAGTCCCCCGGCGCCGAAGAGATTTATCCCACCGTACGGGAAGCCTGTCAAAACAGCGCGGGA
This sequence comes from uncultured Eisenbergiella sp., assembly GCA_947626995.1. GTDB lineage: Bacteria > Bacillota > Clostridia > Lachnospirales > Lachnospiraceae > Gallintestinimicrobium. Next base: position 38,263 of record CANQUI010000011.1, on the reverse strand, counting down.
AAATATTATGTCTACCCGCTTTGTATGACGACGCACTGTATGGCTGTCAACCGGGACCTGTTTGAAGCCGCGGGCGCCTGGCAGTACATTGATGAAGAAACGCATACCTGGTCCACCGATGATTTTATCAACGCCGTGGCCGCGCTTCGCGCCTATGGCGTAGAAAATGTCGCCGCCGTCTACTGCGGCGGACAGGGCGGGGATCAGGGGACCCGCGCCCTTGTAACCAATCTCTACAGCGGAACCTTCACCGATCCGGAGCATACCCGTTATACCTTAAACAGCCCGGAAAATATCCAGGCGCTTACGCTGTTATCCGAAACGGACGGCATTGTTTTTGATCCAACGCTGGTGGGCGCGGATGAGCTGACCAAATTCTGCAACAAGGAGCTTGCCATGGCTTTTTGCTGGAATGTATTTACGGAAATCAATCAGACCATCAGCAACCCCAACCTGGACTTTGATATCTTTCCCATGGCCTTCCCCACCAATGACGGCCAGGTCAATCTGCAGGGCGGTATCTGGGGATTCGGAATCTTTGACAACAAGGATGAAGCCCGGATTGAAGCGGCCAAAACCTTCATCCGTTTTATGACCGAAAACGAAAGCGACTACACCCGCGCCGTCCTGGCTTCTACCTTCTGGCCGGTACGCGACGTGCCGCAGATGTATGAGAATGATCAGTTGATGCAGGAATACAGCATTTTCCAGCAATATCTGGGCGATTACTATCAGGTCACCCCCGGCTGGGCCGACGCCCGTACCGCCTGGTGGAACATGCTTCAGCAAATCGGAGCGGGCGGGGATATCCCGCAGGCTGTCGGGGAATTTGAGGAAAAGGCCAACGCCGCTGCCCAAAACTGATCGGAAGAAAGGCGCAGGGAAAAAAGACACGGATCGGTCTGCTCCGGCTGCTTTGTAAATCCAAGCTCCCGACACAACCGCAGCGATACCACATTTTCCCGCCGGATCACAGCCCGGACCGCCGGCAGCTCCAGTTCTGTGAACCCGTAATGCAGCACTGCCCGGCACGCTTCCTTTGCATATCCCTTTTTGCGATGCGTCCGGGCAATGCAAAAGCCCAGCTCCGGTTCCTCCTCCCCTTCCCGGACCTGCAATCCCGCCAGGCCTGCCACCGTTTTTTCACGCTCCTCTTTTCGCTCCACAATCCAGATCCCGAACCCGAAAAAGCCGTACATGTATTGCATGTCGGCTTTTATTTTTTCCCGCAGCAGCGCTTTATTTTGGGGAAGATTTTCCATCTCGCGCGCGATGGACGGATCGCGGTACAATGCGAAGACGCTGTCCGTATCCTCCGGGGTCATTTCCCGCAGACAGAGTCTTTCCGTGTCCAGGATCCGCCACGGCAGCCCGACATGCCGCCGCCAGACCTTCTCCAGAAAGTCCGGAGCAAGCCATTTCTCCAAACGGTCCCCCGTCGATTCCAGCGCCTCCCGGGGCACCTGGGCGCACCAGTCAATCCCGTAGGGCGCAGAATCCGGATTCCCTTCGACCAGTAAAAAAAGGACGCACTCCCCCATATCCCGCAGGCGCTGCGCCGTCTGCGCTTCATCCGTCACCCAGACGCTCCCCTTTTCTTTCTTCAATTCGATCCTTCTTTTCATATTTTCTTTCTCTTTTTCCTTTACGGCAGGCCCGTTTTCCTTTACAATGTCATCGTAATACATTTTGTAAAAGAAAGGAAGAGACTCATGGCACAAAATCCTGTTGTTACGATTACGATGGAAGACGGCAGCGTGATCAAGGCAGAGCTGTATCCCCAGACCGCGCCCGAATCCGTCCATAACTTCATCTCCCTGATCCAAAAGAAATTTTATGACGGCCTCCTCTTTCACCGGGTGATCAACGGCTTTATGATCCAGGGAGGCGATCCGGAGGGAACCGGCTGCGGCGGCCCCGGCTATTGCATCAAGGGGGAATTTTCTTCCAATGGATTCCCCAATGATCTAAAGCACACCGCCGGCGTCCTTTCCATGGCGCGGGCAATGGCCCCCGATTCTGCGGGCAGCCAGTTCTTTATCATGCACAAGGACGCGCCTCACTTAGACGGCGAGTATGCCGCTTTCGGCAAGGTAACGGAAGGCATGGATGTGGTAGACGCCATTGCCCAAACCGCTACCGACTGGAACGACAGACCCCGCCTGCCCCAGCGGATCCGCACACTCACCGTGGAAACCTTTGGCGTCGAATATCCGGAACCGCACAAACTTTCGGAAAGATGAAGCATTCGTAATAAGAAAAAGCAGGGAAATCCCTGCTTTTTCTTTTCAGAACCGGGCCACAATCAATCGAAAATCGTTACCTCTCCTATACCCATGGGCTTGCATTTCCCGCTCCCCTATGGTATACTCCAATCCGTCAGTTCGAGACCTTCCTGACGTAAAACAAAACTAAAGGAGAAAAACAAATGAATCACAAAAAAGTTCTATATCTCGTCCAGGCGGCAATGATTGCCGCTCTCTATGTCGTACTCACCATGCTGGCGAACGCGCTGGGCATTGCGAGCGGCAATATCCAGGTCCGCTTTTCCGAAGCGCTGACTGTCCTTCCCTTCTTTACTTCGGCTGCTATCCCCGGGCTTTATGTGGGCTGCCTGCTGGGCAATCTCGTCATCGGTTCTGCGCTGCCGGATATCCTATTCGGGCCTGTTCCGACTCTGATCGGCACCATCGGCACCTGGGCGCTGGGAAAGCTCTACTCCCGATATGCCTCCGTTGATCCAAAGAAAGCCACCCTATGCAAATGGCTCTCTCCGCTTCCCCCCATTGTCGCCAACGCCATAATCATTCCGATTGTACTCAAATACGCATACGGCGTGATTCCCGTATGGTTTTCCGTCATTACGGTAGCTCTGGGAGAACTCATATCCTGCGGCGTCTTCGGCCTGATCCTTCTGTTTGCGCTGAGCAGATACCGCAAACAGCTTTTTGACCGATAAGACCGCACAACCTCGCCCGCAAGGATATGAACCTCGGCGCACTCCGGACAGACCATGACGGGTACGGTCTGTCGGGTGCGTCTCATAGGGTATCCTGTACATCTCGATAATCCAGGCTCCCTGCATTTTTCGGTACACGTTCTCATCATCCGTGATGCGTCCTTTCGTTCCGGATCAGCAGTTTCAACTCGTTCCGCAATCGACTTTCAGTTTGTAGTTACTTGCGCATCAAAAATCTCGTTGGATAATTCCAAATATTCGTCATAAGTTATTTCGGTTCCATTTAAGTAATATTTTTCTGGGCCCTCTACATTATCTTCATCAATAAGTTCTTCATTGAAATTCATTTCTGCAACTAAATTATCTGCCCCTTCAAATAATTCCATATGGTATGACTCATATCCTTGATGCATTCTGTTGCTATACAAAATCCATATGGCTCCCTTAAAATAGGTATAAGAAAGAGTAAAACCATAGCCTTCTCCTGCGGCAAATCCATATACCTGACCATCCCGTGCGTCAAGATATATCCCGCCGTAAGGCCCATTCAGAATCAGTTCGTTTTCTCCGTCGTTGTCAAGATCAATTTTCTCCCCGACAGAATAAGCATCCCATTCTTCAGAATCCATATTTAAATCAGTAATATAAAATGTCGATGTCGAATCCGTAGGATCAACCGCATTGATTGAACCACTGATAAATAAATCAATCAGTTCATCTGCTTTCATTTCTGACTGTTCTTCTGGCGCACCATCCGCAAAAAAATAGACATCCGCATCCAGGAATTCATCAGCATCCGGGGTCCCCTGCTTATCGGTATAAATGCCGGAAACATCCGCTTTCTCTACCGGTTTTGTATCAGCCGTCTGAAATGGCATCTCCGTTTGTTCTTGTCCTTCTTCTACTTGCTCTGTTTCGTTACTTTCCGGTGAGGTAATTACCTGTATCGGGTTCTGTTCTTGTTCCTGAGTTGTTTCCTGCATTTGCGATGGCTGTTCACTGTTCCCGCCGAACGAACAGGCAACAAGCAAAAATACGAGACAACCCGCAAGTAAAATGGCCAATCTTCTTTTCATGATAACATATCTCCTCTCTCTGATAAGTTCATCAAAATTCCTGATTTTGATTCATCGGTATTATACTCCCTCAACACCAGCTTACCATTTTCCCGTCCTGATTGAAGGGGGAATATGGCAATATGTTGTATAATATCAATGACACAGGGGTCAGCGCATCCATCGTTATCCGCAAGCCGGAAACCCTGCAGGAATTACTCAAAGAGCATCGTCCAACGGGAGACGACGTGCCGGCCTGCCCCTGGAAGAAGCTAAAGTTCCAAAGACGTTTTTTACCGATACGTCACAAATCGATTCCCGTTTTCCGTAAACCAGCTTCTTGCATCGTTCATTCCCATCTTATAGACCGTCCCCGTCTGCGGATCCATGAGCACGACATTTTGCTCATTGAATCCGGTAATCAGCACGGCGTTTTTGTCCTGCAGCACTGCCAGCACCGGAATCTCCCTGTCCGGATAATACAGCGCCATATCCAGGCTGCACCCCTGCAGGTTCAGGATCTTCCTGTCGGATAAATGCTTTTTGAGGATCTCTGTCACATCCATCCCTTCGGCCATCAGGATCGCGCTGTTGGGCGTCTTTCCCTCAAACCGGAAGATCGCGTCCAGACATACGGCCAGGGAGCTTTCGCCGTCCTGCATCTGTGTCCCGGTGATGGCCATGATCTGATTGGCCGTGTGCAGGCGGTCCCGTTGAAACAGATAGCTTCCGTCTGCGGCGGCAACGGTCCCGGCGTTTTCATACGCGGTCTCTACCGCGGCGGGAAGCGAGGAAATAATCCGGACGGATCCGTTTTTTCCATAGACATAATAGCAGGGCGGATCGGTTTCATATTCCAGAAAAATATCCCGGTTTCCTTCAAATAATACCTCTCGGGGCGTTAAAAAGATGACCTTTTTATCTTCCATCTGCCTGCGGACCGAAATCTGTACCACGGTTTCGACGTTTTCCGTGACGGCGGTTTCCACTGCGTTTACGCTCTCCTGCATCTGATCGCTATAGAGAATCTGATCGGGCTTGGCCGCCTCAAAACCGTTTTCCGTCCGGCTGACCCGTTCCAGATTGATCTGATTGCCGACGATCTCGCAATCCGTCACATACAGGCCCTCCTGCCGGTATTTTTTCAGCACGTCTCCCTGAAAATTACAGATCACAATACTGTGCATGGGGAACAGAATATTTCCCAGGGAATCCCCCTCCATATCCGATGTGGATGCAATGCCGTAAATCAAATCCTCGCCCATAAAACCCAGCGGGCGGATCCGATTGCCCTCGCCGGCTTCTATCTGCGTGGTTTTTGCGCTTCCCATGTCCATAAAGATCAGAGAACTGCCGCCGGACTCTTTGCCGTCCTGCTGCCAGGCCGCCATACTGCCGTTTTGCGTCACCTGATAATTGCTCTCTTCCATATGCTGCGCCAGAATGGTATTGCTCCTGTTTTCCAGGTCGATACAGAACAGATTGCCGCCCATCATCAGATAGAGCTGATTCATTCCGTTTACATACGAAAGATTTTCCACTTCCGCTTCCAGAATCTGAGGGGATTTGTCATAGGGCACAAAGGCCATCTCTTCCAGTACGTTCATGGTGCTGCTGTAGTAGCAGACCTGTACGCCGCAGTGTCCCTCATGCCGGCCCCGGTTCATATATCCGTATACCAGAAATACCACATTTCCCGTTTCATCCACCTGCAGGATCCGATACGCATGACGATCATAGCGGGTCCTGGCATCGTCCCCTTCGTCGTCATAAAAGGAGAAGAGTCTCGCCAGACGGTTATCCGCACTGTTGTAGCTATACAGCGTCCCCGCGTGAGAAAACGCGAATACGGAACCGCCGTCGCTTTCCATCATCTCCACTTCTTCCTCCGCAATCCCCAGGCTGATCTTGTTATTGGCGAAACGGGACGTGTTCTCTACAAACAACTGCTGCGCCGTCCTTTCATAATCCAGCAGATACATATTGTCCGGTGTGTAACGCACCCGATAATATTCCTCTACCCAGGCGCTGACCCTTTCGCCGTTATAGGGCAGACTGACAAGATAGGACAACGTGACCGATGCGGTCTGGGGCGAGATTTCCCGAATCTGAATTTCCGGATCCGTTTCCCTCCTGACCGCAAGCCCCGCCCATGCCGCCTGCCGCGCGCTGCTGTGAATATTCACCCGAGCCAGCGTGGAATTGTTTCCCTCCGCGTTCGGTTCCAGCTTCCTGGCAAACCCTTCTTCCTGCAGCTTCTCATAGTCCAGCGTGGCGTCTGAAAAACGCAGGATAAAGTCCAGCTTCTCCTTTAAAAACAGCTCCGTCTGGATCACGCGGGTGTAATAATAGACTTCCCTTTGATCCTCCAACGTCAGGACGAACAAAAGGGTATATTCCTCTCCTGCCTCAATCAGATCCTTCAGACGAAACGAGACCCGAATGTCTTCGCCCTCCCGCGTCAGCTCTTCCACCTGGCTGTTTTCCACCAGACGGCTGCCGTCCACGCTGCGCACCTCGTACGCCACACGACTGACGGCCGTGCCGTATGTGTGAATCAGAGCGTCCACCTGCCGATGCTCTCCCAGAGGCGTGATGCCCTCCCGCATCCCCGCGGGATCCATCCTGTCCAGATAGCCGCGCATCAGGTTGATTTCCCGGTTCTGCGTGAAAATCCCTATCGTAGGAAGGCTCGCCCGGCTCATGGGCGCGGTCATATCCGTATTCCCCTGATTCATAAAAATCCCGGTCACGATCAGAGTCACAAGAAATACGCACACAAAGGCGACGCCTTTCGCAATCATTCTTCTCAAACCACTTACCCTCTGTCTTTCTCCAAAAGCCTTTGCAGCGTGATCCTGGCATGCAGGCTGTCGGAAAGGATTTCACTGCGTTTCTTTTTCTCTCCCGCGGCGCCCTTGTTTTTTCGCACCGCCCGGATCAGAATATTTTTGGGCGTGTGCTCCATCTCGATAAATTCAAGGATCTGGGTCTCATAGCCCTGCTCCTCCAGCACATTGGCCCGCAGCGCGTCGGTAAACAGCGCCGAGAGACGTTCCCGGATCAGGCCGTAGCGCAGCGCGCCCTCCAGCGCTTCGTTTTGGATCATGCCGTTCATCTCATGCTGACAGCAGGGCACGGAAAGAATCACCCGCGCCTGCTATTTCATCGCCTGATACAGCGCGTAATCCGTGGCCGTATCGCAGGCGTGCAGCGTCACCACCAGATCCACCGGACCGTCCTGCTCATAATCCGCAATCTCTCCCTGCAAAAAACGGAGTCCCTCATATCCGTATTTTTGCGCCAGACCGTTGCAGGCTGCGATCACGTCCGCCTTCCGGTCCAGTCCCGTCACCCGCAGGCTTCGGCCCTGCAGTTCATGGAGATAATAGTACAGGGCGAAGGTCAGATAGGATTTGCCGCAGCCAAAATCGACGATATGCACGGGCCTGTCCGTGGGAAGGGCCGGCAGGACATCCGCAATAAATTCCAGAAACCGGTTGATCTGCCGGAACTTATCGTAGCGGCTGGCAACCACCTTTCCCTGCGGTGTCTGCACGCCCAGATCCACCAGAAACGGCACAGGGATCCCTTCCTTGAGCAGATAACGTTTTGTCCGGTTGTGGGACAGATCTGCCCCCTGTCTTTTTTCTGCGTCCTTGTGAATCTTTCTTTTGAGGGTGACCTTTCCTTTTTTGCTCACCAAAACGGAGGCCCCCTTCTCTTTCCCTTCGATCTGTATCTGGGAAAAATGCCGTAGCGTATCTTCCGCCAGCGCCTCTATCGCCTCTTCTTTCGTCAGGTTCTCATGAAAAACCTGGCTTTTGTCATAGCTGCTCACCTGAAAAAGCAGTTCGTTCTTTTGCAGGAGCGGCCTCACCTTCCGCTTCTGCGCCGGCTGATGCAGGCTGTGCCCTTTTGTTTCTTTCTTCCCCTCCCGCGCGCAGGGGCCGCTTATGACCATCTGATAGAGAGAATCGTTCAGATACTCTTCCAACAGTGTTTTGATTTCTTCCATCTTTTCCTCGTTTCCACTTCGTCCGACCTTTTCCCGCCGGACATTGACAAAACCGGAAGGGTAAGCTCCGCTTCCGGTTCTATTCTATAGCTTTTGTAACGGTTCCACAACTAAAATTTCACAAAACCGGTCCCTCTTGCCTGCCGCCGCCGGAAAATTTCGTTGTACATCAGCACCTGCACCAGCTCTGTGATCCCGGGCAGCTGCTCCGCCAGTATCTCCCGTCCCGCCTCTTTTTCTTCCCTGCGAATCACCGCCATGAGATCCTGCGCCATTTTATAAATGGCCAGACGGTCCGGATATTCATCGTAAATGACGCTGCCGTCATGGTCAAAACGATCCAGCAGCCTGCAGATCTTCTGATGGTATCTGCGCGATTCCTTTGGGTACATTTCCTGCATATACTCCAGATCCCGCATCGCCGTATCCTCTTCTTCGTAAAACAACGGCATGGGATACGTCATATAAAACGGAAGTATTTTGGAATAACGATTCATGACTTTCCTTTCCGGAAACTCTTTATTCTATATTATGCAGGATCTGTCGGGAAAGTTTATCCGCCCTTTTTCCTTCTTCCTTTAACATCTTTGTATCGCTATAACGCGCCCGTTCATACAGAACAATCAGTTCCCGCCACTGGGGCGTGTCCGCTCCCGCAAGCTCCCGGGCCGTTCTTCCTTTTTGGAGAAGCGTTTCTTTTGGGACCGCTTTCTTTACCGTTTTGCGAAACGCCCTGCGGATGCGCAGATCCGGCGCCGCAAGAAAGAACGGCTTCTGTTTTTCCCTCTTCTTTTTCGTCCGCAAAATCCGTTCCTGCTCCTCCCGGTATTTTTCCGTGACGAGCTTCCGGTTCTCCTGTTTCCTTCCGTAAAATCCCTGAAAGATCACACGCAGCAAAAGGATCGCCAGAAATAAAATTCCCACTGCCGTAAGAAAAAATACCGTCATGGTCAAAAGTCGTTCCAGAAGCGTCACCCAGGCCGGCGTTTCCTGCGCTGCGGCAAGCAATACGTTTTCCTCCGCCGCTGCCTGCGCCTGGTTTGCCACTGCACCCGGGGACTGTTCCCTGCCGAAGCGGGAAAGAAAACGGACAAATATTCCCAAAAGCGAAAACAGGCCGCGCCGGATCCATCCGCTGAGAGTCTGCAAAACCGACGTTTGGGTAAACAGGAACAAAAGCCCGCCGGAAAAACAGAGATAACCGCCCACCGCCGCAAGTCCCGTGCCGAAAATATCCCGTCGGGGCATGGTCCCCGCTATGGCCCGGTTGATTCGCAGATAGGCCCTGTAATTTTGCAGATACCGCAGCAGCGGATAGCCTGCAGCCCAGGCAAGCGCAAATCCCACAATCCTGTCGCACGCCTCGGTCCGCCCTACATAGCTGCAAATCAAAAAGGCCAGCAGAAGGAAAAACAAAACGGCCGCCGGAGAAATCTCTCCCTCCCCGTTTCCCTTTGTGGTTACCCGGATCCGCAGAGAGGCCGCCAGATACCCCACGCCAAAAAGGAGCGCCAGCCCCCGCCACAGACCGGTGGGAGAGAAAAATCCCATCGCCCACACCAATCCCGCCACCGCCGCCGTATGAAGCGCCAAAAACAAAAGCAGGCTCTGATTGACCCGGCAGCGCAGGAAATAAAACAGAAACGGCAGAAGAAAAAAGAGAAAAAGCGCATAAAACGAGAGGCGGTCCCGCTCAAATACGGCATACGCCGCCATCGTAAGGCACAACGTCGTCAAAGCGTTCAGACAAATCTCCAAAAGTTCCGCTGCCGTCTTCATCCCCCGTTCCATTTCAGCCCTTCTCCTTCCGTCGGAACCAGATGCGTATGCTCCCTCAGTTCGGGCCGTATGGCCCCCTCCTGCGCCCTCTGTACCGGGCAGATCCAGGCAAACGGCATCTTTTTTTTATGACACGCTGCGAGCAGTTCCTGAAAGTCCTCCTGCATACTGTCGGAAAAGAAAAGGGTGAAGGTCTCCTGCTCCTCCTCCAGCGTTTTTTTCCGCATTGTCTCCACAAACCGCGGCGCGCTCCGGCTCAGATCGATCCGGGCCAGCCTTTGCCGGACCGCGTCCAGCTGCCCGATCCCTCCGGCGGCGGCAATTCCCACCAGCTCTCCCGTCACAAGATCCGGACCGTTTGTGTAAAGGGCCACCGGAAGCCCCCGGGCAAGCAAAAAGGCCGCGGCGCCCGCCGCCATGCGAATGGAACATTCCAGCATGTCCTCCCGGCGCAGGATCGCGCCATCCTCCAGATTGACAAAAATCCGCACCGCCTGCAGGGACGTGGGATTTTTCTGATTGACCTTCAGATCCCCGGTGCGCGCTGTCGCCTTCCAGTTGATTTCCTTTAAACTGTCCCTCTGGGAATATTCCCGGATTCCCCCGTATGCAAAGGGATCCTCCGGCACATGCCTGCGGCTTTCGATCTCCCCGTTTATCCGCACCAGCGTCTTTAAAAAGGACGGTTCTTTCCACAATCCGGGATAGACGTAAAGACAGGCCCTGCTGTCTGCGCGAAGGGCATATTCCCGGGAAAAGAACAGATTGGCCGCCACCGCGTCCAGGCTGTCGATGGTGTAATACCCGCGCTTCTTGCAGGAAAACAGCAGGACACGGACATGGCGCATGTACGGACGGACGCAGATCACATCGTTGCGGTAATATTGATCCGTCACGCTGCTTCCCGCATCCGCATCCTCAAATACCAGCTGACGGGACACGGCAAATTTTACCTTCAGGGCGGGCAGCGGCAAAAGCTTTCGGTTTTCCACCGTCTCCCTGAGCGTGCAGCTTTCCCCTTCGGTGACGCCTTTTTCCGAAAAGGCGAGATCGACGGTCAAATTTTTCTTCCAATAGCGGGCAAACAGCCGGTCCTGTAAAAACACGAAAAACAATGCTCCCAGGGCGATCCCTATCAAGATCATCGCAACATTTCCTCACGCGTTGGGCTCTGTCTCAAAATCCTCCGTGGGCGCCGGAACACGATCCAGAATCTCTTCCACCAGTCTGACGCCGTCCTTCCAGCTTTCCTGCCCATAAGGAAGGATCAGCCGGTGCCCCAGCACCGCGCCGGACACCGCCTTGACGTCGTCGGGAATCACATAGGCCCTGTCGTTTAAGCAGGCCCATGCCTTTGCCGCGCGCATCAGCGCCAGCGTGCCTCTGGGACTGATCCCCGCCGCGACCTTGTCGCTGTTTCTGGTGGCTATGGCCAAATCCGCCAGATAGCCCTGTATTGCCGGATGCACAAAAACCTGAGACGCCTCCCGTCTCATCCGCAGGATATCTTCCTTTTGGACCACAGCCTGCAGCCTGGTGAGCGGATCGTCCTGACTGTAGGTTTGCAGGATCCCAATCTCCTCCTCCCGGCTCGGCAGTCCCATTGACAGCTTCATCAGAAAACGGTCCAGCTGCGCCTGGGGCAGCGGGAAGGTGCCCGCCGTTTCCACCGGGTTCTGCGTGGCAATGACAAAATACGGCAATTCCAAAGGACAGGTTTCGCCGTCTATGGTCACCTGACGCTCCTCCATACATTCCAAAAGCCCCGCCTGCGTACGCGGCGTGGCACGATTGATCTCATCCGCCAGAAGAATATGCGTAAACACCGGCCCTTTTTTCAGCACAAAGGAATTGGTCTGCCTGTCAAAGACATGCAGTCCCGTAATATCCGCCGGCAGCATATCCGGCGTAAACTGAATCCTTCTGAAGGAAAGCCCCATACTGTCCGACAGCGCCCGGGCCAGCCTGGTCTTTCCCGTGCCGGGCATATCCTCCAAAAGGACATGGCCGTCCGCCAGCATCGCGGCCAGCGCCAGAGACGCCTCTTTTTCCTTGCCGATCACGACCCTGGCGACATTATGTAAAATTGCTGCAATCGTTTCTTTCATACCGCAAATCCTTCCGTTTCGGGTTTTAAGGCAAAGCTGGGGCTGCCCTTTGACAGCCCCAGCTTCTTACCGTAATGTTTCAATCCGGGCCAGCGCCCTTAACAGCGCGGTCTGCGCCCTTGCCATATCCGTATCCGCCCGGTGCTCGCGAATCCGGATCTCGGCTCTTTCTTTGGCGGCCTCGGCCCGGGCAATGTCGATTTCTCCCGGCCATTCCGCCGCCTCCGCCAAAATCGAGATGCTGTCCGGCAGGATTTCCGCAAAGCCGGTATGCAAAGCCGCCTCTTTCTTTCCCTCTAAAACCGTCAGCGTCAGCACGCCGGGCTTTAATATCACCGTCATGGGAATATGACCGGGATAAATGCCCAGCTCCCCTTCCGAGGTATTAAACTCCGCCATTTTCGCCTCGCCTTCATAAAAGACGCGCTCCGGTGTAAGAATCCTGACTTGGATCGTCCCTTTCTCTGCCATATTTGCGCTCCTATTTCACCTTTGCCAGCACGTCGTCAATACTGCCCACATTCAGGAAATAGCTCTCCGGGATCGCGTCATGCCGCCCTTCCAGGATTTCGGAAAAACTGCGGATCGTCTCGCTGATGGGGACGTATTTTCCCGGCAGTCCCGTAAACTGCCCCGCAACGAAAAACGGCTGCGATAAAAACCGCTGCACCTTTCTGGCGCGGGCCACCAGGATCTTATCCTCCTCGGACAGCTCATCCATCCCCAGTATGGCGATGATATCCTGCAATTCCTTATAACGCTGTAAAATCTCCTGCACGCCCCGCGCCACGCGATAATGCTCCTCGCCCACAATCCTGGGATCCAGGATGCGGGAGGTGGATTCCAACGGATCCACGGCGGGATAAATCCCCAATTCCACAATGGAACGGGACAGCACGGTGGTGGCGTCCAGATGGGCAAAGGTAGTGGCCGGCGCAGGATCGGTCAGATCGTCCGCAGGCACATAGACGGCCTGAACGGAGGTGATGGAGCCGTTTCTGGTGGAGGTAATGCGTTCCTGCAGCGCGCCCATTTCCGTCTGCAGCGTGGGCTGATAGCCCACCGCGGAAGGCATGCGCCCCAGCAGCGCGGACACCTCGGAACCGGCCTGGGTAAACCGGAAGATATTGTCGATAAACAGCAGAACGTCCTTTCCGCCCTTGTCCCGGAAGTATTCCGCCATGGTCAGCCCCGTCAGGCCCACTCGCATCCTGGCCCCGGGCGGCTCGTTCATCTGTCCGAACACCATGGTCGTCTTATCAATTACGCCGGACTCCTTCATTTCATGATACAGGTCGTTTCCTTCTCTGGTTCTCTCGCCGACGCCTGTAAAGACCGAATATCCGCCGTGCTCCGTGGCAATATTGCGGATCAGCTCCTGGATCAGCACGGTCTTTCCCACGCCCGCGCCGCCGAACAATCCGATCTTGCCGCCCTTTTGATACGGGCACAGCAGATCCACCACCTTGATTCCCGTTTCCAGGATTTCCGCCTGGGTGGACTGCTCTTCAAATTTGGGGGCGGGCCTGTGGATGGGCTCATACGAAACGCCCTCCGGCGCCGGCTGATTGTCGATGGGCTGCCCCAGGACATTAAAAATACGTCCCAGCGTTTTTTCTCCCACCGGGACGGAGATCGGCGCGCCCGTGGCCGTGGCTTCCATCCCCCGCATCAGGCCGTCCGTGGATCCCATGGCGATACAGCGTACCGTATCGTCTCCCAGATGCTGAGAGACCTCCACCACCAGCGGGTCGCCGTCTTTTCTGTCAATTCGGATCGCTTCGTTGATCGCAGGCAGTTCTCCCGACGGAAAACGGATATCCAGCACTGCGCTGATGATCTGTGTGATCTTTCCTTTTTTTTCTGCTGCCATAATTCCTCTCATTCCGCCGCGCAAGCGGCTATCTGTCCGGCCTCAGTCGATGGCCTGTGCGCCGGCTATAATCTCGGTCAGCTCCTGTGTGATGGAACTCTGCCGCGCCCTGTTATAAAGCAGCGTCAGATCCTCGATCATCTCCTCCGCGTTGCTTGTGGCGGAATCCATCGCCTGCATCCGCGCGCCGTTCTCACTGGCCGACGACTCCAAAAGCCCGCTGTAGACAAGACTCGTGATATAGGTGGGAATCAGCGTTTCCAATACGCTTTCTTCCTCCGCGTCAAAGTTCATCGGAAGCTCCTTTTTATCGGCGCCTTCCTCTTTTTCCACCGGCAGCAGCCGGATCAGACGCGGTTCGTGAACCACCGTATTTTTAAAGAACGTGTAGGCCAGCCAGATCTCTCCCACCCGCCCCTGGGCAAAAGAAGTGAGCGCTTCCCTGGCCAGCGCCGCGGCATCGGCATAGCCGGGCTCCTCAATAATATCGGAGCTGTCCAGATAGATCTGATACCCTGCCCGCTGCAGCGCTTCCTTTCCTTTCCTGCCCACCGTATACAGCTCCAGATCTTCTCCCGCCAGCGCTCCCCGGGTAATGAGCTTGACCACGTTGGAATGATACCCGCCTGCCAGCCCGCGGTTGGAGGAGATGACGATAACCGCCTTTCTTTTGCTCTCTTTGCCCTGCAGGTAGGGATGCCGGAGGGTCGAGGTCCGCTCCAGAATGGACTGGATGGTGCGGTACATCCCATCGGCATAAGGCGCGTTCTGTTCCGCCCTGACCCTGGCTTTTTGAAGTTTTACGGTGGAAACCAGCTTCATCGCTTTGGTGATCTGTCCGGTGCTCTGGATGCTGCTTCTGCGCCTCTTGATATCTCTCATGGAAGCCATGATGCCTTACCCGTCCTTTCTACCGGAAACTTTCCCGAAACGTCTCAATCGCCTTGCGAAGCTGCTGTTCCGTGTCCTGAGAAATCACCTTTTCGCTGCGGATGGCGGCCGGGATCTCCGGATACTTGGTGTCCAGAAAAGCAAAGAATTCCGTCTCGAAACGGGTGATATCCTCCACCTTCACATCCAGCAGATATTTATTTGTCGCCGCAAAAATAATGATCACCTGATATTCCACCGGCATCGGCTGATACTGCGGCTGTTTTAACACCTCTTTGATCCGCTCGCCCTGCGCCAGCTTTTCCTTGGTATCCGCGTCCAGCTCGGAGCCGAACTGGGAAAAAGCGGCCAGCTCGCGATACTGCGCCAGCTCCACGCGGATGGGGGCCGCGATCTTTTTCATGGCCTTGATCTGGGCCGCGCCGCCCACACGGGAGACGGACAGGCCCGCATTGACCGCGGGACGGAAACCCGCGTTGAACATTTCCGTTTCCAGATAAATCTGACCGTCCGTAATGGAAATCACGTTGGTGGGGATATAAGCGGAAACATCTCCCGCCTGCGTCTCGATGATGGGCAGAGCCGTCAGGGAGCCGCCTCCGTATTCGTCGCTCATGCGCACCGCCCGTTCCAGCAGACGGGAATGTAGATAGAACACATCGCCGGGATAGGCTTCCCTGCCGGGGGGTCTTTTTAACAGCAAAGAAAGCGTACGGTATGCGGCCGCATGTTTGCTCAGATCGTCATAGATCACCAGCACGTCTTCGCCGTTCTCCATCCATTCTTCCCCGATGGCGCAGCCGGCGTAAGGCGCGATATACTGTAAGGGCGCCAGCTCGCTGGCTGTGGAAGCCACGATGGTGGTATAGCCCATGGCGTTATATTCTTCCAGCGTCTTGACAATGGAGGCCACGGTGGACGCCTTCTGGCCGATGGCCACGTAAATACACTTTACGCCCTGTCCCTTCTGGTTGATGATCGTATCAATGGCGATTGCCGTCTTACCGGTCTGGCGGTCGCCGATGATCAGTTCCCGCTGCCCTCTGCCGATGGGCACCATGGAATCGATGGCCTTAATCCCCGTCTGCAGCGGCGTATCCACCGATTTGCGCGTAATGACGCCGCTGGCGACCCGTTCGATCCTGCGGAATTTGTCCGTGGCGATGGGGCCCTTGCCGTCGATGGGCTGTCCCAGCGCGTTGACCACACGGCCCAGCATCGCGTCTCCCACCGGGACCTCCACCACGCGTCCGGTGGTTTTCACCTCGTCTCCCTCGCTGATACTGCCGGCGCCCAGTAAGACCGCGCCCACATTATCCTCCTCCAGGTTGAGCACCATGCCGTATACATCGTTGGGAAATGCCAGAAGCTCGCCCTGCATGGCGTTTTCAAGCCCGTGGATCCTGGCGATCCCGTCAGCCACCTGAATCACCGTGCCCACATCGGATACTTCCAGAAGAGAAGCGTACCGCTGGATCTGCTCTTTAATGACCGAACTGATTTCTTCAGGTCTTAAACTCATTCTCCCGTTTCCTTTCCTCAAGTCTAAAGCTGTATCTGGATCAGCTTGCGTTTCATATCATTCAATTTGTTCTGAATACTGGAATCCACCACTCTGTCCCCGATCCGGATCCGCAGCCCGCCGATCAGTTCGGGCTGCCGGACATAGTGCATCTGCAGAGACACAAAATCCGTCGTTTCCATCAGGCGTGTTTCGATCTTTTTCTTCTGCGCGTCGGTAAGCTCGAACGGACTGGCCACCCAAACCACGCCGATCCTGTCGTGCGCCAGACGCCTTTTTTCAAAGTGTGCGGCGATGCCGTCAAATTCTTCAAACCTGCCTTTTTTGAGCAGCAGCCTGAAAAAACCTGTCAGCTCGGCGCAGATTCTCCCCTCAAAAACCTGCCGGAACACTTCCCATTTCTCTTCCTCGTCCAGACGGGGATGGGAAAGCAGCGCCCGATACTGCGGATAGGCATGCAAAACTTCGGCCATATCGGAAAGCTCCAGGGAAAACCGCTCCTGCATGGAGTGCTCTTCGGCCAGCGCGAATAAAGCGTCTCCATAGACCTGCGACACTAACTTAGCCATGTGCTTTCTCCTATTTCATGCAGGGTCTGCTCCAAAAGAGCATCCTGTTTTTCTTCATCCATGCAGGCGCCCGAAATCCGTGCCGCCATCG
The DNA here is from genome assembly GCA_947626995.1 of uncultured Eisenbergiella sp. GTDB lineage: Bacteria > Bacillota > Clostridia > Lachnospirales > Lachnospiraceae > Gallintestinimicrobium. The sequence continues at coordinate 21,398 of CANQUI010000011.1, read as the reverse complement.
CTGCGGCAACCTCGATCATTTCCTTCTTTACCTCATCGGCCACCCGCTTCTTTTCCAGCTCGGCCTCCGCATTGGCCCTGGCCATGATCCGCGCCGCCTCCGCTTTGGCTTGCTCCAGGATCCGATTCTCATTTGCCAGCGCCTTTTTTCTGGCCTCATGCAGAATCTGATCCGCTTCCTTTTCCACGCCGGCCAGCTTTCCTTCATACTCTTCTTTCAGACGGGCGGCTTCCGCTTCCTGCGTTTTCGCGTTTTCCAGTTCTCCCGCTATCTTCTCCTGCCGGCTGCGCAAAAACTTCCTCGCCGGGTTGAACAGAAAATAGGACAGCGCCAGAAAGAGCACAAAAACCGCGATAATGGTCAGTATGGTATCCGCCAGGAGCTGATAGTCCAGATCGAACAGCCTGGGCTCCATGGTTCCCGACAGAAGCACCGCTCCAAAAATATGCAAGATTATGCCTCCTTCCCTTTTTTTGAGGCTCCTCTTACGGCAGCAGAGGTTTCACAAACAGCAGAAGCAGCGCGATTACAAGACCGTACAGACCTGTGGTCTCGGCTACGGCCTGCCCCAGAAGCATCGTCGTGGTGATATCGGACTTTGCGCCGGGATTACGGCCTACCGCCGCAGCCGCATGACCCGCGGCGATACCCTGTCCGATACCAGGCCCGATACCGGCAATTACCGCCAGGCCGGCGCCGATCGCAGAACAACCCAGAATAAAATTCTCATTGAAATCCATACATTCCCTCCGTTCCGCCGCCTTTGGCGGCGTAATTTTTTTATACAGCGATTATTCGTCTCCGATTGCATCGGAAATATATGTCATCGTCAGCATACAGAAAACATACGTCTGTATCGCTCCCGAAAACAAATCAAAGTAAACATGCAGGACCGCCGGCCACCCGATGGCAAAGACGGACAGCAGGCCATAGACCAGCGCCATGATCACCACGCCGGAAAGCACATTGGCAAACAGACGCAGCGAAAGCGAGATCGGCACGGCGATGTAGCCGATGAGGTTGATCGGCGCCCAGAAGGGCCATGGATCGCACAGCTCCTTTAGCACGCCTTTTACCTTCTTGTGCTTAAACTTGTTGAAATGGATCAGGGTAAACGTCATCAGGCCCAGCGGCAGCGTCACCCCGTAATCGGCGGTGGGCGGTCTTAATCCGAACAGTCCCGAAAGATTGCAGACCAGAATAAAAAGGAAAATGGAACCGATATAATTGGCAAATTTCACGGCTTTTTTGCCCATGGCCGCGCCGATCATGCGGTCCAGAAGCTCCACCACAAGCTCCACCACATTCTGAAAGGCCCCGGGCACTTCCGTGGCCCGCTTCATCACCCTGTTGGCCGCAATGGCAAATCCGATGAGCACAAGCATCACGATGAGCATGCAGATATGGGTCGTGGTGATCCATACCGTATGGCCGAAGAAACGATACGGGAACACCCCGTGTATCATGAAATCAATATCGGCGGAACCGCTCAGCAAAATCCCGTTTGTCATCGCTTCACCTCCTCTTTTTCAACAGCTTATGAACGAGCGGCTGCAGATAAGCCGCGATTTTCATTCCCATCAGTCCCAGAAAAGCGGCAAAAGGATCCGCCCATTTCGTCAGGGCCAGAACCAGAAAGACCAGGACGAACACGGCGTAACGCCCCAGACTTCTGGCGATCAGATATTTCTGCGCGCCTTCCCCCAGATCCAGCGCCCGATCCAGCACTTTCCACATGTGGAAAACACCCGCCGACGCCAACAGACACCCCAGAAGCAGCCCTGACAAAAACCGCACGCGATCCGGGAAAAACCAAATCGCCGCCAGGCCGCAAAACAGTCCCCAAACGGCAATCCCGATCCACATTTCCTTCACGGCGGCATCCGTCTTTTTCCAAAAAGGGGTCATTTTTGCTCCTTTCCGGAATCCTCCCGATCCTGATAGACCCGGCGGGCCAGCCGGAACACATTTCCAAAACCGGCGAGCGCGCCGGCAAAAAACAAAAGCACCGCCCAAAAAGATGTGCCAAAGATCCGATCCAGCCAGTATCCTGCGCCAAACATCAGTCCTATGGGCACCAGCATCGTGAGGCCGAACTGGGAAACGAGCGCAAGGCTCTGCCAGACGCTTTTGCTGTACTTTCGCTTCGCCACATGAAACCTCTTTTCTGTCTGCATAATCCTTTTTGATTATACCTGTTTTTCCTATATATGTCCACTGATTTTCTTGTCTGTCTTTTTCTTTTTTCCCCAAACGAATCATTGACAGGGCACGTCTGCTAGGGTAATATTTACATATAGGTTGCTGTCGTTGTCCCAAAAAGGAGCCGCTATGGAAAACCGTTTACGTAACCTGACAGACCTTAAATTATACCGCAGACGCCTGATCCCGGATGAATGTGTTCCTCTTTTGCAGGATATCATTCTGCGGTATGAAAACGATGTACTGGTTACCTCCTGGAAGACCATCCGCCCTAAAAAAGAGATGGATCACGGCTACTCCTGTTATTATCTCAACGAAGGCTACAAGGTCAGCAAATTCTGCCGCGCCGATCATACGCTTCTGTATTATTATTGCGATATTATTTCCCCCCGCTATGAAGAAAATACCAATTCCCTCACCGTAACCGACCTGCTGGTGGACGTCATTGTTTTCCCGGATGCCTCCGTACGGGTGGTGGATGTGGACGAGCTGGTGACCGCGTTAAATGACGGGAGACTGACGCTGGATCAGTTAAAAGAGGCGCTGCAGTCGCTGAGCCGGCTTTTATCCCAGATATACGCCGGCCGATTGGAGGATCTTCTTTCCCCTCTCAACGGCTTTAACGCCACTTGAACGTTTCAACGGGCGGCCTGCTTTTGCATGCCGCCCGTTTTTTTTAGTAAAAGATATGCCCTCCGATCTGGATCCCGGTCAGTCCCGGAATCGGCGTTCGGAAATAGACGCACTGTCCCACATTGGTAAAACCCGTCATCGCTTCATCGGCGGCCTGATAGCAGGCGGCCGTCGCGCGATTGTTCGCCAGCGCCAGCGCCAGATGGCCGTCCAGCACGGGCGCAAACTGCTTGTACTGATAGATCACGCCGGATACCGTATTGGGATATACCGAGCTTAAGACCCGGTTGATCACCACGGCTCCCACCGCCACCTGTCCTTCATACGGCTGGTTCCCCGCTTCACAGTAGATCAGATTCGCCAGAAGATACCGGTCTTCCTCGGTGAAGCTCACGTCTGAAATATTTCTCCAGACGGACCGCGCCGCCAGACGGGATTTTGCGATTTCTTCCGCCAGCTGCTTTTGCAGCGCCGCGATGTCCGCCTCCTGCATCTTGATCTGTTCCGCCAGAGCGTCCGCCTGCTGCTCCGCCGCGGCGATCTGATCGGAATAACCGGCGATCCCGTTTCGGGTGCTGTTGACGTTGGCGGATATCTTATGCTTTTCCTCCTCGGCCTGCGCTTTCAGCTCCTCCAGGCGCTCCCGTTCCTCCTGCAGCTGCGCCTCCAGCGTTTCGATGGCCTCCCGGCTCGCCTTATATTCCAGAAGCATCTTCCGGTCATATTCGTGCAGTTTTTCAATATAATAGCTCTGGTTGACCAGCTCGCCAAAGCTTTTTGCGCCCGCCAGCATCTCGAGATAGGACTGGTTCTTATCTCCGTACAAAAACCGGAGCCGCTGCTTCATCTGCGCATACTGTTTTTCCTCGGTCTGCCTGGCCAGCTCCAGCTTTTCCTGCGTCTCATCAATTTCTTCATTTTTATCAATGATATCGCTTTCGATTTCTTCCAGATTCTCACTGATCTTTGTCAGATCCTGGGTCAGGCCGTCGAGCTGGCCCTGCAGGGAACTGCGCGCGCTGTTGAGCCCGCCGATATTGGCGTCCGTCGCCTTCTTGACTTCTTCCGTCGTTCGTTTCTGTTGCTGCGTCTGATTGATCCTTTCCTGGATCTCTTCTATGTTGCTGGCCCTTGCGGCCTGCAAAGGCAGGAACGCGCAAAGGAGACATCCTGAAACGGCCAGGGCCAGTCTGCGCCCAAAAGCTTTCATCCTTCGCATCCCTCCCGATCCCCTGCTGCAGGCCGCCAAAAGGCAGCCGTCGTTTTACAGCATCATTTTTACCACCCGGCCGCTGGGCGAATATGGCCGATACGCAACCCCCGCCGCCTGGAACATTCTCCGGGAGGCCCGCACAGACGGCGTTTCCGCATATTTGTCGCTGTCATAGATCACTTCCCGGATCCCGCTTTGAATGATCGCCTTGGCGCACTCGTTACAGGGAAACAGCGTGACGTACAACGTTGCGCCCGCCAGACTGCCGCCTCTGAAATTCAAAATGGCGTTCAGTTCGCTGTGGGTCACATACGGATATTTTGTTTCCAGCTCGTCGCCCTCCCGCTCCCACGGAAATTCATCATCCGAACACCCGATGGGCAGGCCGTTATAGCCCATGGACAAAATCTTATGGTCCCGGCTCACAATGCAGGCTCCCACCTGCGTGTTGGGGTCTTTGGAGCGCATGCCCGCCAGCTTTGCCACCGCCATAAAATACTCGTCCCAGGAAATATAATCCTGTCGTTTCATTCTCTTTTTCCTCCGTATCCGGGCGTTTCTATTTTGTGCCGAAGATCCGGTCTCCCGCATCTCCCAGGCCCGGCACGATATAGCCGTGTTCGTTCAGATGATCGTCCAGGGCGCCGATATAAAGATCCACGTCGGGATGCGCCTCCTGCATGGCCTTAACGCCCTCCGGCGCCGCGATGATACACATAAAGTGGATCCGTTTGCATCCCTTTTCCTTCAGCATCCTGATCGCCGCCACGGAAGAACCGCCGGTGGCCAGCATGGGATCCACCACAAAGACTTCCCGCTCGGCGCAATCCGCCGGGAGCTTGCAATAATACTCCACGGGCTTGAGCGTCTGAGGATCGCGGTACAGACCGATATGTCCCACCTTGGCCGCCGGGATCAGCTGTAAAACGCCGTCCACCATGCCCAGCCCCGCGCGCAGAATCGGCACGATAGCCATTTTGCGGCCTTTCAGTTCCTTCGCCACCGTCTTACAGATGGGCGTTTCGATCTCGACCTCGGAAAGCTCCAGCCCTCTGGTTGCTTCAAAACAAATGAGCATGGCGATCTCGCCTATGGTCTGGCGAAAATCCTTGGTCCCGGTTTCCTTTCTCCGAATCAGACCGATCTTATGCTGGATCAGCGGGTGATCCATTACGACAACTTGAGCCATTTTCCCCTCCTGCCGCCTTTGGCGGACTTTGTATTTTAAAATATTCTTTTGCTTCTCCCACCGTTGCGTTATTCGTTTCCTTCGATCTTCCCGATTCTCCGGACATGCTTTTCTTCCCCGGAAAACGGCGTATTCAGAAAGGTTTCCAAAATTTCCAGCGCCAGATGCTTTCCGACGATCCCGGCGCCCAGCGCGAGCATGTTCGCATCGTTATGCGCCCGGGTCAGCCGGGCGGACAAAGGATCCGAACACAGCGCGCAGCGGATTCCCTTCACCTTGTTGGCCACAATGGAGATCCCGATCCCCGTGGTGCAGATCACAACGCCTTTCTCACATTCGCCCTGTGCCACCGCCTGGGCGGCCGCTCTTCCAAAATCCGGATAATCGCAGGACTCATTTTGAAAACAGCCAAAATCCTGATACCGGATCCCTTTCTGATCCAACCATGCCTTAATCTGATCCTTCAGATCATAGCCGCCGTGATCACTTGCCAATGCGATCATAAATGCCTCCTCTTTTATCCCGGGCGCGGATGGGTTCCTTCCGGTTTTTCATACGTTTTTGACCCTGTGGCCCGCTGCTTTTAACAGCCGGTTCATGATAGCCTGTCCAAAACCGCTGTCCGAAAAGGACTCGGAGTAGATCACGGAGATTTCTTCCTCGTCAAACTCCCGCAGGATCCGGTAAAGACTCCGTCCCACGCTGTCCTCGTCCGTCCTGCTTCCCACGCTCTTAATACTGTCCGCGGCGCTTTCCGCCCGATATTTTTCCAACGATTCGTCCGTGGCCAGAATCCCGACCCTGGCCCCTTCTTTTTTCGCCTTCCGGCTGCCGGCGCAGATTTCCTCTGCCACCCGGTCCGGCCTGCCCTCCACGATGGTCAAAACGCCCCGGGGGGCATAATGCCGATAGCGCATCCCCGGCGCTTTCGGACGCTCCCTGCAGTTTTGATCCCATATCGTCCGGTCCGTATCCACGCTGCCCAGCACGTCCTTTAGCATCTCTTTTGTCACATAGCCGGGCCGCAGGATCATGGGCACGCTGCCGCTGAGATCCACAATGGTGGATTCCAGCCCGATGCCGACCTCGCCGCCGTCCAGGATCATTTCGATCCGTCCTCCCAGATCCTCCCAGACATATCGCGCCAGCGTGGGGCTCGGCCGTCCGGACGTATTGGCGCTGGGAGCGGCCACAAAACCGCCGGACGCCCTGATAAATTCCTGCGCGATCCGATCGGACGGAAAGCGGACCGCTACGGTATCCAATCCGCCCGTGGTCTCTTTGGGAACGCTGTCGGTCTTTGGCAGAATCATGGTCAACGGGCCGGGCCAGAAGGCGTCCGCGAGCTTTTTCGCCTCCTCGGGTATCCTTCGTGCGATCCGGTTCATCGACTCCCACTGACAGATATGAACGATAAGGGGATTGTCCGAGGGCCGGCCCTTCGCCTCATAGATTCGGCGGGAAGAAGCCGGATTGAGCGCGTCTCCGCCCAAACCGTACACCGTCTCTGTGGGAAATGCCACCAGTCCGCCGTCCCGGATGATCTTTCCCGCCCGGGCGATGCTCTCTTGTTCCGGCTTTTCGCGGTTTACTTTTATCAGGATCGTTTCCATGAAAAACCCCTGTCTGTGCTGTACTGCCTTTTAATCTCATTCAGTATAGCACAACAGAGGTATGGTTGCAAAGAGAATCTGTTTTTTCTCACGGCCGCGCCGTCACTTCGTCTGAGTCCCTCCGGCGTCATGCAGATATTCCAAAATGCCCATGTGGATCTGCCACGCCACCCTTTCCTGATAGACAGGGTCCTGCAGCCGGGCCGCTTCCTCAGGATTGCTCAAAAAACCACACTCCACGATCACCGTCGGTTTGCTGGTTTTGGTCAGCAGATAATAACTGTCATTGGCTTTGGCCGTCCTGTGATTATTCGGATCCAGACCCTGCACCAAGCGTGTCTGGATGGTCTGCGCCAGTGTTTTTCCCGCCTCGCTGCCTGTATAATAAAATACCTGCGCCCCCTTCACAGAAGGGCTGCCGTAACTGTTCTGGTGTATGCTGATCACCAGCTCGGGCGCCGTTTCTTCCATCAGCGCAAGTCTGCGCTTCATATCCTGTACCTTTCGGCCTTTGGCATTGGCATCGTTGAGCCCACTGTCGCCGGTGCGGGTCATGACCGCCTTCACATCCGACTGCTCCAGCAAAACCGCGAGACGTCTGGCGATCTGAAGATTGATGTCTTTTTCCAGCGCGCCGTCTGCCGCCACCTTCCCCGGGTCTTCGCCGCCGTGGGGCGTAAGAAAATTGCGGCAAAAAGTTCCGGGACGGCGCTTGTATTTCCCCCGATACCCGCTATAATAATAGCAAAGGCACAAAGGATGCCAAAATTCAGGAAACGGGGGAAAACAGCATGAGAAAAAATCTGACACTCACAGAAGGAATCTTTCCGATGCCGGTTTTAATGGTGGCCACCTATAATGATGACGGCAGCGTCGATGTGATGAACGCCGCCTGGGGCACGATGCAGGAACGCGACATGGTGGCCCTGAATCTGACCGAGTCTCATAAAACCGTACAGAATATCAAGGCCAGAGGCGCTTTTACGGTCAGCGTCGCCGACGCCGCCCATGTCGTAGAAGCCGACTATTTCGGCGTCGTTTCCGGCAACACAGAACCGCGCAAATTTGAAAAAAGCGGCCTGACCGCAGAAAAATCCGCCCGGGTAGACGCACCTGTGATCACAGAGTTCCCGCTCTGTCTGGAGTGCGAATTTGTCGAGTATCAGACCAACGAATACGGCGTGGGAGTGATCGGAAAGGTGGTAAATATCACCGCCGACGAGCGCGTGATGGCAGGAGATCAGGTCGATATGTCCCTGGTAAACGCCATTGCTTTTGACCCTTACACACACGGCTATTACAAGGTGTCCGAAAGGGTGGGGGAAGCCTTTCGGGATGGGCTCAAGCTCAAATAACCCGTAAAAAAAGAGAAAGCAGGACTCTTGGCGGCACAGACACGCCAGAAGTCCTGCGTTTATTTTTGATACCACGTCGTCACAGGGGACGGAAGCTTCCCTCCATACAGGGCGCCTCAAAGATAATGGGCATACCGTCGCAGGGCAGCTTTCCCGCGTACACCTCCACGCGGGTTCCGTCTATGACGTTTTCATAATAACCGTCCGGTACACTGACCGGAAGCAACGCCTTCTTTGCCTGCATACTGAAAATCCCCACCATCTGCCGCTGGCCCTTTCGATGGGCGGCATACAAAATGTCGTTGGGGCGGGCGCTTACCTCGTACGTGCTGTCGGTAAACAGCGGATTCTTTTTCATCGCCCCCAGCTTTTGCATCAGCCCCTGCAGATCCAGGCCGTTCTCCCAGATAACGGGATCCGGATCAAACAGAGAGGGCCGGTGTGTTGCTCCCTTTTCCTGACCGGCGTACAGCAGCGTCATTCCTTTTTGGAAATACTGAAACGCCGTCCAGTTGATCAGCTCCGTTTCCCCGGGGATCACAAACCGCGCCCTGGGGTTGTCGTGGTTTTCCAGATACCGCAGTTTCACATAATTATCCGGATAAATGGCCTCCTGCTGATTGATCGCCTCCGCATAACGGCTTAAGGGACACGCTCCCGTAAGATAGCCGCGGAACCAGTCAAAAATATCATATTCATAGGAGACGTCAAACGCCTGAAAGATCTCGGAATCGGAAAGCCCCGCCAGGCCGTTCGCCCTGCTGGCCACGACAAAATTCGGCTCGATGGATTCGCTGAGCCAAAGACAGCCGGGACGGACCTTTTCCACCTCCTGCCGGGCGCGAAGCCAGAACGGAAGCGGTACCAGCGGCGCCACGTCGCAACGGAAGCCGTCCACGATGGCCGCCCACTGACAAAGCGTTTCCACCTGATACTCCCACAGTCCGGGCTGTCCGTAATCCAGATCAATGACATCGCTCCAGTCTCCGACCCGGTTGCCGAAGCTTCCGTCGGCCTTGTGATAAAACCATTCCGGATGATGCTCCGCCAGCCAGGAATCCGGCGACGTATGGTTATAAACCACGTCTATGATACATTTCATGCCGCGCCGGTGAATTTCCTCTACCAGATGCTTAAAATCGGCCATCGTCCCATATTCGGGATTGACCGCACGGTAATCCCGGATGGCATACGGACTGCCCAGCGTTCCCTTCCGGCACTTCTCCCCGATCGGATGAATGGGAAGCAGCCAGATCACATCCACGCCCAGATCCCTGATCCGGTCCAGATCGCGCACGACGCCCTCAAAAGTCCCCTCGGCGCTGTGATTCCTGACAAATACGGAATACATTACCTGATTCCGATAACTCTTTGGCGTATTGCCCGCCATGCGCCATACCTCCTTTTTACGCTCTGATCGTCCGAACGCTTTCCCCCTGAATAAACGCCACGGATACGATCTCATGGACGGCCTGAGCGCCGTCTATCTGTTTCAGCAAAATATCCACCCCGCGCCTGGCCAGCTGCTCCACATCCTGCCGGATGGTGGACAGCCTTGGCACACAGTAATCCACCTGTTCGATCCCGTCGTAGCCAATGAGGGAAAGATCCTCCGGGACCCGAAGCCCTCTGTCGTGTATGGCGCGCAGCGCACCAATGGCCATGACATCAGAGATGGCAAAAATGGCGGTCATATCCGGATATCTGTCCAAAAGGATTAGGGCCGCCTGATACCCGCCTTCCATGGAATAGCGGGAGGCCACCGCCTGCTGGGGATAAAACGTCAGTCCCCGTTTTTCGCTGGCCTTCTGACATCCCAGAAGGCGCAGCCTGCTGATGCTTCCCGTATTGGCAGTGATCTCTCCGCTGTCGCTGCCAATGATGCCCACCTTGCGATGTCCCGCGTCCAGCAGGGCGCCCATGGCCTGCTTTGCGCCTTCCACGTCGTCCGTAGAAACGCTGGAAAGATTGGAAAATCCCAACATATCGGCCCGTGCCGTCACCAGCACGCAGGGGCAGGCGATCCGTGTAAACCGGTCCTTGAAATTGTCCTGATTTCCTCCCAGAAACAGGATCCCCAACGGTTTCTGCTCATGATAGACCTGGATTCCCAGTTCTACTTCATTATCATCCTCATTCAGATAATATACGGAGGCGGAACGGCCCGCCCGCTTGATCAGGCTTTGCATCTCTTCCACAATGCTCATAAAAAGCATGTTGTGCGTTCCTTTTACAAGGATACAAAAGCCGTTTCCTCCCCGCTGCTTCAGATGACGGGCGTTGCTGTTTGGCTTAAATCCCAGCTCCTCTACCACCGCCAGGATACGGGACCGGGCCTCTTCACTGACATCCGGATGTCCGTTCAGCACCCGGGACACCGTGCCCACCGCATAGCCGGAATGTTGCGCCACATCTTTGATGGTCACGGTCTCACCTCCTTTTGAGATATCCTGCGGGTACTGCCTGCATCCGTGCAGAATTTTATCCTTTTACCGCGCCTGCCGCCACGCCTTTGATGATGTGTTTCTGACAGAAGATATAAACGATGATGATCGGAATGATGCTCAGCATAATCACGGCCATGGTCGCGCCCAGATCCACGCTGCCGTAACTTCCCTTCAAGTACTGTACCAGGATCGGAATCGTCATATATTTGGTACGATCCAGAACCAGATAAGGAAGCAGGTAATCGTTGAGCACCCACATGATCTCCAGAATACCCACGGAGATCAGGGTGGGCTTTAACATGGGCAGCACCACCATAAAGAACGTGCAGACCGGTCCGCCGCCGTCAATGGCCACCGCCTCTTCAATCTCCAGCGGCAGGCCCTTTACAAATCCCACGAACATAAAGATCGCCATGCCTGCGCCAAATCCCAGATAAATGACCGGTATCGTATAGGGCGTATTCAGCTTCAGCTGAGAAGCCGTAAAGGTCAGCGTGAACATAACCATCTGAAACGGCACGATCATGGAAAACAGGCACAGATAATAGAAAATCTTTGCAAACAAGGAGTTCACCCTGGCGATATACCATGCGGTCATGGAGGTGAACAAAAGGATCAGCGCCACAGACAGAATGGTAATGATCAGGCTGTACCCCAGCGCCTTCACGAACGGATAGTTTCCGAACGTCACGCCTTTCACATAGTTGGCAAATCCCACGAACGAATCCGCGTTCGGCAGAGCGAACGCATCCGTATTGACGTAGTCGTTGGACTTGAAGGAATTGATGAGCACTTCAACGATAGGCAGGATCCAGACAACGCTGAGGATCGCAAATATCACCGTGAGGATTTTGCTACCCAGGGAATACTGTTTGTTCTTCATTACTGCTGCACCTCCTTACTGCGGGTTGCGGTGAGCTGCGCAATCGCCAGAACCGCTACAAGCAGGAAGAAGACCACTGCCTTCGCCTGCGCCACGCCGTGATAGTTGCGGTTGATGTTATACGTGCTGTAAATATTCAGCGCCAACAGTTCCGTCATATTGACCTTCCCGCCGTTTAACATGACGGAAGGAGCGCCGCCGGTCAACGCCAGGTTCTGGTCAAAGAGCTTGAAGGAATTGGTCAGCGTCAGGAAGGTACAAATCGTAATGGAGGACATAACATTGGGAATGATGACCCGGAACAACGTCTGCGCGTTGGTAGCTCCGTCGATCTTGGCCGCCTCCAGCATATCGCCGGGAACAGCCTGCAGACCTGCTATGTAGATGATCATCATATATCCGATCTGCTGCCACGCAACCAGAATGACCAGTCCCCAGAATCCGTAGGTGGCATTGGAGGTCAGATAGGTGTTATAGTTCTTCAGGATCGCATCGAAAATCATGGACCAAATGTATCCCAGCACAACGCCGCCGATCAGATTGGGCATAAAGAATACCGTACGGAACAGATTCGCGCCCAGTATTTTCTGTGTAAGTAGATAAGCGATGAAAAAGGCGATGACATTGATCAGCACAATAGACACCACTGCAAAAGCGGCCGTATTCCAGAAAGCATGGCCGAAGCCGCTGTCAGAAAACGCCTTTGCGTAGTTGCTAAGGCCCACCCACTTCGCATCCTTCGGGATATTGAAGTTACAGAAGGACAGATAGATGCCCTGGATAAAAGGCCAGACGAAACCGATCATAAAACAGATAAAGGTTGGTAAAATGAACAAAGGGAACCACCGCTGTATCGGCCGGCGGACAAGCCAGCTGTTGACGGATGTCCCGTCGTTGGTTTTCTTTTTCTTTTTCAATGCGATCTCCTCTCCTCCCTGCATAACAGGTGAATAGTTATAGTGAGGGCGGCCGTTGAGCCGCCCTCGTTTTAAATCATGTTGCGTATGTAGATGATCAGCCGTTTACTACGTTGTACTCATACTCCCAGCCGCCTACGAAAGCATCTACCACAGCCTGCCAGTTGTCATCGCTGGGATCTGCGGAATAGTCCGTCAGAGCGGTAACAACCGTGGCGCGCCAGCTGTCCACGTTAGGGGTGTAGTTGAACGCCCAGGACAGGGTGTAGTTGCCGTTTGCAGCATATTCGCTTGCATCAGCGCCGAATACGTTATTGGAAGCAGCAGCGTGCTTGAAAGGAATTCCGCTGAACTGCTCAGCCAGCATTGCGGTGCCTTCCGGAGAAGTTACAACCCAGTACATGAAGTCCAGAGTCGCCTGAATGTCCTCTTCAGAAGCCTGAGAGTTCACTGCCCAGCAGTTCTCTGTACCGGAGTTTAAGCCGGCCTTTTCTTCGCCCTCAACACCACAGTAGATCGGGATCATGGCCAGATCGTCCGGGTTCATCGCAAACGTATCCGGATTGGTCAGGTTTGCAAACTCCCAGTCGCCGTTCTGATAGAATACCGCTTTGCCGTTACCGAATTCCGCTTCGGACTCGTCACCGGTGCTGCTTGCAAGGCTGGTCGGGTTTGCGGAGGTATCGGTGATGTACAGATCCCAGATCTTACGGAAGTTGTCCAGATAAGCGCCGGTGATGGTAGCGGGCTGCTCGGTCACGCCGTCGTCTCTGAACTCATAGAACAGAGGCACATTAGCAAGATGGCCGGAGTAACGCCAGCTGGAAGAACCATCCAGGCCAGGAGCGGAGAAGGCGTCAAAGCCAAGCTCTTCCGCGCGAGCGTGGATATCGTCTGCAACTTTTTTCAGAGAATCAAAATCCTTGATGTCATCCAGCGTATAGCCTGCGGTGTCCAGAAGAGCCGTATTTACGATGATACCAAAGGACTCGTAGCAATAGCCCAGAGCCTTGGGCGCGCCGTTCTCATCGAACAGAACGTAGTCGTCGTTCACGCGCTCGTCATAGATAGGCGTGCCGGACAGATCCAGAGCGTAGTCGTTCCAGTCCTTTAATCCGGAAGCGTTACCGATGTTGTAAAGAGTCGGGGCTTCGGGCTTACCCATTTCAGCGGTCAGCGTATCGGAATAAGTTCCGGAAGCGGCGGTAACAACCTTCACTTCCACGCCGGTCTGCTCGGTATAGGTAGCAGCCAGATCCTGCCATGCCTGATCTGCTTCAGGCTTGAAGTTCAGATAATAAACAGAACCGCCTGTCGCAGCAGGGGCCTCAGCTTCAGCATCGGTCTCAGCCGGAGCAACCGTCTCGGCAGAAGTCTCGGCCGGAGTCGTCTCCGTAGCAGTGGTACCACCGCAGCCGGCGAGCATGCCCAGCGCCAAAACAGCCGAAAGCGCTAAAGCTACAAGCTTTTTGGTTTCGCGATTTTTCATTTCGCATTCCTCCCTTAAAAATATAATGTTTTGTTGGAAACGTTTCCAACAGCTACAAACTTATTATAACTTCCAGTCCTTTTATTTACAAGTTCTTTTTTGTGTTTATTCACATTTTTGTTAAAAATATGAAAACTTGCCCATAAAAAATTGGCTAAATTCACTATAATTTCTCCCTTTTTTCTCTGAAAAAGCATGCTCTCATTTTCCGCAATATACCGCCGCCGTGCCCCGCATCTACCACAACGCAATATTTCTGCATCTTATAACGGTCCTCCGTCCCCTGCTGTTCCTTTTTGTGCTGCACTACGCTGTCAACCATCACGGCGGCCTGTCTTCCCGCAAAAAAAACGGCAGTCAAAAAGACTGCCGTCCCCAATATCTTTATCAGATCATATCGCCAGTTTTGCTTCATCGGTTTCTCCGCGGTTTTTTACATATATATGCGCGCCGCCGCGTTTTATGCCGTGGCAGCGCCCGCTTCTCAATCCGTCAGAAAACCGGCGATCACGCTCCATATATTCTCTCTTCCGTCGTCGAATCCCAGCTTCCAGGACGCGATACCGCCAAGGCCGTAATGCTTCATGACGCCGATCTTACCGGCGATCGACTCTTCGTCCTCCAGCCATATCTGCACCTTTCCGGCTGCGGATTCATATTCCGCGTAATACTGACCCGCAGACTCGTCCCATTCCCGGGAAATCCCATGGGCGTCCAGATAATCATACGCGGCCTTGATCCCCACCGCCTGACTGCTGACGGTCCCGTCCGCGGCCGTGGTCCAGATCCTGGTATACAGCGGGATTCCGTTGATGACCTTTTGAGGCGGCACCATCTCCACCATCTTTTCGATCCCGCTTTCCACATACCCGATGGAGGCCACCGATCCGGCTTCGCTGCTGCCGCCCCAGTGTTCGTCGTACCCCATGATGATCACATAATCCGCCATGACTCCCTGCTCCTTCCATTCATAAAACGCATTGGAATTGATCGGCACATAATTGTCCACCGAAAGGACCAGTCCGTTTTGCCGGCATACGATGGAAAGCTCCCGGATAAATTGAATATAATCCTCTCCCGCAGTCTCGGGAATCTGCTCAAAGTCAATATTAAATCCGTCGAAGCCGCATCTTTTTGCTTCGGACAAAAGCACATCGATCACCGCCGCGCGCTTACTGGTATAGGAAAGCACCTGTCCCGGATCCACGCCGTTATCCGCCCTGTGGCTGAAATCATCCACCAGCGCCCATACCTCCAGACCTCTGGCATGTGCCGCCTGCACATAGTCCGGACTGGCAAAACTGTCCACCGTTCCTTCATTATCATATAGGGAAAACCATGTGGGGGAAATCACATTGATCCCCGTCACGCCCTCTACCACGCCGGGAAACGTGCTGTTGCCGCTCTCCGAACTGATCTGATGCCAGGCCAGATTGATCTTATGCTCCCTGGTATTTCCGGTATAATCCCATGGGGTATATCCGGTATCCTTCACCGGGGTTTCCGTCTGTTCCTCTGTCAGTCTGTTATTTTTTACAAAACCGATATAGCCGTCGGGCGTCTGCACACGGCTCCAGTTTTCCAGTTCCTCTAAAACCGTCAGACGGTCTCCCTTCTTTTCGTCCGTCAGGATCTCGCTTTTTACGCCTCCGCGGAGACGGACGGCGGTATCCTTTTTGAGCGCGGCAGTTTTCCTCTCAGTCCATTCGGTCTGAAGCACGACCCGGTTGGGCTGCGTATACAGCGTATAGTCAAAGTCGGAGAATTGTTTCACATAGTCTAACGCCAGATACGCCTTGCCGCCGCTTTCATACGCCGCGACATAGCCGTCCTGCGCCGTCTCTCCCAGCCCGATACGGACGACCTCGTCCGGCAGCGCGTAAAGCAGCAGCTTTTCATTCCCATCCACATAAAATCTATCGTTTAAATACAGGTGCACCGTTTCCAGATCCAGATAACAGTGCCCGTCCCGCAGCTGCCCTTTTTCCTGCAAAAAGTCGTGGTTGAGCAAAATGGCCACATCCTCCTCGCTGTCAAGAGAAAAATATGCCTGCAGATCGGCCCTCTCTTTGGAATAGGAATATTTCTGATACAGGTACGCGCCGGCCGCGCCTCCGCCGATCAGCAGGATCAACAAAATGGCGATCAATGCCGGAATCAGTTTTTTCATAAAATGCGTTCCTCCCGGTCTCTTTTTTCCGATGCTGTTTTACAGCCATTCCTATTCTAACACACCAAAGCGGGTCAGTCATCCACTAATTTCTGCAGGATCCGTCAAAATTCCCGGACGCGGCTGCTGCACAACGAAATCCGGCCCGGCTGCGGGGCATGGGGTTCCCGTTTTGCAAAGCCGGACCGGATCGTTTCAGACAGAAATGGGATCACCGCCTCATCAGACGGATCCTACCATTTTTTGACTTCATCATAGCGGACCTCCTTGAGTCTGCCGCTTTCATCCATGACAAAGTCGGGCATATAGACTGCTTTTTCACATACGCAGCATTTTTGAATGACTTCCCGGGCTCCCGACCGCTTCCCGTTCAGGTAAAAACCGACGCCCTCCCGTTCCATTTCCGAGAGCAGTTTCTCCCATTCTTCCGGTTGCAATCTTCCCATTTGTTTTCTCCTTTTCCGATCCGACTTTTCTCTCAAAAGGGGATGGTTCGTGATATATATTCCGCGATCGGATCAGATTGAAAAACATAAGAAACAAGAGACAGACGAACAGCGCTTCCGACAATCCGTGTTCATAAAATAATGTTTGAATTATAATTTTGTTTGGAAAATATTGATTGAAAGATTTTCCGACAGGTTACATATACCTGCAAGACATTCTCATACTATATACATTGTGAGAATAAGATGGAACGGACACCTTCCGTTCCCAGTCAGGAATAAAACGCGTAATGTGAAAAAGGATCGCATGAAACCGGACTGTGGTGACAACCCTCCTTCCCGGCACAGGTTGTTCGCTGATCTCTAGGGCAATTATATCCAATACAGGAACGTTTTTCAAGCATTTCTTAAAAAAAAGTGAAACCGTACAGGCATACGCTTGACTTTGCAGTCTTTTATGATATGATTACTTTCACAGGATGCTTATTTGTATTTCATTCGTCACACTCGGAAAACAGGGCAGTATTTTAAATAGTAAGGATGTGATTTTATGAAAATTGAAAAAGTCAATGACCATCAGATACGTTGTACCCTTACGAAAGCAGACCTGGCAGATCGGGAATTAAAGATCAGCGAGCTGGCCTACGGCACGGAAAAGGCCAAAAACCTGTTCCGGGATATGATGCAGCAGGCCGCTCAGAAGTTTGGATTTGAAGCAGACGATATTCCCCTTATGATAGAGGCGATTCCGCTCAACGCGGATTGCATTGTCCTGATCATTACCAAGGTGGAGGACCCCGAGGAGCTGGATACCAGATTTTCCAAGTTTGCTCCTTCGGCCGAAGAGGACGAGGACGGGATCGATCCCGACGACTATTCGACCCGCGCCTCCGAGACGGCGGACAGTATCTTTGATCTGTTCCGTCAGATTCAGGAAAGCCGACGGGCGGAAGCCGCCGGAGCCGCCGCCAAAAGCGCGGATTCCTCCGCTGCCCCGGCCGCCGCAAAGGAAAAGAAGCCGACTCCCGATATTGCCATCGGGAGCGCCCGGATTTTTTCCTTCTCGTCCATGCACGACCTGATCCGTCTGGCGCACGTCGCCTGCAGTTTCTATGACGGGAAGAATTCGCTGTATAAAAACACCAAAAGCGGCAAATACTCGCTGGTCATCAGCGAGGAAAACATTTCCGCAGAAGCCTTTAACCGGATCTGCAACGTAGTATCGGAGTACGGCAGGCTGGAACGTTCCGCGATCGGAAGCGAGGCCTATTTCAAAGAACATTACGATCTGATATCTGATGGAAAAGCGCTGCAAACGCTGGCGCAGGTATGAGGACATTCGTCCGATTTATCATAAAAAGAACCCGGCAGGGAGTTCTCCTTGCCGGGTTCTTTTTGTTTGACTTAAAATCCGTCCGTCAGACGATCAGATGCTCTCATGGAACGTTCTGGAGATAACATCCGCCTGCTGTTCGGGGGTCAGCTTGATGAAGTTGACGGCATAGCCGGACACGCGGATGGTAAGCTGCGGATAGTTCTCAGGATGCTTCTGCGCATCCAGCAGCGTTTCTCTGTTGAGAACGTTCACATTCAGATGATGTCCGCCCTTTGTTGCGTAACCATCCAATAACGATACAAGATTATCAACCTGTGCATGATTTTCAGCCATGATATATTCCTCCTTTTTATTATATTATGGTTTGCTTACTTACTGGTAATCATCCAGCCCCTGATGCAGCGTGGGTACGCTGCAGGCGAGAGGGGTCCTGGAGCAGTCCGTGCAGCCTAATGTCTGCACCTCTTTGGAATCTTTCCCGTCATCATAGTCCACATTTACGTGGCCCGTGCCCTGCGCCATACCGGCGTCGAGCATCCTGACAAGATCATCGATCATTTCTTTCTCGTCCATAAGAAACTCCTTATTTTACATCAGATCCGCCGCTTATTTCAGATCCAGATCCAGCTCCAGGTCTCCGGAGAAGATCTTATCCTCTTTGCCCAGAGCGGCAGGGATGATGGTGAAGGTATTGGAAATACCGTCCTGCGCGTCTTTGAAGGGCAGCTTGGATACGGAAGACAGAGAAGCGATGGCGCCGTGGGTATCGCGGCCGTGCATCGGGTTCGCACCGGGAGCGAACGGCTGTCCTTTTCTACGTCCGTCAGGCGTGTTGCCGGTGGCCTTACCATAGGTCACATTGGAGGTAATGGTCAGGATGGACGTGGTAGGAATTCCGTTCCTGTAGGTGTGATGTCTTCTGACTGCGGTCATGAACTTATGCACCACATCCTGTGCGATCTCGTCTACACGGTCGTCGTCATTGCCATACTTCGGGAAATCGCCCGTGGTCTTAAAGTCTACGATCACGCCGTCTTCATCGCGGATCACTTCCACCTTCGCATACTTGATGGCGGAAAGGGAATCCGCTACGATAGAAAGTCCGGCCACACCGGTTGCGAAATATCTCTTGACATCTCTGTCATGCAAAGCCATCTCGGCTCTCTCATAGCAGTATTTGTCGTGCATGTAATGAATGATGTTCAGCGTATTGACGTAAACGTCCGCCTGCCACTCCATCATATCCAGGAACTTGCTCATGACATCGTCGTAATCCAGAACATCACCGGATACCGGACGATACTTCGGGCCTACCTGTTTCTTGGTTACTTCGTCTACGCCGCCGTTAAGCGCATACAGCAGACACTTGGCCAGATTGGCACGAGCGCCGAAGAACTGCATTTCCTTGCCGATTACCATGGAAGATACGCAGCATGCAATGCCGTAGTCATCGCCATGGACAGGTCTCATCAGATCGTCGTTCTCATACTGGATGGAAGAGGTCTGAATGGACATCTTTGCGCAGTATTTCTTCCAGTTCTCAGGAAGTCTGGTGGACCAGAGCACCGTCAGGTTGGGCTCCGGAGAAGGCCCCAGGTTGGTCAGGGTGTGCAGATAACGGAAGCTCATCTTCGTTACCATCGGACGGCCGTCAACGCCCATACCGCCCAGAGACTCGGTCACCCAAACGGGATCGCCGGCAAAGATCTGATTATATTCCGGCGTACGGGCGAACTTGATGCAGCGCAGCTTCATGATGAAATGATCCACAAATTCCTGAATCTGCTCCTCTGTGAAGGTGCCGTTTGCCAGATCTCTCTGTGCATAAATATCAAGGAAGGTGGAAGTACGTCCCAGGGACATGGCGGCGCCGTTTTGCTCCTTCACCGCGCACAGATATCCGAAGTAAGTCCACTGAATCGCTTCCTTTACGTTGGCGGCGGGCTTGGAAATGTCGCAGCCATAGGAAGCCGCCATAACCTTCATATCCTTTAACGCCTTGATCTGCTCGGAAATCTCCTCGCGCAGGCGGATCACATCATCCGTCATGACACGGCCGGTGGAAGCCTTCTGATCTTCCTTATCCTCGATCAGTCTGTCAATCCCGTACAGCGCAATACGTCTGTAATCGCCAATGATACGGCCGCGGCCATAAGCATCCGGCAGACCCGTAATGATATGGGAAGAACGGCAGGCTCTCATTTCAGGATTGTACGCGTCGAAACAACCTGCGTTATGTGTCTTTCTGTGCGTATTGAAAAATTCAGAAATCTCCGGATCTACCGTATAGCCGTTATCCGCGCAGGCCTTCTCCGCCATACGGATCCCGCCATAAGGCTGCAGCGAACGCTTAAAGGGAGCGTCGGTCTGGAAGCCTACGATGGTCTCCTTGCTCTTGTCCAGATACCCCGGTCCGTGAGAAGTAATCGTGGAAATGACCCTGGTGTCCATGTCGAGCACGCCGCCCGCTTCACGTTCCTTCTTCTGCAGATCCAGCACCTGGTTCCACAGATCCTTCGTGTTCTGCGTAGGCTTGGCAAGGAATGCCTCATCTCCCTCATAAGGCTCATAGTTTTTCTGGATAAAGTCGCGGACATTCACTTCTTTATCCCACTTGTTGCCTACAAAACCTGTCCATTCTGGTCTCATTTTAATCAGCCTCCTGTTTAGAATATAGTGGATCGTTATCTGGCGCAAAAGAAAACGGCATCCGCCCCGCGCCAATCCTTAGTTTTATTATAAGTTACCTGCCGTCCAAGGTCAAGTGTGTGCGGTGTACTTTTTTCTATACATTTATTGATTTGACGCATACATTTTGTCAATTTTGCCAAATATTTTTTCGTTTTATTGGGTATTTTTTTTAGACTAAAACAGGGTGCAAAAGCACCCCGTTTTTGATGTCGGTTACACAAGGAGGGCGTTCGTCCCGTCATAGCTATCGTAAAAGGGACAGATCCTCTGATCTGCCCCTTCTATGGAAAAAACGTACGTCGCCTTATAAACGCGCCCTGCTGTTCAGATCGCGTTGAGCTTTTCCATCAGCTCCTCCACGGGAATCCCATGCACCATAGCGGCTTCCTCCAGCGTCTCGCCCTGTGCGGAAGGACAGCCAAGGCAGTGCATCCCGATCTCCATCAGAACCGGTGCGGCGTTGATATCCAGACGCAGCGCATCACCAATCGTCATCTCTTTTGAAAACTTTGCCATCTTGCAAACCTCCTTTTCTATTGTCCGGCGTCATCGGCGCCAACGATTCGTTTCGTCTCCGGATCCCTTTCCTACTGTAATTGTAACGGGGTCCGTCATTAGTATAATACATTCCCCGAATTCTGACAACCTATCCTCCAAAAAACTTACGCAATTGTTCAAAAGCGCCCGTCCGGTCTTATCGACCGGGCGGGCGCCCTTCTTAACTGTTTGGTTCTTTTGCTTCCGGCTCACGCCTTCAGTCTTCCTTCTTCCTCCGGCCAAACAGCACCGCGATCAGCGCCGCTGCCGAAGCCAG
>CANQUI010000010.1 GCA_947626995.1 uncultured Eisenbergiella sp. | reverse complement strand
TCCTTACCATTTATACACAAAAAAGAATAAGTCTGTAAGCTGTTTTTCTTGCTTACAAACTTATTATACGAGGAGTTAGTATGTGTAAAGAAATCCAAACGTTTGGATTTCTTTGCACATATTAATCACCTCCGCATTATCATCAAATTCAACTTCTGTCCTCGCACATACTTAATTGATCTCCCCCTTCTGCACCAGTTCTGACAGGTGCCGGCAGATCACGGCGATCCCCCCTTCATCCAGTGCGATCTGTGCGTCATCATCCGATGTCAGGGCGCAAAATTTATGTTCCTGAGAGCTTTCAGCCGGAGTCACTCTAAAAGTCCTTACAGAATAAAAAAGCAGACATCAGGCTTAGATTCCGCCCTGCGGCCATTGATTACGCCGTTTATCACAAAGTACTATTTCCGGTTTAATCGGACAACCGCCCATACAGGATGCCCGCAATGTACACTTCGGGCACGATTTTTTGAAATATGTCCGGAAATCTTCGAATTCACTGCTTCTCCACGCTTCCTCAATTGTATGGCTCCTGAGATCAACTGCCCAACGCTTCTCCTGATTATCAAAACTGCAGGGCATCATCTTCATATCCGACGAAATATACGCCGACCATCTCGCGCCCTCACAGGTATCAAGACTGCTCAAACTGATATGATCGGCAAAATTGACAAGCGCAGGTACTGTACAGGAATCAAAGCCTATTTTATATCCTGTTTTTCCTGAATCTGCCAGCCGAATGAATTCATACAGTTTTTCATCCTTCAGACTAATCACATTCCGATATGTTCCAAGTCCCACCGGTTTATGCAGAAGGAACACAATGGCATTGATATTTTCCGGAAAGGAATGCTCTCTCAGCCGTTCTGCCGCTTCCGCAATCGTATTTCTGCTTAAAAGACATCATATTATTTATAATGACGTATTTTCCTTTATTAAGCGGCTTTTCAAGCCTTTCCATACTTAGCAGAAACACCTTTAAACCGCTTAAGACACTGAAATTTGTCGTACTCTTGTCGTATGACTCTACTCTCTTACAGCCCAAACAGGACTCTTTCCTAAAATATATCTAATTTATGCGCTAAATTCTGCATTGCCTCCTGCTTTTTTGCCTCAGTTACTTCTGCATAGATATCCATCGTTATTGAAATATTTGCATGACCCATAATGGACTGAATCACCTTTAAATTTGTTTCATTTTCGCAAAACCTGGTACAAAATGTGTGTCTCAAATGATGACATGAAAAATGTGGTATTATCAACGGCTCCCGTCGTTGTTCTGCCGCCATGACTATCTCTTCTGCATTGTAGGATTCGGTTATACGCTTAATAATTTGATTTACCACTGCCGGAATATGAACATTTCCATGTCGGTTCATAAAAATGAACCCCTTCATTCCGTCTATTTCCGTTTCATTAAATCCATACTCCTGCTGATTTGAAAGTTCTGTCTTAAGTGCATCATAAACTACATCCATCAATGGTATAGTACGGATGCCTGCCTCGGTCTTCGGCAATGACACATAAAATGAATATTTTGAATGGTCTTTACGACGATAGTAAACCAGACTATGATTAATACTAATTAATCGTTTCTCAAAATCCACGTCCTGCCATCGGATCGCTATCGCTTCGCCAATTCTGCAGCCCGTCCCCAACAAAAACTTAAACAATGAGCTCCAGCAGGAATACCTTGGGGTGTTTTCCACATAATTTATAAAAGCTCTTTGTTGTTCCAACGTCAAAGCATGCCTCACATTTGGGCTTTTCCCATACATCTTTTTAATTTGTGCTATTACCCCATCACTGGGATTAATGCGGATGATGGCATCTCTCACAGCCAATTGAAAAGTAGGATGAAGAAACACATGGATGGTATTACATAACGTACCAATCTGCACCCCTCTGTCCTTTAACAAATGCAGATAGAATAACTGTACATCAGAATATTTTACTGAACCAATTTTCTTCTTGCCAAAACCATTTCTGACAAAATGATCATACAGATACTTATAATTTCTCATAGTAGTTCCTCTAAGCTCTGACTTAGTGGAAATATACCTGTCAAAAGCAGAATTAACCGTCATACTGCAGGCTGTATATGTATCTAACCCAGCCAACTGCTCCTTAATCAACTCTTCTTCTCTTTTTCTCAACTCTGTAATATCTTTGGAATATATGCTTCTGCGCTTTCCATTCGGATCAGTATAAGTATATACATATTTTCCATCACAACTGCGTTGAGTTTCGCCTTTTCTTAATACCCTTCCTTTATTATCCTTTCTTGATTTTGTTGCCATTTCTGCTCCTTTCCTAAAGGAAAGAAATCTCGTATCAGCCACTTACAGTATTTTCAGCGGCATATTGCCTGTCAAGACCTTTCAGCAGCACTTGTGTTATGGTCATGTCATGCTTGGAGGCATATTCCCTAAGTCTTGCGGATTCCGCCTCCGTCATCTTCAACCCAATAAAGCTGTTCTTCAGATTTCCAGATTTTGGTCTGCCAGCCTTTGCCATAATATGCACCTCCATTCATTAATAACCATTATAATTTCTGTTTAACCAAAGGTCAAGGTAAAATATAACTCTTACGAAAAATCTTTCCACATTAAATCTATCTACATTACACGAAAAGACTCAAGATATTTATCAAATACATCTAAATCAACCAGCACTAACCTGTCAATCTTCAGAATAGCACCGGCATCTTTTGCCAGTGCCTGAAACTTATTCATACCCATACTGTACATTTCTGCGCCATCCTTATATCGCACTAATCTTTTCTTATTAATTGTTTTAATTATTCTTTGCATCTTAATTTTCCTCCTTGTGTATCTTTCTATTTCACTCTAATCTTCCCGCAACAAATGTATGAGTAAGTAGCCATGGAACCAACTCCGCTCATCTAATACAATCAGGCATGTTACGGAGTATTTTATTTCTTTCCATACACAATTTCATAGATATGACTCTTACAACAACTAAATACAATTGCAATATATCCTGCAGGGGCCACCTATTAAACCACAATGACACTTTATGAAAACATACATCTTCTTAAATATCATTGTCTGAAACAGCATCATGGCACAGATCTGTCGTCTCTGTCTGTAACTGGATCTTTCCCGCTCGAGCCTTTGTTTCAACACTAAATTTAAGTATTTCATCACAGTCAATGCTCAAAACTTTACGTCACAATGGCATAAAGTTCCTGCACAGGCGGTCATGGCGTATCCATTACACGGCTCCGTTGTTTCAAAACCCACAGGATATATCTATTCGTTTTCAACATTCACGATAAGTTTACATACCACTGTACAATTCCAGAATATTACATTTATCAAACTTTATTTTATCGTGACATTGAAAACATACATTGTCAAGGTGCAGAAATTCTCTTTAGCCGTTCATTTTCTTAAGAAAATCAGCTGAATATTTTACATCTCAAAAGATAAAATTTTTTCAATCAGCTTTGTTTTCAATCTGAGACGGAGCTCTTCATCGATATAGTGCCGCAAAGTTCCACTTTCATCATACATGTACCTGGTAGACAATTTCCGGATATATCCCTCATAATGCTTTACGATCTGCATAATGGCATCGATGTCCTCTTCTGACGCTGCCTTGATAACATGGTAAGGTATTAAATCATATTTACGATTCCTATGGGCATTTTTATTTCTCTTTTTCATTATATTTTTCCTCCAATATGTTCTTTTAACAATTCAAGTGATCGTCTTTTGTGAGCATGAATCGTACTCTGTGCAACCCGCAGCGCTTTCGCAATCTCCCTATCATTCATATCCAGAAAAAATGATAGCAGAATCACCTCACGCTTCCGTTTCGTCAGGTGTCCCAAAGCTTCGGCAATCAAAGCATCTCTGACATATACATCATAGTGTAATACTTGAAATAAATAATTTTCTGCCGCGTATTCATCCAGAGTATATAATTTGTTCATTTCTTTCTCTGACAGATCAGAAAAAGGGATCTCATGCTCCTTAAGATAATCACTATATCTGTAATAGTTAATAGCAGAACACTTCATTGCCCAGTAACACAACTTATGAAACCGCTGCCTTACATCCATTTCATTTTGAAAAGAATTTTTTTCCATACTATTTTCACCTCCTTCCATTAAAATCACTGATAAAAGTAATATTCCTTATTGTCCTCTTACTTTATATGCCAAACAAGAATCCCTTAAATTTCGTGTCTAAATTAAAATCGTTATAAATCTACTTCTTTCTACCAAATTCGAGACCATTCCATTCAAAAATATATCTGCCTGTAGATAAGCAGATATATTTTTAATGAAACTTCAAACGCAAGTGATCCGAAAACTTTATCGACTCAAAATACATCCTGGAAATCAGATAAAATATCGATATTGGAAGATTTTTCTCGAAAAAAGTCGATTAAAAAAAGCGACTCTGTTCAGAGCCGCGACAAATGCATATAGCCATACCGATTTCAACCAATTTTTTTCATTCCTGATCTTAATTATTTCTCCACTCATGAAGAAACACCCTTGCATAAAAACATTCTCTTCATTCTTTAGTAAATTGGGCTAACGCCATTTCTAATTTAAATTGTACTAAATAAAGTGTTCATCGTCTATAAACACATAGTGTTTTTTGAATTTTGCACAATATATTTCAAACTTTCTCTTAAATCACGACAAATCTTCTATGAAAACTGCACTGCTTCAAATTCATTAAGTGTACAATTCCCCTCAATCTCTTCTATGCCTCATGTTAAAAAGTAATTTGAAGCAGAAACTTAATTTTCTAAAACATACGGTTCTACATCGCATAACTTTAGGAAATATACTTCATTGTTATGAATCGACTTTTATCCAGTGATAAATCCTTATTCCATAAACTTTTTTCCTGACAAGTCCCACATTTTGATATTCTGACATCATTGGAAAAGAGCTCTGATTTAACAGTCCCGGCAATTGGTACTCTGTTGTTCGTGGAATGGTTATCTGCAGGTTAGTGATTCACTGAAGGGAACATGATCTAACAGCGAGGATTACTATTTTACGTGCACACATAGCAATGACACAAGTTTCCCAGACTTTACAGTGATCACAATCATTTTCCGGTACTGTCGCTATTTGCTTATTCATTTTTTTGCTGGCAGAAACAGCTGCAGAATACCGCGGTATTTCCGCTTGATTTCTCATCACATCACAAACAGCTGACTGTTAGAGACCTCTCCTGGCGCACTGCATTTTACCTTTAACTGACAAGCAACTGAGATATACGCCCTTACAGATACTCCCTTCTGATTCTGCCAACAGTAGTCTCAGACGGCCGTTCCCTGCTTTTGTGATCCCCAGCCGTTTAATATGTCGAAACTGGAATGTTCTCTTTGCGCCAGTCCCGATACGCTGCATAAGTGTTTCCTTTCGCCAATCTTTCAAACTCTCCTGCCTCCACGGCCAGAAACAGCGCCGTATGCGTCCTGATCCCCCAGGAAGTATACGAGTTGTTTTACTTTCTCTCGGTACTTTGCCTGTGCGGTAATTTCTTTGATCCGTTCGTCGAACCTCCCAACCTTTGCTGTCTGCTCTTCATAGTACACCTTGTATTCTTCCATCGTCTCACGGTACAGTTCTTTCATATCAAGCTTCTTCAGCCATTTCAGATGCGCCATTGTCTATTTTTTCCTTTCATAGTAGTACCCATGGAAAAGCAGAATACGTTGGGCTGCTGTTTTACCTTTTTGAGTGACATCTTGTGGCAATCACACATACGGAAATATTCCTTGATGCCAGCATCCTCTTCCGTGGGGATATATATACCGCATGGTAACCTCCATAGGATAGCACTGTGGACATGATGCGGACATCCCCTGCATTCGTTTTGATCCTTGTTGCCTGCTATGTCAACATAATTGTAGAGGCAAGAATCACGCATCGTACAGAAAATAACCCCAAGACATCCCGTCTCGTACCCGCGCTGAATCTCATGCCGATTATTAAAACCTTGCTTCTGTTCCAGGTTTTCAATGAACATCCGAATATTTTTGTAGTTAGGCGTTGCCCTGATGATCACAAATGAGAAATTTTAATAGCTGGATGTATTGAAATATCAACGAGCCTCATTCAGTCTTGTGCTGGCTGAACATAAAGACTGTTCACTCATTTACATAGACCGCGTCTGTAATGCAGAGTATATGCCCTGTCCCCAGCGACCTTTCAACATCCGGTATTTAAAGGTTTTTGAGATGCTGCATCTTTCGAAAAGATTAAGAAAAGATTGTGCACTTCTCCTCCCGGAACGGCTTATAGTTAAAAGGTCATAAATTGCAAATGTGAGAAAATCTCTTTCTTTTCAAAGTCATCCCGGGTTCGGGATATGCAGAGCAAGATTCGCCCTGTAATACAGAAACCCACTTTCGTGGTTTTCTGTATTCCGGCAATCTTGATGGTGATTCCGCTCCCCATACCCTCGGATGCACATTTTTCAAATGTGTATTTGGCTCCTGTTAAAACAGTCGCAGTGTGATGGCAGGCCATCACGGAAAAGGAGAAAAAATGGCAAAACGTAAAAAACAAGACAAATTAACTTACACCCACCACATAAACCTCCGCTTGACAGATATTCAATACGATTTCATTTCAGAAGCCGCTGCACAGGCAGGACTCACGCTGTCAGAATACATCCGGCGTCAGCTGATGGACGGAAAGGTCATTGCAAAATATGAGATTGTAGCAGACGTTCCGGAAATAAAAAGAATCACAGCAGAACTTGGAAAGATCGGCAGTAACCTGAACCAGATTGCCCGTTACTTCAACAGCGGAGGGAACCACTCACAGACGGTACATAACGCCATTGATCAGAGTATTGCTGATCTGCATGTAATGAAACACGCAGTTCTGAAAATGGCTGGAAATTTTTTTGCTGCTGACAGACAACACATTTGAAAACGGAGTACATCATGGCAATACTGAAACATATTGCAAGCAAGAATTCTGATTACGGGGAAACACAGCGATATCTTGTCTTCCAGCACAACGAGTATACCAACAAACCTCTTATGGATACAGACGGCAAATTGATCCCACGCAAAGAATATTATCTGAATGGCCTGAATTGTGATCCCTTCACTTTTGACGTGGAATGCATGGAGCTGAACGCCAAATATCATAAAAACCAGAATTTCAATGAGATTAAGTCCCATCATTACATCATCAGTTTTGATCCGAAAGACGCAAAAGAAAACGGTCTGACCGGAGAAAAGGCACAGCAGCTGGGAGTTGAATTTGCCCAAAAAAATTTCCCCGGACACCAGACACTCATATGCACGCACACCGATGGACATAACAAAAGCGGAAATATCCACGTCCACATTGTAATCAATAGCCTGCGGAAATATGATGTAAAATCCCAGGATTTATCGGAACTGTTTCCATCTTTTTCAACGTTTGAACCGGAAAGAAAGCTTTCCCTGCGCCCATGCGATTTCCGCGCTGGTTATAAACATCATTTGACAAAGGATTATCTGAAACAGCTGAAACTGTCCATCATGGATATATGTGAGAGAGAGCATCTCCATCAAGTCGATCTGCAAAAAGAGGCTGACCAGAAAATTACAGATCGGGAATATCATGCCGGACGCAGAGGCCAGCAGAAGCTGGAATCCCGAAACCGTCAGATGACCAATGATGGGATTACTCCACGAAGAACCGTATATCAAACACAGAAAGATTATCTCAGGACTGCTATTGACGAAGCGGTATCCACCGCCAAAGACAAGGACGAATTTCAAAAAATCCTTTCAGAGAAATATAAAATTTCATTGAGAATAAGCCGGGGAAGATTTAGTTACCTCCATCCTGATCGTACAAAACCAGTCACCGGCAGAATGCTGGGAGTACACTATCAGGAAAATTATCTGTCCGAGAAGTTTTTCCAAAATGCGAATACTATTTCATCTTCAGAAAAAAAGAATGTTGCTGCGGCTCAAAATCTGGTTTCATCATGCACTGAAACAGCTGCCAATGCCCTGGAAACATTTCTTTTCATCCAGACAGATCTTCAGCTTGTGACAGATCTCCAGAAATGTGTTAAGGCACAGAAGAGTCAGGCATACGCTAAAAAGATAAAACTGGCAAACCTGCAGCAAATGGCTAAAACAATTGCCTATGTCCAGGAACATGGTTATGGTACGCGAGAAACTCTTTTCGAAAGACTTTCTGAAGTACAGAAACAATTCCGTTTTGCAAAAACTGCGCTGCAGGAAACAGAACAGGGACTGAAAAAAATCAATGAACAGATCCATTTCACCGGACAATATCTGGCTAACAAGGGTATTTATCGGCAATATCTGGAGTCAGGAAATAAAAAATTTTTTCGACAGGAACACTCCGCAGAAATTACTCTTTATGAAGAAGCACGGAAAATACTGAAGAATATTTCTGACGACGGCAGGCTGCCCTCCATGAAGGTTCTGAAAGCAGAAAAGGAAAAGCTTACTGCCCTGAAACACGCCCAATATGAATCCTGCCGAAACCTTCGAATCTGCCTGAAAGAACTAAAAACAGTCTGCTCCAACGTGGACACAATATTAGGGAGCGACCCCTCTTCCCATTCTAAAGAGCAGAAAACAACAAAAAACCAAAAACAGATTTCGGATATTACATAATCCGGATGACTCGTGCACTCCTCATTAGATCCATACTGTAGGAGGGCCATGTGTGTTCCAGATTGACTATGATTTGCTGGAACTGACTTTTTCGAAAGATGAGCAGGTCGCTTGTATTTCTGAAAACGATACCTGTAATGTAGGCGCTATTCAGGTGGTTTTGTGCTGTAGCATCGGCAAAGGCAATCTATTATTTTACATGACGGGGAAACAGGCGTCTTCCTTCCAAAACCGTAAGACCGGCATTTCTGTCCGCCTGGTCCCGAAGCCGAAACCTTTGGAAATGGACTGCAACGAGTTCTTTGACTACTATCATAATTGCAGTAATGAAGAGATGTGCGAGGTAAAGAAAACCCGGAGCCCGCTGCCCGGAATGCGCCCGTCTGTTTGACTCTTATATATGCGACCGCTACAGTAAATCTACAGGCGCAAACCGGATCAGATTATCCGGTGACTGGAAGCTTTGTATCGATTTTTATCCAAACGATCGTTTTAATAGGTAACTGATCTGTATCGGATCCGGGCAGCAAACGGATGAAAACTAAATAACCTGAAAATTCCCTTGTATCCTGCCTGTAAGGGCAGGATCAAGGGAATCTTTGCAACAGATTATTACAACACATTATGAACTGTTTCTATTCTGGCCTGGATTTTGCGGATCCGCCTGCAGCCAGATGACAGGCCACCAGATGTCCATCCTCCAATTCTGTCAGAACCGGCAGCTTCCGGCGGCATTTCTCCTCGCATTTTGAGCATCGCGCGGCAAAGGAGCATCCCTCCGCCACATCCAGGGGGCTGGGCGGTTCCCCTTCCAGCAGAATAATCTCTTCATTCTGATCGCAGTATACGTCAAATACAGCGCCCAGAAGGGCCTGCGTATAGGGATGAACACATTTTTCCAGAAGATCTTCACTGTCCAGCAGTTCCACGATCCGTCCAAGATACATAACGGCTATGCGGTCGCTTACACTGCGCATCAGAGCCAGATCATGGCCGATGAAGATGCATCCGATGTTTTGCTCACGTATAAGTTTCACCAGAAGCTGGGCAATCTGATTTTGTATAGAAACATCCAGAGCGCCGGTAGCTTCATCGCAGACCAGAAAATCCGGATGAATAGCCAGCGCTCTTGCGATAGCTACCCGCTGCAGCTGTCCTCCGGATAACTCATGAGGATACCGGGCGAAAAAGTCTCCGGGAAGTCCCACCATTTCCAGCAGTTTTTCCGTTTCCTTAAAAGCCTGCTTCGCAGGAATGCGGTCATAATTCCGCCGAGGTTCCGCAAGATAAGTTCCAATCTTCATCCTGGGCGAAAAGGAGCTCAGGGGATCCTGAAAGACCATCTGCATTTTTCGCCGGAACCTGCGCCGTTCTTTTCCTTTCAGCAGATGATACTCCACGCCGCCCAGGGCTATAGAACCGGAAGATGGTGTCAGAGAACCCACCAGCATCCTGGCCAGTGTGCTCTTTCCGCATCCGCTCTCGCCAACGATCCCGAGAATTTCTCCTCTGGCCAGAGAAAAGCTGATATCGGAAACTGCGTGAAGCTTCTGTTTCTTTACAGGGAAGGTCTTGTTTACATGAGAGACCTCCAGCAATATTTCACGATTCTGCAAAGCGCTTCCCTCCCAGCTTCGGCACTGCCCCCAGCAGATCCTTTGTATATTGCTCTCTGGGATGATAGATAACCTGATCCCGAGTGCCGAATTCTACCATTTTACTCTGCCGCATCACACCGATCCGATTGGAAAGATAAGAAGCGACGCCCATGTTATGAGTGACAAGAATGATGGCGGTTCCGTATTCATCCCGAAGCTTTTTCATCTGATGTACGACCTGTGCCTGGATGGTCACGTCCAGAGCAGAAGTTGGTTCATCCGCCAGAAGAAGCTTTGGCCTGGCAATCATGCCCATGGCAATTCCCACACGCTGTTTCATTCCTCCGGACAGTTCAAAAGGATAGGCGTCCATTACCCGCTCTGAATCTGTCAGATGCATCCGCCTCAGCATGTCCAGCGCACGCGGCGCATATTCTTTTTGGGGAAGCTTTTCATGAACCGCAATAGATTCTCTGTACTGATTACGGATACGCTGAATGGGATCCAGCGCGGCCCCTACATCCTGAAAGATCATGGCGATCCTGCGGCCCCGGATATCCTGCATCTGCTGCTCGCCGACTTTTGTGAGATCCATGCCCTCAAAAAGAATCTGGCCGCTCACAATGCGTCCGCCTGGCGGAAGAAGACCCAGGATGGCACGGATCAGCGTGGTCTTGCCGCTTCCGCTTTCCCCGACAATGCTGACGATCTCCCCCTCCGAAACGGAGAGGGAGACGTCGGATACTGCAGGTATGCCATTTTGATATGTTATGGTACAGTTTTGAATGTCAAGCACATGCATCTCTTTATTTTACAGCTTTCCACTTGTTTGTGATCATATAATAGTCGATGGGGAAGACCGTTACATCCGTTACCTTGTCTGTATTCACCAGAGTGATATTGGCATTGGCGCAAAGGAAAATGGTAGGACAATCATCTGCAATGATCTGGGAGGCTTCCACATAGCAGGCTACGCGGTCTTCATAGGTGAATGCCTGGTTAAGGCGCTCCATCACCTCCTGGAAAGCATCGCTGTGATAACCGGTATAGTTGTCCGGGCCGCCGTCAGTCCAGCGGTTTTTCAGATAAGACTGTCCATCCGCATTGTTTACTGTCTGCCAGCCGCCGCCAAGGAAATCGAATTCTCCGGTATCCCGGATATCACTGGTATTTTCCATCAGTTCGATTTCCACATGAATGCCGACTTCCTTCCACATATCCTGCATGGCCTGGTAAACGGCGGTAGAAGCATTGGAGCGCAGCGCAATGGTGAGAACCAGTTCCTCCCCATCCTTCTCTACATATCCGTTGCTGTCGGAATCCGCATACCCTGCCAGTTCCAGGCACTCCTTCGCTTTTTCTGTGTCATAAGTCTGGCCCTGTACCTGATCCATATTGTAGCCTACGCTGTCCGGGAAAGGCTTGCCCAGGCCGGCGGCATAGCCGCTTCCGGAAATCTGCGCGATGACGTCACGGTCAATGGCGTAGGAAAGAGCTTTGCGCAGGTTCTGATCCGCTGTGGGGCGTCCTTCCCTGCAGTTGATCTCCAGATCGGACTCACGGGTACCTGTTACATTTACCATCTGAATATGATCGTTTCCTTCCACCAGAGACAATGTGGTTGCCGAGGCTCCCACAGCAACGTCAAGATCGCCTGCCAGCATTGCGCTCACCTTGGTATCATCCGCGATGTTCAGCACAGTGATACTGTCTACATCAGGAACTCCGCCCCAGTAATACTGATTTGCTACAAGCTCATACTTCTGTTCCGGTACATATTCCACACAGCGGTAAGGTCCGGTACAGATGGGATCCGCTTCAAAATTGCTGGTATCTACTGTAGTGTCCACGATACTGCACATGGGTTCCGTAAGATAATAAGGAAAGGCGCTGTACGGTTCTGTTGTCTTAAAGATTACATATTCACCGTCCACCTCAACGCTTTCCAAATTCAGGTTGCCGCCCCGGCTGTTTAATTCCGCGGTACGCTCAATAGATTCCTTTACAGTCTGGGGTGTCATATCATTGCCGTTTGAGAATTTCACCCCCTGGCGAATGTGAAATTTATAGGTAAGATCATCCACCTGTTCCCAGGAGTCCGCCAGGCAGGGGACCACATCCATATTCTCGTCGGCAGTCAGCAGCGTTTCGCTGATACCGCAGCGGGCGCTTGTCCAGCCGGCCCAGCCGTCAGCGGGATCCAGTCCCTCCATCCACAGAAACAGGGCAACGTTCAGGTGGGAATCTTCGCTTGATTCCACAGTTTCCGCCTCTGCGGCATCCGCGCAGTAAGCTGTGCTGCAATACCCTGCGGTCAACAGCGAAAATGCGGCCATTGCGGCCATACAGGATTTCCATGTTTTTCTCATACTTTCATTCCTCTCTTGATATTATTTTTTATTTATAGAAGGGCTTTCCCCGTTCTATCCTGTTTCTTTTCGCGCAGCAGAAGCCTTTACCACGCATTTTCCCTGGGGTTCATCAGATCCTGAATGCTGTCCCCCAGAAGATTGAAGATCACTACGCTTATCAGTATCACCAGGCCTGGAAAGATCAGCATCCAGGGGGCTGAATACATATAATTTTTGCCCTCGGAGAGCATAAATCCCCATTCCGGAGCAGGGGGCGGAGATCCCAGTCCCAAAAGGGACAGACCTGAGATCGTGAGCAGTTTTCCGCCAATATCCTGGAAAATATTTACCAGCAGTGAGGGCAGGACATTCGGCATAATATAGCGCATCAGAATATTAACATTGGAAGCGCCTCCCAGTCGTGCCTGTTCTACATAAACATTATTTTTGATGCTCAGTACCAGTGATCTGCTGATCCGGGCATAAAAAGTCCATCCGGTGAGGGACATTGCAAGGATCAGATTTGGAAGACCAACACCGATAAAGCTAACCAGTGCAATTGTAAAAATGGATCCTGGAAATGCCATCAGCATATCAGAAAAACGCATCAGCAGATTGTCGAATACGCCGCCGAAAAATCCCGCAGCCGTTCCTATAAAAATGCCTGTAAAAGATACAATGCCTGTCACAGCAAAGGCAATGAGCAGGGAGCTTTTTCCGCCGTAAAGAATGCGTGAATACAGATCTCTTCCAAGCTGATCCGTTCCGAAGAAAAAGCTTCTGCCGGGTGCTTCCAGCATATGTGTGTAATGACTCTCCAGCGGATCATAGGGTGCCAGAAAGCTGGCAAACAGCGCAAAGGAAATAAACAGCAATGCAAAAAAAGCGATCAGGCCAAATTTAATCCAGGCTTTTGTTCGCGCCGGACTCATCTTTCGTTTCATCTCTGTGCCATCCCCCTTCTGATGCGCGGATCGATCAGGGAATAGGAAATATCCACCAGCAGATTCACCATCACATAAATAAAGCCCATCCACATTACATAGCCCTGAATCAGTGCGTAATCCCGTGCCGAAATGGCAGTTGTGCATACCTGCCCGATGCCGTTCCAGCTGAAAATCATCTCCACGATCATCGTGCCTCCCAGCATTCCGCCGAAGGACATACCGAGCATGGTCACTACCGCCAGCAGTGAATTCGGCAAAACATGAAGAAAGATGATCCGTGCTTTTCCTACACCGCGGGATTTGCAGCCGGATATGTACTCCTCACTCAGCTGCTCCACCATTACCGCGCGGATCCGGCGGATATAGGAACAGCTCATCCCTATCGACAGCGTAAGAGTAGGCATAATGATATGCTTCCAGGAGCCGGAACCGGCCACCGGCAGCCATCCCAGATTTACCGCCAGGATCCAGATCAGGATCATACCGAACCAGAAGCTGGGCATGGATACTCCCACAAAGGACATGAAGCGAATAATATAATCAGCTGTCCGATCTTTATACACTGCTGAGAGAATTCCCAGCGGGAAGGAAATCAGGATCATGGTCAGAAAAGAGGTACAGGCAAGTTCCACAGTATATGGCAGCTTCTGAGCGATCACTTCCTTCACTGGTTTGTTATATTTGACAGAAATACCGAAATCTCCGTGAAGAACCACTCCTTTGATCCAGTCCGTATACTGTACCCAGAAAGGGCGGTTCGTACCGAACTGTTTTTCCAATCTTGCGATTACCTCCGGATCATGGCCGCTTCCCATGGAGGTGATCAGCTCTTCAATAGGGTCCGAAGGCAGAAGGTAGGTTAAGCCAAAGGTAAGAATGGAGAGGCCGAAAAGGATGACCACCAGGGAGATCAGCCTCTTTTGGATCATCTTAAGCATGGCTTTCCCCTCCCTTTCCGGCAATAATCAGAAAGCCCATAGGCAGGACGCCGCCCTGAACAGTCACATGAATGTCATTAGCGCCCAGCTCGATCAGTGTCTGAAAATCCCACTGCGGTCTTCTTTTATAACTCATGGGCAGATCTTTCGCAATTTCTTCAATGATGGAAAAATCCACATTATCCGTATTATATTTTCCATGAAGTCCACCATCGTTCTTTTTGTCCGCCTGAAATTTTGCGGTTGCTTTTTCGTGCAGGGCCGCATATTCTTTATCATGATGATAGAGATACATATTGCCGTCTTCCACAATGAGCTTTCCTCCGGGACGCAGTACCCGCATCATCTCTGCATAAGCCTTTGCCGGATCGTCCAGGTTCCAGAGTACATTTCTGGATACTACAGCGTCAAAGCTTTCATCTGGAAACTGAAGTTTCTGAGCGTCCATCTGCAATACCCGGACAGAAATGCCAAGGTTTTCAAATCTTTTTTTAGCCTGTTCCGTCATTTGATCAGAGTAGTCAATAGCTGTGACACGGTGCCCCAGAGCGGTCAGCATTACCGGAAAAAATCCGGCACCGGTACCGTCGTCCAATATATCAGCGCCCTCTTCCGGAAACTGTTTCCGGAAAATATTTTCCCAGCGCTTCCTTACGCCGCCGCTTAATTCTTCTTCTACTGCCATGGAAAATCCCCTGGCCCGCAGATTCCAGTAATCCTTGATTTCGTTAATATGTGACATGATTATTCTCCTTTGTCCCAGAGTTCATTTATTTCCTTCCCGGTTCAGCGCCATGCCCGCAGCAGCCTGACCCCGTTTAATATCTGTTCCAGAAGATACAGAGCGCCGGCACAGCCGATATGTGTTTTGGGCGTTACATGAATGTATCCCGAGGAGGGATAAGCTGTCTCAATTCCATAAATATTTTTGCTGTAAGCCGTGACAGCCAGAATAGTATTGGCATTTCCCAAAAGGATCGAATCCCGCACCTGCATAATATCGAAATCCAGAACCTGTTCGGCTCCGATCTGTCTCAGCATTTCCGTAAGCCTTTCCCGTTCTTCTTCATTGGAAGCATAAAGGGGATGGATACATACAGGGCGGATACCCAAGTAATTGGATAAAAAATCCACATAGCCGCACAACAGGGAACATTCCCCTTCCGCAGCATAACGGAGATCTCCCGGGAACCCCTGTCCGCCCATAAACCGGGCAATATAATAAAACATACGAGCTCTTGTCCTCTGGATTTCTAAAAGGGCCGGTCCGCAGTCTGTATGCAGCAGAGCGGAAATTTCCCGCAGCCATTTTTCCGTCAGATCCGGTCCTACAGGCATTTCACTCGTACAGAATACCGGACTGTTATAATGTTTCCGGAGAAATCGTTCTGTCTTTCTGCATCGCTCCGGTGAAAAAACCACATTAACGTCCCCATCGGAAATGGACTGAAAGCTTTCCAAAGTACAATTTGCCCCGGCCACACAGCCCACATCGATCCCACAGAGAGCCAGCAGCCGTTCTGCCTCAGCGACGTCTCCCTCCAGGTATTTTTCATAGGTATGAAAGCCGAAGAGATTCACTTTCGGTTTACCGCCGGATTTTTTTTGACATTTGCTGGCCGGGACCAGGAGCTCCAGAAGCCGTACCATGGCGTCATCGTACCCTCTGCAGGGATCTTCTGAGAATTGAGGATTTTCAAAAAACAGGAAAGGAATATGGAACTCCCCAGAAATCTTGTCCAGATCTCCTTCCAGCCCTTCTCCCAAAAGAGAAGTGCCCGGAGTCTGGATCACCGCCAGAAGACTGTACTTCCGCTCTGTCAAAATATCATTCAGAGCCCTGTTCAGCTGCTCTCTTGTTCCGAAAATATAGTCCTCATAGCGCAGATTCGTACCGGGAATCTGGGGAGTTCCAGCAAAATACTGGCTTCGTATGAGAGCATCCTCCATGGCGTTTTCCAGTCGAAGTTCTCCCCTGAGCCCCCACAGTTCCGATGCCTTCAGAAGAGACTGTCCGGAAGCGTACCCGTGATAAAACCGGCAGCCAAGAGGGCCGTTCAGCAGTACCAGGCTGTCTTTTATCCCCTCACAGGCGGAAACAAGACCTGTAATATAATCAGCTGTAGTATTTCTCAAATAAGGATTTATCACTTTTCCACCTGCCTTCAATTTTACGGTCCATCAGCCTTACCCATTCGCCGGCTCTTTCAGCTCCGGAAAAAAATCCGCAGCCTGGATCCCGCATGACCGGAATCAGGCGGCAGCAATCGGAAACACTCTCCAGTGACGAAGGCTCATTAAGGAGAACAATATTCGGCTTCAGTATTTCCAGTGCCTCTTCCAGATTCCTCCTGTCAGACGCCCAGTCTGCCGAAAATCTCCGATTCCAGGCGGGATTGCTGTCTCCCTTCATCCCCAGAAGAATCGTCCTTTCCACATGGAGCTCCAGATCCTGCGCCAGTTCAAAAAGCCACCCATAATTTGTATCTGTAAGAAAGATCAGCACCCGTTTCCCCGCAAAAACTGGCTTCAGTTTGCGGATCCGGGCTTCGTAATCCATTTTTGCCTGCTGAACCAGTGAAGCCGCCTCTTCCTCTTTTTTATAAAGTTTTCCCAGAAGTTCTGTCCATCGGACGGTTTCCCGGAAGCCTCTGGGCAGTACACCGGGAAGAAAACGGCAGCCGTATTCTGTTTCAAATATCTGTTTCAGTTCCAGTCCAAGCTGGTCCTCGCGGACCATTACGCTGTAAGGCGCCCTGAGGAAACCATGAATGTCCTTCATAGACGATGCGCACAGAAAACGACAGTTGATGCGGATGCCAAGCTCATCGAGAATTTTCTTCACTGCGATGTAATTCTCATCTGTTTTCGATGAGATCGTATGCTCGTAGACCAGGTTTATGCTGTCTTTTTCCGGCATTATTTCCCGTCGTACCGCCTCTTTTGCCAGCGTTCGGTAACACAGCGCCATTCCTTCATTGTAATCTCCGGCCTCCACTCCATCGGTTCGGACAATATACATTTCACAGCCCAATGACTCCAGTTCTTCTTTGACGGGAGTCAGATCATCTCCACTCATACCGGGAATGCAGGCAGTCACGGCAATTATGCTTTTTGCGCCTCTTTTTGCAAGTTCCAGAGCTTTGCGCCTGGCATGCTTCACTCCGCCAAAAATGGCATCCTGCATGGTAATATCCGTATTCTCGAAATTTTGCGGAATAAAGGCCGGATAGAGGATTCCTCTTTCATAAAGTCCTCTTCTGGAGTATCCGGAAATTCCATTGACCGCGTACCAGGTACAGCTTTTGGGAGCATGCCCTAAAACGGCGGTATCCTTCACATGAACCGCCAGATCCACAGCGCCCCGATAAGCGCAGCCGTAGAGAGGAATTCTGCTGAAAGGATCTGACAGAGCGCGTTTTTGCGGAATGGGCGATGGGAAGGCAGTTACTTCCGCTTTCTCTCCCGCCTTCGACGTCTTTTCCAGCTGAACAGGCACTCCTGCAGCTTTTGTCCAGGCTTCGCCCCGGAGGAATTGTTCTATCTGTTCCTCATCCAGGGGAAGTGCCGGATAAAGAGGCAGCTTATTGGTAATCTGCCGGGCCAGTTCCATAAAAATTCTGCTTTCTATACTATTCTCATCCTGTTCCACTACAGTCATTGCTTCCATTTCAGCCCTGGCAAAGGTTGTGCTTCTGGGAATACGGACGCAGACAGGAAGCCCTGCAGCCGCCGCAAAGTTCTCTACGCATTCTGGTGTGTCTCCCTTTCCCCGGCTGTTATAGATAATACCCGCGATGCGTTTTTGCCCAGGCGATAAATTTCGGATTCCCTGAAGAATGTTATTGGCGGCATAGAGAGACATGGCTTCTCCGCTGGTCACCAGGAATATGGCATCCGCGTACTGGCTGCGTACAGGCACTGCGAATCCGCCGCAGACCACATCACCCAGCACATCATAGATAACCGTATCATAGTGGGATATCAAATCAAATCGATTCAGAAATTCAAAGGAAGTGAGAATTCCCCTTCCTGCGCATCCCATGCCTGGACGAGGACCTCCGGCTTCCACACAGCCAACACCCAGATACCCTTCCATCAATATGTCCTGGACTGTCTGTTCGTCTACGGGAGTATGCAATAGATAATCCAGCACTGTCCGGATTTTTTGACCGTGGCGAATCAGTCGTGTGGAATCATGCTTGGGATCACATCCGATCTGTAGTACTTTTTTGCCGTTCTTTGCCAGCGCCGCCGACAAATTGGCGCTGACTGTGGATTTCCCGATCCCGCCCTTTCCGTAAACCGCTATCTGCATGTTTTCCTCCTTGGAATTTCTTATTAAGACAAAAAAAAGACATGCGAATGCATGCCTTGTCAACGATGATAAAGCCAACACGCCTTATGGCAGCATTGGCATTTTACCCTCCGTAATTTTTCCTCCTACTGTAGCTCGCAGCATTCTGAAGAAATTGACAAAGCAGGTATTCTGACTTGAGCTTCAGCGCTATTCCCTGTCTTCCCAGTTTCCCAGTGACGTTTTAGAGATAACTCAGCTCTCACAGCAACGGCATTGTACAGGATTTTCACCTGTTTCCCTTTTCACCGTATCCTATAGAAACCTATAGATACGACACTCTGTCAAGCATATTGTGAAATTATTGTCTATCATTACCTTATAAACTGTAACATGCAGCTAACTTTTTGTCAATGATGAAATCATAAAATAAATAAAGAAATTTGGCCAGGCCAAGGAGAAAGCGAATACTACTATGCAACAGTCCAATAAGACCGCATTAAAATATAACCGTATCTATAACTTCTCTGCGGGTCCCGCCATTATGCTGGAACC
Organism: uncultured Eisenbergiella sp.; assembly: GCA_947626995.1. Lineage (GTDB taxonomy): Bacteria > Bacillota > Clostridia > Lachnospirales > Lachnospiraceae > Gallintestinimicrobium. The sequence goes on along the minus strand of CANQUI010000010.1, from coordinate 30,651 downwards.
CGTCCTGGAGGAGATCCGCGACGAGATGATGAACTACCGGGGTTCCGGAATGTGCGTTATGGAGATGAGCCACCGCTCCAGGGTCTGCCAGCAGATCATTGACGAGGCGGAGCACGATCTGCGGGACCTGATGAACATTCCCGACAACTACAAAGTGCTGTTTATCCAGGGTGGCGCTACCCTCCAGTTTGCCATGATCCCAATGAACCTGATGAAGAACGGCGTGGCCTGCTATGTGGAAACCGGCGCCTGGTCCAGGAAGGCTATCGCCGAGGCCAGAAAGTATGGCGACGTCTATGTGGCGGCCCCCGGCAAGGATAGAGGCTTCACCTGGCAAACGCTCCCTAATACAAAGGGGTATACACTGGTCAGCAATCAAAGCTCCAGCTTTCTGGCAAAGCCATGTAAGGTCAGCGATTACGGCATGATTTACGCCGGCGTCCAGAAGAATACGAGCCCGGCCGGTATGGTGGTTGTTATCATCAGGGAGGATCTGATCCGAGACGACTTTGATCCCCGTGTTCCCGTCTACATGAGCTATAAGACCCACGCCGACAACGGCTCTATGTATAACACGCCCAACTGCTGGGCTATCTATGTCTGCGGCAAGGTGTTCAAATACCTCAAGAGCATCGGCGGGCTGGAGGCCATGGAGAAGATCAATATTGATAAGGCGAAAATTCTATATAACTTTCTGGATTCTTCCAGGATGTTCAAGGGTACTGTGGAGAAAGAATGCCGCTTACTGATGAATGTTCCATTCGCTATAGGAAACGATGAACTGGACGCCAAAGCAGTTTCGGGAACCGCAGCGAAAAAGCAGCCGCAAGGCTGTCCTTTTATTTACCAAACGGAAAGAGTCGATGATCTGTGAAGTATCTCACAAAATCACCGGTTCTGTGTCTATGCGTCTGGCTCAATTACACTCTCGAAAAAGGCGAAGCATAACGGCTAACACATGAAAGATTTGACTTTTTCTCCATCAGCATAGCCTTTGTCATAAAGCCGTTTCATATCTGCTGGGTTGCGGGACAGCGTGCTGACGCCGCAGGTGTCGTCCGGCGCGACGATCAGAACTTTCCCTTGCCTTGCGTATTCCTGCGCCAGTGCGACGCCCTCGTTGTATCGGCTCGCCCTCTGCCGCAGCTTCTCCGCCGCATGGGGATACTTTTTGCGGATGCGGGCCGCCAGCTTCTCGTCCTTTTCCGAGGTTCGGAGGACACTTTCCGGCTTGGTAAGCAATACGACAACACGGTCGCACCCGGAAGCAAACGCCTTTTCCACTGGAACAGGATCGCCAAGCGCCCCGTCATAATAGGGTACCCCCTGAATGAAATAGGGCCTGCAGACAAAGGGGATCGACGAAGATGCCTTAAATACGCTGTAATCATCCTGCCGAATATCCCGCTTATCAAAATACTTTGCCTCGCCGGTTTCGGCATTTGCCGCCACCACGATAAATTCCATCGGATTATCACGCAAAGCGGTGTAATCAAGAGGATTTTCACCATCGTGATTGCTGAGTGTTCCATAGACATAGTCCATGTCAATAAAGGACCGTTTTCGGATAAAATTTCCCGCGCTGGCATACTGCTTTCTGAGGCCGTATACCGTATAGAAGATAAAATTGCGTCCCCTTTGACCAGCAACAAAGGAGGCGAGATTCGCGCTCCCCGCCGATATACCGATCCCAAGGTTAAACCGAATATTCTGATCCAGACAGTAGTCCAGCACGCCGCAGGCATAAATCCCGCGGAATCCACCGCCCACATCGATTACGCCGATTTTCATAGCAAACCACCTCATTCTGTCTTACAGAAACAACTCGTTTTCTTTCCGGACAGAGCACGCTTTTTTGATTGCCAGGGCCGCAACGGAAACCATCATCCCGTTAACCTTTCTTGCATTTTGCGGACACCGTTTCATGCAGCGCATACAGGAGATGCACTTTTTAGAGTCCGCTATGAATTGAACGGAATCAATCGCCTGAACAGGACAGGTTTTCGCACATAACCCACATTTTACGCAGGACTTGTCTGGCTTCGGTACAAGTCCTGCACCGCCCGCTTTTTTATAGGGCCGGTTACCGGGAATCGTGGAGACGGGCCCGGTTTTCCCGGCGATTTTGTCGGCGAAATCCGTCAGCTGCTTCCGATCCGCTGCTTCCGGTCTTCCCGTGGCGTACTGCGGCATGATCGAATGCTCAGCGACAGCGGAAATCGCCGCTATGACTTGAAAACCGCATTTCTTTGCGGCGTCCTCCATCTCAACAAGCGTATCCTCATATGCCCGGTTTCCATAGACGCAGAGAAGGACACAACTTGCTCCGTTTCCATAAATTTTCCTGAGCCGCTCGATTGCCACGGCGGGCGCACGTCCGCCAAAAGATGGCATGGCGATAACAACCATGTCCCGCCCCGTGATTTCACATTTGCTAAAGTCTTTCTTTGCATCGCTCAAATCGATCTTTGCCGGGTTTTCGTTCCAGTGTTTTCCGATGATATCGGCGGCTTTTTCAGTGCCTCCTGTGGGACTGAATACGATTTCTACTACGTTCATAAAAAATCCTCCTTGATGATGATTTATGGGATAAGATGTTCAGCAGTCTTAACGATACACCTAAAGCCTTTTCCGAATCAGGCTGATACAGTCGGCCAGCGTTTTCGACCCAAGCGCACGGGAAAATGTATCTTCGATCTGCGCGAACATATCGGTCAATACCGGTTTGATATGCCGCCCGACGATACATTCGTCGCTTGGATTCTGATGAAGGTCAAAGATGCGGGGCGTTTCCGTTTCATTGACAGCCTGATAGATTTGAAGGAGCGTAAGTTTCTCCGCATCCGGCTTTAAGGTGAACCCGCTGACGCCGCGATGACTTTCAACGATGTCCTTTTTCTTGAGCAGACCGATAATTTTCCGAATGTAACTGGCGTTAGTCCCGACACTCGCGGCAATTTCCTCCGAAGTGAGAGGCTTTTCGGATTCGGAAATCAAAATCAGCGTATGAATGGCGGAAGAAAATTTAGTGTCCGTGACAAATCGCCTCCTCTTGTATAAGTATCTAATACAAGTACATTATACATAAAAACAAAAAGCCTGTCAATAGGCTCATAAGAAAAGCCGGGCATCACCCGGCACACATTTTACACCACAAGCGAAAATTGCACCGCAAAGGCACACTTTACTGAGAACCATTATTGGAAAAGTATCTCCGGAAGATCCTGCGCTGATGTATCCCAATGAGAAGTATCAGGTCTGCTTCCCTGATGCCCGGATTCCTGAGGAACTTCCTTTCGCTTACCGAAGCTGCTGCCTGGAGATCGGTTCATGCATTGTCATTCAGAAAGTACTGGATGAGTACAGGCTGATCCCCATGCTCAGGAAGCAATCCGGAAATGATACCGGCCTTATTCCTGACCTGGTATCCTGCCTGATAGTTGAGGAAGAAAACGCCGGCCAATATTATCCGGATTATGCATTTTTGTCCGCAACAGGATTTATAACCTTCTTAAGGAACAGATGATCCGTATGTTGTGAGCGGACAATACTTTATCTTATTCCATTCTTCAGTTTCGCTGTTTCATTCCCTAGTAGCTTCATGTATCACCTTATCCCCAGCAGCAGTAATTTTTTAGTCTTTAAGTACAGGAAATTTCTCATCTTTGAATCCCAGTACCATTTCTTCGGCCTCCTGTTTAGATACCAGTTCAAATAACTCAGTGGTTTTGATCAGTTTTTCCATAGTATCTTTCCTTTCAAAGCCCAACAAATCGTCTGCGGTCACTTTGAAATATACGGCAAGCTCCGGGAGCACAGACAAATCAGGGACATTTACTCCGTTTTCCCAGCGAGAGACCGTCTGGACTGACACGTGCAGCGCATCCGATAAGTTCTCCTGTGTAATACCCTTTTTCTGTCTTAACTCTTTTATTGTTCTGCCAATACTCATACATGACCTCCTGAGCTTTATATCAATAATAGCAAACCATGGCTTCTAAAACCAGCCGCACTGCCATCGCCCTGGATACGGTTCTGTTTTTGCCGCAGCCCGCTCCGATTCCGCCAGATAAGATAACGCGGGCGATTGAGTCAACAACCGCCCTGCCAAAATTCAGAACAGTATATATCGTTTATTCCAGAGATTTTCCTCGCCCATCAGTCAAATACCGGATGGGGAATTGTTTCCGTATCAAAATCCTCATTGCGCCCTTCTTTGATATACGGGAATAAAGTTACTGTAGCCCTGATACGCACCTGATTTGTGCCGGGGTTCCCCCAGAGAACTTCCACTTCTTTCCCTTCCACGGCATATTCTTCGGCAATCGTGCAGATAGAGATCATCTCCCTCGTTTTTGCCACCAGAGTTCTTCCAGAGGAAGCGCCGATCATCCTGTCTCCGTCGTAGACAGCATCAATATGGATTCCGCTGCAGTTCCTGACGTAATCATAGTCACAGACCATATCCATGTAATCATACCGCTTATCCGGATCCATCACCCCGGCCTGCACTTTCAGAACATCTTCCCTGTTCCAGATCAGGTGGACGGCAGTATTATGCGGTCTTGCAGCTTCCGCCATAAGCGCTTCCTTACCCATGAAATCATGATTGAATTTCACAAGATTCCCCCAGCCACAGTCAAACGGGCTTCGATAGATCAGTTCACTGTCGCGCGGAAGACTTCCCGTATAGACGGTCGGATCCTCCGGCGTATCGAACGGCACGCCGAAATGTTCTGCAATCTGGAAAATGCTTCCCTCACAGTGCTCATTGATATATCCATGCCTGCCGATCTCCTGAATCCCATATTTTTTTCCGACTTCGAGGAGCTTCTGGTACACCATATGGGCATCCTCTATATTTCCGTGCACCTCATAGCCAAGGGTACCGGACATCCCGGTACGAAGAATGAAAACATCTTTTCCCTCGATCCGGGCATCCGCAGTGTACATGAATTTCAGGTCGTGCAGATCCTGCCGGGTCGCTTCCTCCACGATGGAAAGCGATTTCGGCCCGCACATCTGGAAAAAGAAATTGGTCTCACCTGCGAAGCTGCTCTCAAAATGGAAACGGTTTCCAACCATCTGATTCAGCATATTGGGGTCAAGGAAACAGGTCGCCAGGAAATCTTCCTCGCTTCTGCGGATAACAATGCCGTCCAGCATGATCTTCCCATTCTGGTCACAAATGATCGTATGGCGCGCTTTTCCAACCGGAAATACCTTAAAGGTATTCACACTCACCACGCCCAGCAGATCCAGGAACTCTTTCCCATGGACTTTATACATGGAAAATGGATTCAGCCCTTCATGGAGCGAACACGTATCATGCCAGCTCATATCCTCCACATCCCAGCGGTCAAATGCAAAGGGATGAAGCGGCCATGCGCCGTCTGAATCCGGATGCCATACACCTTCTGACGACACATACACCTTATTTTTCGGGACTGTTCCCGGAATATAAGGAGAAAGCTTGATCGGGGTCCCATCCACTTTACCCGCGAATAAATTGTCAATACCAGCCATTTTGTTTTCCTCCGTTCTGTATTTTTAACAGCTTTGTTATAAGATTATTTTCAGAAACGCCCCTGCCGGCTTTGGCAAGATTGTACTGAAACAAAGCTCAGTCATTCAGAATATTCATAAATTCCTCTCCCGTGATCGTTTCATGCTCATAAAGGTATTTCGCAAGTTCGTCCAGTTTCCCGCGATTTTCCATCAGGATCCCTGCCGCTTTCTCGTGCTGCTTTTTCACCAGCTCTACGACCTGCCGATCAATCTGGGCCTGTGTTTCGGCGGCACAGGCGAGCGTGGTATCGCCGCCGAGATATTGCCCTGTCACGTTTTCCATCGCCACCATATCAAATTCTTTGCTCATGCCGAACCGCGTGATCATGGCGCGAGCCAGCTTGGTGGCCTGTTCGATATCGTTGGAAGCGCCTGTTGTCAGACTGCTGAAAACAAGTTCCTCCGCCGCCCGGCCGCCGGTAAGAGTGGCAATCTTGTTTTCGATTTCTTCCTTGCTCATCAGATAATGGTTGCCATCATCCACCTGCATGGTATAACCCAGAGCACCCGAAGTGCGCGGAATGATTGTAATTTTCTGCACAGGTGCGGAATTTGTCTGTTTGGCGGCTACCAGTGCATGACCGATCTCATGATAGGAGACAATCAGTTTTTCCTTGTCTGTCAGAATCGCATTCTTCTTCTGATAACCGGCGATCACAACCTCAATGCTTTCTTCAAGATCGCTTTGAGTCGCAGCTTTCCTGCCTGCCCGTACAGCGCGCAGGGCGGCTTCGTTTACTATATTGGCAAGCTCCGCGCCGGAAGCACCGGATGCCATGCGCGCCACCTTCAGTAAATCAACGTCGGAAGTGATTTTTATTTTTTGAGCATGAACCTTCAAAATCGCTTCCCTGCCTTTCAGGTCGGGGAGTTCCACAGGGACACGGCGGTCAAAACGGCCGGGTCTTGTCAGCGCGGGATCAAGCGCTTCAGGACGGTTGGTCGCCGCCAGAATCATGACGCCGCTGTTACCCTCAAATCCATCCATTTCCGTGAGCAGCTGATTCAGCGTCTGCTCCCGTTCATCGTTGCCGCCCATATTTCCGCTGTTTCTCTTTAGTCCGATGGCATCGATCTCATCAATAAAAACGATACAGGGGGGCTTTTTCCTTGGCCTGTTTGAACAGATCCCGGACTTTGGAAGCGCCCATGCCGACAAACATTTCCACAAACTCGGAACCGGACATGGAGAAGAACGGAACACTGGCCTCGCCCGCAACCGCCTTTGCCAGCATCGTTTTGCCGGTGCCGGGAGGGCCGACCAGCAGGATTCCCTTTGGCATGGACGCGCCGATCTCTTTGTATTTGTCCGGGTCATGCAGATAGTCCACGATCTCCCGCAGGCTTTCCTCAGCTTCGTCTACGCCTTCCACATCGGAGAATTTAATGCCGTCTGAGGATTTCACATAAACCCTGGCATTGCTTTTCCCAGCATTGAACATGAGAGAGTTCGGCCCGCCGGCCTTATTCATCATTCTCCTGGAAATGATCTGACCAATGATAAAGAAGAATGCAATCGGGAGAATCCAGGACAAAATCAGGCTGAGCAGCGGCGAGGATTGTTCTACAATTTCACCTGAGAACTGCGCCCCGGCCTCGTGCAGACGGTTGACAAGATCCAGATCAGCAATCAGACCTGTCTTGTATACAACAGTTCCTTCTTTGTCTATAAACAGGATCTGATTACTCTGAATTTCCACCAGGCCGATATTTCTTTCTTCTGTCATGTTCATAAATGTGCCGTAATCGACCTCCTGAATCTGACGCTGCGCGATCCATGGCATGGCGATTAGATTAAAAAGAACAAGTACAAGCATAACAATACCGTAATAATACAGTAATGGTTTTTTAGGGTGCTTTACTTCTTTCATAATGATTCTCCCTGCGTTTCTCCCATTATAGATTTAGGATATAAAAAAACCTGCACTTATTTTACGCTCCCTCCGAGCAGTAAAATTGTTGTTGTTACGGCACATCCGGCCTTCGAGGAAAAGGGCAGACTTTTAGAAAAACATTCAAATATCCAAAGCGGCATAATACCCGCCGTGGACAGCCTTTCGGACAATGCCTGCTCCCGTGCAGTCCCCAATGGGCCGGAACATTTCCCAACCGTCCCAGGCGCGCAGTTCCTCCACCACAGAGGTATTGGCGGCGCTGCCAACGGCATACAGCACGGTATCCGCCTCGATGAAATGTTCTTCCCCTTTAGCGTCCTTATAGACAACGCAGTCTTTTTGGACTGCGGTTGTGGAAGCATTTAAGATGCTGTGGATCTGTTCTTTCTTTTCCTTCATCAGCTCAAGCATCGTCGGCCTGTGGAACATATTCGCGTCCCTTGCCAGCTGGTCCGTCAGTTCAAGGATGGTGACATCCTTCCCAAACTCGGCCATGTGCAGGGCGACTTCACAGCCGATCAGCCCGCCGCCGATCAGCACGACCCTGCGGCCGACCTTTTCCGGCTGGTAGTAAGCTGCGGTCGCATGATAGGCAAGTTCGCTTCCCTCCGCCCTGAGAACACGCGGGGTCGCCCCGGCTGCCACGATGATCGCCTCCGGCTGCAGCTCCTCCAAAAGTCCGATATCCGCTGTGGTATTCAGCCTTACGTCAATCTTCCGCTTGCCGACCTGACGAACCAGATAATCCTTGAACCGCTTCAGGTCCTTTTTGTGAACGTCGATGTCCGTGAAAAGCAGCGTCCCGCCCAGACGATCCTTCTGTTCCGCAAGGATTACCTCATGCCCGCGATCTGCCGCCGTGATGGCTGCCTGCATCCCGCCCGGCCCGCCGCCGACAACGAGAACCTTTTTCTTCTCCTCCGCGGGCGGCGTATTCAGAAGATAGGCCTCCTGCCCTGCCATCGGGTTTACATTGCAGGCATAGAATCCCCCGTAAATGCGGCCCATGCAGTCCACGCAGCGGATACAGGGGCGGATATCCTCCTCTTTCCCCTGAAGGATCTTTCTCGGCATATCGCTGTCTGCCAGAGCCCCGCGTCCGATAGCAATAAAGTCCACGATCCCTTCCGCCACCAGGCGCTCCATCTCCTGCGGGTCGTCGTTGGCGCCCACAACGGAGATCGCCGTCTTTACGCCGGCTTCCTTCAGCGCTTTGGCTACCGGCACGTTGCAGAAGTGGGGCATCAGAATATCGGAAAAGCAGTAATGCTCCGAATTATGGTAATCCCCGGAGGAAATCTGAATGATGTCCACGATCCCTTCCACCATATGGGAAAACCGGATCACATCCTCTATCGGCCACCCGTTCTTCTGATGCTCATCTCCGCTGATCCGGATCTCGATCACCATGTCATTACCAACCTTTTCCCGGACGGCCTTCAGCACCTGCAGCGGAAATTTTGCCCTGTTTTCAATCGGCCCGCCGTACTCGTCCGTTCTGGTATTCCATACGGGAGACAGAAACTGCGCCAGCAGCCAGCCATGGCAGCACTGCACCATCACTTCCTGGAACCCCGCTGTCTTGGCGCAAAGGGCAGCCTCCGCAAAGTCGTTGGCGATGCGCGCCATATCTTCCTCGTCCATGCCCTTAACCTGCGTCCCGTTTTCCTTCACAAAAGAGACCGGGCCGATCGGCGTTCCCCGGCCCGCATTGAAAACCGGCTCCGCGAAGAGCCCCGCATGGGCCAGCTGAATGGAGGCAACCGCCCCGTGGCGGGTGATGGCATCCGTATATTTTACCCAGTCCTTATTGGGCAGGATCATTCTGGAGAAATCCGGCCGGATCACGTCTACGTTCGGCCGCCGGACCGCATCCACATTGTTTACCGGCGTCTCCCCGTAAGTCACGGCGGCGGCCCCGCCGCGCGCTTTCTTCTCGTAAAATAAAACTGTCCTGAAGTCGGGAGCCCCGCTGTATTCGTCCGGATAAGTCAGTCCGGTCGGCGTCGTCACAATACGATTCCGGAACGTAACGTTCCGGATCGTATAGGGACTTGATAAATGAGGGTATTTTCTCATGCCGTGCCTCCTTTATCCCTCTGCCTTCGGCAGCTTGGAAACATCTGTCGTTTCGTTGCGAAGCACATTGTTATAGGGGAATCTGACAACCCTGGCCCGAATCTTCTTCTGCCTCTTCCCCGGATCGCCCCAGAGCACATAGACCTCCGTGCCCAGTTCGGTATACTCCGTATCCAGACAGCAGATGGAGATCATGCGGTGGAAATAAGCGGAATTCTGGCGCCCGAAACTCACACCGATGTTTTCCCCTTTCCCGTTCAATACACGGTCATGGAAAACCGCGCCTGTCATATCCGGCCAGAAATTCAAATCGGTTGGCGTATCAATATATTTGTAGGGCTCATCGTCTTTAAACTGGGAGGCGTATACCTCGGCCACATCATCCACATTCCATTCCAGCGTCACGATCTGCCGTTTATTTTCTGCTTTAATCTTTTCAAGGGCCTCTTTCCCCACAAATTCATGGTCAAAATGGATCATCTTTCCCCACCCAAATTCATACGGGTCATGGAAGAACAGGCTGGGATCGTCAGAGGCGCTGCCCTGCGGATTCATAGCAGTCGCCGTGAACACATGGAATTCCATGCCCGGCGTGGATTTCAGATAATTCATAAGATCCGCATTTTCTCCCCTGGGCTCCATAAAATGTACACCGTACTGCGGGAATCCGTTCTCCGCGTGGTTCATGGGATAGCAGTGCGAGCCAAGCCTTCGGATGCCGAGCGGCTTGCCGGCTTCATACAGGGCGTTATAGACCTCGTGCGCATCTTCAATCGCGCCGTGAACCTCGTAGGCAATCGTTCCCGCCATACCAATCCGAAGAATGCGGACAGGCTTTCCCGCGATCGTACCTTCCACGGAACGGAGGAATTTCAGACCGCGAAGATCCATTCCGCTTGCCCGCTCTACAATATCAATAGATACGGGACCGCCGATCTGAAACAGGAAAACCTTTCCAGTCAGAATCTCTCCGGTCACGTCGAAATCCCCGAATTTCTTAGTGTCCAGATAATAGTTGAGCATGGGCACCATCCAGTACGTCATAACCTCATCCTCTGCTGTGCGGACAAGCACGCCGTCCTGCATGATACGGCCCTTCTCATCGACCACAAGACCGTGTTTGATCCTTCCTACCGGGAAAATGTCAAAGTTAGTAGCGCATACCCGCGACAGGAATTTGATAACGTCCGGCCCTTTCAGTTTATAAGTATCGGTGGGATTCAGACCGGCGTGAAGATATGCTGTGGTTTTCCACGAAATCGTTTCATCCCTCCAGTTTGTGTACTCATACGCGGAAACGCCCACAAATGTGGGTGCAAATAAAGATGCATGATCCGGTACGGGGCAGAACGGTGTGAAATCAAGTGTCTGTGTCATCATTTTTTCCTCCTTATTTTGAATAATATTTTTCAGCAAACTGCATAAGCCAGTATAAAGAAAGTTCAATTGCAATACTTCCAACAATCAGAAACGGTACGATCATTTTCCCGAATACTGTAAACACAGCTGCCCCCGCCTGAACAAACATGCAGCAAAAAGTAATCAGGACAACCATAATCACCGCTATCACAAGTGTTGACAGGACATATTCCGCTATTCCTTTTTTTGCGCCCAACGCATGCGCGACAGATTTTCCGATCGACATGACCGGGATATAACTCCCGATCAGGTATCCCACGCCCATGCTGAGGAGGAAGCTCTGGCAAAAGGCCAACAGCGAAAAACCTCCCTGCAGAAGCTGCCCGGTCACACCCAGAACGATACCCATGACGATGTTGATCAGAAGATTTACCAATACCCCGACCTTTTCCATGGCTCAGAACTCCGGATGCGGGATGGATTCGATATCAAAATCCGCATTTCTGCCCTCTTTGATATAAGGGAACAGGGTGACAACCGCCTTGATGCGGACCTGATTGGTTCCCGGATTTCCCCAGAGAACCTCAACTTCTTTTCCTTCCGCCGCATAATCCGTATCAATGGTGCAGATGGAGATCATTTCCCTCGTCTTTGGAGAGAGCATACGGCCGGATGATGCACCGATCATTTTATCTCCGTCATATACGGCATCTATATGCATACCCCCATTATTACGCACATGGTCATAGTCTCCGACCATATCCAGGGTATCATACTGTTTTTCCTTATCCATGGTACCGGCAATCACATTTAGAACGGAAGCCTTATCCCATACCAGATGCACACAGGTGTTATGATGTCCGGCCAGTTCTTTCTGAAGCGCATCCTTTCCCACAAATTCATGGTTAAACCTGATCAGGTTTTCCCAGCCAAGGTCTATGGGGCTGCGGAAGATTAACTCAGAATCACGCGGAATACTTCCGGAAATGACCGGCTGCGGGATAAACGGCGAAGAGAAATGCTCGCAGAGCTGTGGAATGCTCCCCTCACAGTGTGCATTGACATAAGCATAGCGGCCAAGACGCTGAATCCCATATTTTTCGCCGACCTCCAACAGCTTATTATAAATCACATGGGCATCTTCCAGAGCGCCATGCACCTCATATCCTAAGGTTCCGGCCATGCTGGTCCGCAGGATAAATGCCTTTTTTCCTTCAATCTCAGTATCTTTTATGTACATAAACTTCAGATCATGCAGATCCGCTCTCGCTGCTTCCTCTGCGATCTGCAGCGAGGACGGACCGCAGAGCTGGAAAAAGAAGCGTTTACAAGATGTATCTTCACTGACGATATGAAACGGATTGCCCATCTGCTGATTGAACATGGCCGGATCCGGCAAATTTGCGCAGATAAATTCGTCTTCTGATCTGCGGATCATAATTCCATCACAGATAATCTTTCCGTCCTCTCCGCAGATAATGGTATGTCTTGCCTTGCCAACCGGGAAAACCCGGAATGTATTGACGCTGATTCTCTCCATGAGATCCAGCAGTTCTTTTCCCTTCACGTCATAGAACATAAATGGATTCAGGCCCGCGTGAATATAACAGCCGTCATACCAGCTCAGTTCCTCTTTTTCCCAGCGGTCATAAGAAAACGGGTGAAGAGGCCAGGTTCCGTCATCCATGGGATGCCATACGCCCTCCGGCGCAACCAGAACCTGATTCTCCGGCACATTGTTGGGTATGTATGGCGCAAAGTTTAACTGTTTCTTTTCATTCTCCATAAAAAAATACCTCCGTCTGTTAAGTATCTTTATTTTACTTAACAGGCAGAAGTATTTATACGTTTATTTTTCCAAATATTATGCTGTATTTTGAACTTTTTCACAAATCACCTGATCATACGCTGCATACGAAATGAAAACTGAAGCGTAAAACACAGATTTTCATCCTCTAAATCCAGGCCGAATAACTCTTCTGCCCGTTTCAGACGGTAATAGAGCGTATTCTTGTGAACATGAAGCTTTTGAGCCGCCCTCTGAATATTCCTGCTGGATTCCACAAAAGCCTCCAGACTCTGTTTCAGCAGGGTTCCGTTTTCCTGGTCATACCGTTCCAGCTGATATACGATCGGAGAACAGAACAGGCTCAGATCATTATCCTTTGACGCCAGTTCCATAAAATGATATAAAAGAATATCCTCATAATAGGTCAGCGGCTTCTCAATACCCAGCTTCTGGTAAACGCTCTGTATCGCTCTCATTTCTCCGAACGCCCTGCGAAGCCCAAGGATATCTGTGAACGTCCTGCTGATTCCTATCCGCGTATCTTCATTGGGAAAAATGTGCCGAATCGTATTCAGCAGCGCATCATTCACATCCTTTTCCTCCAGGACCAGGAGCAGGCTTTCATCATACAAGATGCAAAAGCACGACGGGACGGAGGCCAGCAGCCTCTCCCGAATAAAATACAGGGACAGGCTGTTTCTATAAATATTTTGGAACTTGACGCCCAGAAGCCGCATGGATTTTGGAAATATCAGATGCAGCACCCGGCAGCGCTCTCTGATTTCATTTTCCGGCGCCTTGTTTTCAATGATATCTTTAAACAGACTGAAATACGGAATGGTCTGCATCGCCGTCCGTTCCCGGTACAGCATCTCAAAAAGGATTGCCTTGCACGCGATTAACAGAAGCTCCGAATCACCGTCCTGAAGCGGATTTTCCTCCACAATCGTGGCCACGCCCACCGGGCCGTCCTTATCCCGCACCCGACAGCCGAGAAAGCGGAAACGGCTGTATGGCAGTTCCCCGAGAATCGGCGTGTCATCGCTCATAATCCGCTCCATGATCCCCGCCTGCTCCGTAATCCTCATATATTCCGCATCCAGATGCCCGCTGGGAATAAGTTCTGCCCAGACATCCCGGCTAATCTCGTTCTGGCTCTTCGCTAAAATTTTCCCACTGATATCATAGAGGAAAAACGGATTTTCCAACGTCCTGGATATCATATCCGTAAGATACTGCAGTCCCTTTCTTTCGATCAGCGCATTTAAAATAATATCCTTTTTCTCCGAAAATGTCATTCAGGCTGCCTCCTCACTTTGCTTAACAGGAACCTTTTTGCTGAAAATATGATAGCAAATCAGCCAAACCATGTCAATCTGCATGGTCTGATCCCGGACCGGTAAATGAAGCAGCTACAGACCGATGATATTTGACGTGTGAGATGCCCATTTTGGACTCCCAGTCATCAGTTGCCTTTTTCAGCAGCGCATAAACAGCGGAAGCAGCCGAAACACCAAGCAGCATACCCACTGGACCTGCCGTTTTAATTTTTCTTTATTTTCCATAATATAAATCGCAAAAAACAAGCCGATATTACCTTACCGTCCATAGAAGAAGTAATAGTACCCAGTGTACTGGCGGCAGTATTCATAACAGATGTACCCATCTTCTTGATCCACCCGTCTAAACTAACCTCTATCTGTCTCCAGTCAATGTCGGTTTGGGAAAGCTGCTTTCCAAAACCGATTTTGTCTCTGTTCATACTACTTTGCGCACCTCCTTCAGACAGACATCCACGAAGATGTCCTTAAAGCTGCTTTCAAATTGAATCATACGCGCGCTTCCTGGCTCACACAAGGGACAAACAGCCCGCCGTGTCCAAAAAGTAACAAAGTCCGCGCCGCGTCCCAAATCTGGACGCGCGTTTCCTTCTGTCCCATGATGGTGAATCCCTTTACCGCGGCAGCAGCTCTTTGGATCTTTACCGGAATAACCATGATCGTTAAAGCAGTTTTGGATATCGTCACAGTTATCTTTGGAAAAAAATGAAAGTATAGATTCCGACCCTCTTCTTCGTTGCAGTGATTATACCATGCTGCAAACTATGGCGGGCGCTCCGGCTGTGAAGCCGGAGCTGACATGATCACTGAACAGAATCACAGCAGACGAAATACCTGTTCTGACGCAAGAGCCAGATTTTTTTGCGGCAACGGGGTGCATAGCTTCATCCAGGGTACAAACGCCCCGCACGACAGGAAAGAATGCGTCGATTCCCTCCCTGTTGCATCTGCCTGCATCATCCGTTACTTCCCCTGCAAAAGCAATTACCTTACAGCCATATTTTTTTGCGAGACGGGCCACGCCTACCGGCGCTTTGCCCATTGCAGTCTGAAAATCCAGCCGCCCTTCTCCGGTCACCGCAATATCCGCGTCAGACAGCTCTTTTTCCAGTTCAACTGCTTTCAGAACGATCTCAATCCCGGACTTTAATTCCACGCCGGGAAGAAAACTTAAAAACGCGAAGCCCAGACCGCCTGCGGCTCCGGCCCCGGCCGTCCCGCTTACGTCCTTTCCGGTAAACTCTCTCGTTTTCTCCGCATAATGCGCCATGGCGGCATCCATCCTCTCCCGCTCCCACGGCTTTACGCCTTTCTGCGGGCCGAAAACATATACGGCGCCGTTTTCTCCGCACAGCGGATTCGTCACATCGCAGGCGATCTGGAAACGGCACTCTTTTAATTCTTCCGACATCCCCGCGCTGTCAATCCGGTGGATTCTGCCCAGACTGTCAAAAACAGGAGGCAGTTTTTCCCCCTTCTCATCATAAAAGCAGCAGCCCAGAGACTGCAGCATCCCGATCCCGCCTTCCGTGGTGGCGCTGCCTCCGATACCCATGATAAACTCACGGCAGCCTCTTTTTACCGCGTTCAGAATCATTTCTCCCACTCCCACAGTTGAGGCTTTCCAGGGATCCAATTTCGTCTGGGCCACCAGAATGATCCCGGACGCCTGAGCCATCTCCATAACGGCGGTCCTGCCGTCCCCCAGAATTCCATATCTCGCGGAAACGGGTTCTCCCATCGGGCCGGTCACTTCGACTTCCGCATAACTTCCGCCCAGACCTTCTACCAGTGCCTCCATCGTACCCTCTCCGCCATCCGCAAGAGGCTTTACCACCACCTGGGCATCGCGCGCCATTAATATCCCCGCCTTCACCGCATTTCCGGCTTCGAGGGAACTAAGACTGCCTTTAAACGAATCGACTGCAACTACAACTTTCATAGAATCTCCCTGCCATCCATCTTTTTACAGTTTCATCTTCTTATAGGTTACAAGTTTCACACCGCCGGTAATTCCGTAATCTCTCACCCGGTAAGTGATATTGAACAGCGGAGAAGGCGTATTGAAATCGCCGCTTCTGTCCGCGTCCTGCTCCATGTTGGCATTGTTCGCATTCTTCGCCACCTGCATAGAGATCTTCTGTCCCATTTCATAGTAGCCTCTGGCGATCAGACGGTCATTCAATGTAGAGGAAACCTCCATCCGGATCTCATTTTCACCCGGAACCAGAAGCTCGGAGACATCAGCGGTCAGCTCATCAATATCGACAGCCCGGGCCTTCTGTCCGTTTACATAGACAGCCACACTGCATTTATTGGCAAAACCGATCTTCAGATAAGCGCCGTCTGATCCGCTCCAGGTCTCCGGAAGCGAAACCTTCGCCGTGTAATAGCCGACGCCGGATACCTTCTCTCCCACCGTCGGGATCTCTCTCCAGGATTTCAGCTCCGTTTCGCCTGCCTCGATGGGTGTTTTCTCCGTCTCATAATAGAACTCGTGGGTGACAATGCTGAGCCAACGGTCTTCGATGATCTCTTTGCGCTCTCCTTCATTCCAGTCTTCCACGGTCAGGTTCCATACGGGGATCTCGATATCATCTGCCACGTCTGCGGTAATCGTCCGCTCGGTTCCGTCCGAAAGGAGGAGCCTGTATATACCGTTTTTCTCCGGCCTGGCGATCAGCCTTCCTTCACAGATCACGACCCGGCAGTCCGCACTGACGGCGTGAAGTCCCGCTTCCTCGTTCGTATCCAGGACATAGATCACACCGTCATAACCGCCGTCTGTAATAAGGACTGTCCCTTCCTCCTATCCGGGAAAGACTGTCCCGAAGAAACTCACTGTCGCTTCTGGTATTACGGTCATACTGGTAATCGGTCACCACCGAGCCGTTCTTTCCCACGGTCTCTTCCAGGTTGGCCGCATATCCACGGTGCTGTTTCCCCGCCTTGTTCCGATATGTGGCATCCGGGTCGGACGGGTTCTGCAGGACAGAAGAGTTCATGGTGCCGTCCGCTTTGGTCTTCAGACGTCTTTCCCCGTTTTCCACGACGCTCTGGTCCGAAAGGCATCTGACAAAAAACTGGTATTCCGTAACTTCCTCATAATCTGTTCCACAGATGGATGCCAGGAGGTCACTGTCCTTAAGGAGCATCCGGATAGTCCCCTGCATGTCGTCATTCCTCTGATGGTAAAAGGCACAGTTGTAATCATTCGGATCTGCGTAATGGGACAGCTCTTCCGGTATCTTTTCCGGAGTTTCCTTTTTTATATGGAGGACCAGTTTGGCGATACAGGTATAGATAAGCTCCATCCTGCTTAAGAACCGGATGTTGGATTCGATCATCATGGAATCCATCCGGCGTATGCGTCCGTTGAGCTTCATTTCCCGGGCGATCTTTGCACTGAGGTCTTTTACACAGTCATGGTAAAGGTCCACATTATGGAAAGTTTCATAATCATAACACCGTTTTCTGAAACGGCTCAGCGTCTTATCGGAAAGGGGCTGTTCCGTACAGCTTGTCGTATGAAGTGCATACTGGAGGTGCAGGTCCAGCATGAGGTTTTCAACGAGTTCATCATCTGAATAATCAAAGAGCTCCTTAATGATCAGTGCACCGATGATCACGTTGACCGGAGTGTCTGGTCTGGAGCCTTTCTCACTGTAAAGGACGGAGAACCTCTCCTCATCGATCGAAGGAAATATCTCATCAGCAAAGACCTGTGCCCATGAATTTTCCAGTGCCTTCTTCTCCCGTGCGGTGAGGTTCAAAAAGCTGTCCTCCAGAGAGATCTGCTGGCAGCTGTTCGTTTTAAATGACATGCTGGATACCACCTTTCATAAACTGGTTCCATTATAATCCTACATGCAGCAGAAAGCACACATTTACTGTAAAATATTAAATTTTCAAAGAACGCTGGGGGGACCCCGACATCATAATATAGAATTAGCTTTCACATCGAGCTCCCGGACGCAATCAAAGAATTTTGCGGCAGGCAATTTTCTGTTCATTTTTGAGAGGGTGGGTACATCCACCCAAATCGCCCCTCGCTACTCATAATATCAAATGAATTTTCCCGGTCTATGAATCATTCCTGCGAAGAAATGAAAATGATCCATTGCTCAAGAAATGCCTTAAAATGCGCCTTTTTCCGGCTCCATAAAAAAACTGCCCTCCAAATCGGAGGGCGGGGATTGTATCAAACCTTGTCCCTTTAGACAGATCCCGTAATTTTTATTTACGGTTTCAAAATCACACTGGCCTGCACCAATGCCAGCTAATTACTTTCTTCAATAAATCATGTTTTCTGCATAACAATTTTCCACACCCCACTCTCCGGATTAAACACCAGCGTAAACCCCTGCATACGCTCCTCCACCATCGCACAGCAATCGTACCTTTTTAGATAGACTCCGGCATAATGCTTCTGTTCCATCCTGATCAGACGAATCTTATCCAGAGTATGCAAAATCCCATCATCATCCTCATATTTAAGTCTTTGTGGAATCGTCCTTCCTGATGAGGTAAACCAGCATTCTACAGCTGCTTTCATGTATTTCCCTTTGATCGCGCGTTCATGAGTTTTTTCTTTCCCTGTATCCATAGCGTACAACATAAAAACTCCCCCTTTACTCAATTTCCACTCTGCTGTAATCTACGGTCCTTTTTTCTCTGCTGATTCCTCCGGAAAGATGATCCACTCTGCTTCCCAGAAAAGCCGCCCGCATAACGGAATCCTTCCCAAACCGGCGGCGTATGGAATCCACAGCGGCATCCATCTTTTCCAGTTTCTCGTAATCCGTCGTATCAAACAGATTCATCTGACGCATATCCCAACCATCCTTTATTCGGCTGGTGTGTATACCCAAATGGCGGATCGGCGTTCCATCCCAAAGTTCATCGAAAAGCACGCAGGCGTAATGATGGAGTTCAGCAGTAATATTTGTCGCATTCCCAAGAGTCATCTGATGGCTTACATATCGCAGATCAAAAAATCTGATTCCGACAGCAATCACCTCCACACGCACATTGGCTGCCCGAAGCCTTGCCGACACCGTCTCGGCCAGACCAAGCAGCACCAGCCTGGCTGTAGAAGCATCCACAATATCAAATGCAATCGTTGTACTGTTTCCATAACCTTTATTATCCGGAGCAGCCGTCTGCACAGGTGAAACATCCATACCATTTGCAAAGCCCCAGATGACTTCTCCATGTTTTTTCAAAAGACTGCGCAGAAAAGCAGGATCCGAATGCGCCAGATCACCAATAGTTTTTATTCCGGATCCTGTCAGTTTCCGGGCAGTAGCTTTGCCAACAAAAAACAGATCTGACACCGGCAGGGGCCACATCTTATATGGAATCTCCTCTCTCCAGAGCGTATGCACACGATCCGGTTTCAAAAAATCACTTGCCATTTTTGCCAGCAGCTTATTTTCTGATATACCCACATTAACAGTAAAGCCCAGTTCATCACGAATCTGTTCCCGGATATGGTTCGCTGCGTCTACAGGTTCTCCCCACAGTCTGCGTGTACCTGTCATGTCCACAAATGCTTCATCAATGGAATACTGCTCCACATCCGGAGAATACTGCCGCAGAATTTCCATAAAAGCTTTTGAACACCGATCATACAATTCATAATTGGGAGGCACAAGCTTCAGATGAGGGCACTTCTGCTTTGCCTCCACAATGCTCTCCCCGGTCTGAATCCTGTATTTTTTTGCGGGTATGGATTTTGCTAATATAATTCCATGACGTTTTGACATATCTCCGCCCACTGCAGATACTTCATTCCGCAAGTCAGTCCTAGAGCCGAGATGATGAATTCTGTATACCGCTTCCCAGGAAAGAAACGCAGAATTAACGTCTATATGAAAGATCACATGTTTCAAACGTATGTTCGCCTCCTTTATTCACTAATTATATCGAACATATATTCGATTCACAATAGTAATTTTGTGGAAATCTCCTGTCTGCAGCTTCCTGTTCCGTTTTTGGTACTCGGTTTTTGTAATATCTTTTAGTTTCAGGGCAATTCTGATATAATATGAAAAATAAGTTCTTTAGGAAAATAACTACTTTCATTACAGAACAATGAGCTGTCCGGTACAGATCAGCTGTCTGTCTCCGGCGCAGGGAACGAAACAATGCGGAGGCGATAACTGTTGGCCAAAAGAGAACATCAGAAATTAAAGCTGCTGTATCTGATAAAAATCTTATCCGAGGAGACAGATGACAGGCATGCCCTCACTGTACAGGAGCTCATAGACCGTTTAAAAGACTATGAAATCAGTGCAGAACGAAAAGCCATCTATCGCGACTTGGAAGAACTGAAAATTTTCGGTTATGATATCATCAGTGAACAGATTAGCCGAAATGTATACTACCACCTTGGATGCAGAAGTTTTGAGCTGCCTGAGTTAAAGCTCCTGGTGGATTCTGTACAGAGTGCAAAGTTTATTACAGAAAAAAAATCCAGTGTCCTCATCAGGAAACTGGAAAGCTTTGTCAGTAAATACGACGCAAAGTATCTTCAGCGACAGGTGATTATTTCCGGACGCGTGAAATCCATCAATGAAAACATATATTACAATGTGGACCGGCTTCACGAAGCGATCAGCTCTGATCGGCAGATCCGGTTTCGATATTTTCAATGGAACATAAAAAAGGAGATGCAGTTCAGGCGGAACGGGGCCTGGTATACTGCTTCCCCCTGGTGTCTCATGTGGGATGATGAAAACTATTATATGGTAGCATATGACTCCTCTGTAAAAAAAATCAAGCATTACCGGGTAGATAAAATGCTGAATATCTCCATCACAGGTGATACACGGGAAGGACAGATGGATTTTCAGCAATTCGATATCCCCCGCTATGCCAGAAGCGTCTTCGGAATGTTCGGAGGAGAGATTACTCGTGTGACATTTGAAGCAAGTAACTCCATGGCCGGAATACTGATCGATCGATTCGGGAAAGATATTTCCATATCACCCATCGATGAGCACAGCTTTTCTGTGCATGTGGACGTAGCGGTGAGCCAGCAGTTCATTGGATGGGTGATTGCGTTGGGAAAAGATATCCGAATTACTGCTCCGGAATCCGTCGTAGAAAAGATGAGAGAAGAAGCAAGACGCCTGTCAGACCAATATCTGGGAACAAACTGCAAAAAGGAGATATAAACTATGTGCGGACGATATTATGTAGACGATGAGACAACAAAAGAAATCGAAAAAATAGTCAGAAAAATAGAGCAAACCACAAGCAAAAGACACACTGGAGATGTATACCCATCTCAGCAAACTGCAGTACTCTTCGAAAAAAATGGAGAACTTTCTCTGGCAGAAATGCAATGGGGCTTCCCTCAATATCAAAAGAAGGGACTGCTCATTAACGCTAGATCTGAAACCGTATTAGAACGTAAAATGTTCCGAGAGAGCGTACTCCACAGACGCTGCATCATTGCAGCAAAACATTTTTATGAATGGGATGCTGCCAAAAATAAAATAGCCTTCCAGCGCAAAGATGCTCCTGTATTATATATGGCAGGATTTTATAACAAATTTGAAGAGAATGATCATTTCATCATAATTACCACTGGGGCAAATCAGTCTGTCCGTCCAATACACGATCGTATGCCTCTAATCCTGGAAAGCAGTGAAATACAAAGCTGGATATATGATAACCAATTCCTGGAATATGCGCTTCATAAACAGATACCTGTTTTGGAACGTTTTCAGGAATATGAGCAGCAAACATTATTACTATAAAATTGTTAAAATATTCATACGTTTTCTTAATTTCGGTATAGAATGCCGTGCTTTCCTATTGTTTTCGATTATCCATATGAATGATTTCCCTTCTGATAGTTTTCTCGAGTACAGCAAAAAAACCGAAGATAACATTACACTATCTTTTGCAGTTTTTACTAAAATCGTCCGGAATACTCAGTTTACGAACAATCATTATTTGGAACATCTTAACTTTGAGTTATATCTATGGATGCAGATGTAGTTACATTACCCTTACTAACTATCCTCTCTCTATTGATATATTATACCCCACTATAGCCCATTAAATCAAACCAAATAAATACGATTATCATTCCATTAGGTTCTATTGGATAATTTTAAAAAATCAGTATAGAATTACTATGATTTTTTTATTATGAAAAAAGCATATCCCCGACTTCCATCCGATGAGCCCGACAATGAATTCTCTATGCATAAATAATTAATTTTGCAACAGTATTATACGCATCTACATTAGTTGAAATACCTAATAAAAGCAAAAAAGTAAGTCAAAAATATTTTTTGATATTTTTCTAATTTGATGTTGTAAAGATTAGTACATCAATTTCTTTTAATCTAAAGTAAGTGAGTTTTAAAGTTTTCTTTTAGTTTATTGTGTTAATTATAATTCTCATTACCTTTCCCAAACAAAATAGAAATAATAACGTCATTTATTATGCATTTTCTCAAATATATCAGATATCCTTTTAATACAATATTTTTTCATTACCAGATAAAGGTATTTCAAATTATTGTTTCATAGTATCACGATTTAAAGATTTTACCACAGTTATCACATTTCCAATACCCTTCCCTAAATTTACTCGAAATCACATTATCCCTGTGTCTCCGTCCATCTATGTAATCATAATTCCACTCGATATTACTTGATACTTCAGTATGTCCTTGCACATAATGAATTCGTGTACTTGCACAGCGTGGACAACAATTCAATCCTTTACTATGATTATCTTTAATCCTCCCACGTATTATTTTCTCATGTTGACAACTAATCATTAAAATGATAAGAATAGCACATGACATCAGCGAATATAAAAATGAATCACTCATTCCCTGAGTTATATAAATTGCAATAAAATATAAAGTAAAACATATTGCAAGAGACAATATAGTAGAATATTTTATTAACAGAAACATCAATCCAGCCCAAATCAAAAAGGCAAGAAAACCATTTAAATTAACACCTCCCTGTTCTGGTGATGATGTAAGTGTTAGTACAAAAGCTGTAATAATCATTCCAAAAATAAATTTAAAAAAACCGCGTCCGATTTTATTTATTATATTTACTATATTCATTTTATTCTCTTTCTTTCATTTTTTAGCCAATTATTTTTTCGATATAGATTCACTAGCAATAATATTTACTATTATTTAAAAATGAATATCTTCTATTTTTTTCTTTCGTTCACCTCTGAAAAGTTATTATCAGAAAATCATATACACACAAGCAAAATTTCAAACAAGTCTATACAATTTTCTGTATTATTCATATAGAGTCTCCTACTACCTTCAATAAAACAAAATCTGAATTTTTCCATTCAAATTACTACGGATCTTACAGCAATCTATCTTATCCTGAAATGATAGCAGTTTCAATTTTGTAGTCTAGATGGTAATAGAAAAAATTCACGTATACTCTTCCCGTTGGCACATCCTACCAGCTTTTACCACATTTTTCGACGATATTTCTCTTTTGAAATAGAATGCAATACGATAAATACAATTATAACAACTATATGATATGCTTTGACGAACTATGGATATATCTCCATTGCCATTTTAACAAATTATTAGATCTACACTTATACAACAAAAGTATTGTTTAATTATTCTTTTATCGCAACCATCTTTTAACTGTACTATAAAATATATACTATTTCATAATAATAATAATATATGTTACTTAATCTTAAAAACGGAGAATTTTAAAAATTATAATGAGTAAAATAACAAGCAATACAATAATAGTAAGTGAATTCATGTTTTTCACCTCTCTTCATAAAATGTTTTGTAAGCATTTGCGAAACGCCAGAAGCCATATAAACATAACGTTCTTTTGTTACAAAATAAAGCATTTCATCACTGTTTTCTGGTATAATAGAATTGCCTGGAAAGTATTAACCGATCCATCAATAAGGAGATGTACCTATATGATAAAACATAAGCGGCTTTCTTTGGCAGTTTTTTACCGAATATAAATATGATAACGACAGATATCAATCCCTTCAGATTCTCAAAGAAACTATTGACTTGGGTAAAATTGTACCGGTGTCTTTTATCTCACATTTCCATATTCCACCGGCAGACCCTGCAAATAACTTCTTTATCCAACACTCATGGCATTCTTATTGCAATCCATTCTTCCATTCTAACCAGATGTACATCAACGACCATTTCTGCTATGCCTGTAAATTTGGTATTCTCCCCAACAACCTTAGGATTATCAGGAACATGTCTCTTTACAACAGGGATTTCCTCAAATCCCATCCCCAAAAATTGTTGTTTAAAAGAATTCAGATTCGCCAAATGAAAATAAATTCTCTGCAGATTCCAAAACGCTGGTCGCCACACTGACAGATTTCTTCCCGAAACATTCACTTATCAATCCAACGACATTTCCTGGAGATGCAGGTTTCGATTCCATTAAAATCTATAAATATTTATTACAGGAAACCTTCCTTGAAAAACCATATATTCCTCTAAAAAACAAGATAAAAATCAAAGGAACTGAATATACAGCCAATAAAGATAATGTCCCCTGCTGTCCATAGAATACTTTTCTTCTAATGAAGCGTGGCGGAAACAGTTTCCATTTACGCTACAGCTTCCAATCATAAAATTTATCTGCGCAAAAATGAATTAGGAATAGGACAATGCCACAAAATAATCCAAACGTATATGCCATTGTAACAATCTCTTCACTTCATCTTCATGTGGGAGGATGACTTATATATCCGGAACAAAAACCTCTCTGCACGCCCCGGAACAGTCCGCGGCACACAGGAATGGAATTCCATCTGTAAAATCCGTGTGAACGTGAAAAAAAATCCATGGACTATTTTAAAGATAGCTTCATGCATTACAAAGCGTAAAACACAGAATGAAAAACCATCCATGCGGACTTACTGCCTGCCAGAATCACTTGGCTTGTTACGATAATGACAGCTGACAAACTGCACAAAATCGCTGTGCGATGGCCTACTGAAGCTATGACATATTTTTTTCCATTAAAAATGCAGTGAAAAAATCATCCGTAATACAGTATTGTTAAGTTTCCACACAAAACAAAAATCTACGGAGACATCCACTGCTTATGAATTAGATAGCACTTCCTCGCATTTTCTACAAGCAAATTTGTAATGCCAATGCTCCTCCGAATTGAGCTGCTTCTATTGTCAATAACGACTGATTACGAAGGAATTTCTCGTAAACGAAAAAGAATTATTTAACCCACAGAAAAATCTACAACCAAAAACTTCACCCAAAATACATACCAGAATTATTGCCGTTTTACGAAAAGTTTTCCGGAATTCCCAAACAAGAATACCATCTTTATTACCTATGCCGATATACGGACGTTAATTTTACACATGAAGGAAAATGAAGCAACAAACATTTCAGGAGCCGACACTATAAGCTTCTCTGCAATCAGAACAAACGAAAATAGATTCTTCGTGCAAAAACCTGATCGGGCTGCAGCAAATTTTTGAAGTGTATCAAAACGGATGATACAGTACAACTCATTCAGATTCCTTACAGAATAAGATATTACGATATGCTCATGTTGTGGAAAGACCCTGACTTTTCCTATCATAAAAGCTCTATTGGATTGACGATTGATAGCCAATGATAAGCAAGCCTTATAGAATCTTCATACTTGACGCGATTTTGTTCAATTCAAAAAACCGAAAGTGTGCCGAATACAGGTACTAAATCTGACCTTTATTCAACCCACCTTCGGTTCTTTCCCTAACAATTGTTTTCACATGTGAGCAATTCTGCGAAGCAAACATAAATACCGTTCGTAACTGCGAGAAGCACACAACCGTTCGCGAACACGCCATGGCAACGAGTGAAACAATCACAGCAGGTTTCAACTTGTCTGAAAATATTTGCCCAGGTAGGCCTAATACACAGAGGTTCTTAAGTGAATCTTGAATACTAATATCATCCAAGAAACAATAAACCTTATTCATAATATTTTTTGATTCTAAGATGTAAAATTATTTATTTTCTTTCAGTTTATTTTCTAATATTATAAGTAATGTCATTCTCACCCAATTTAAAAGTTAAAGCCAACGGTTCTGTCCCTTCAATCACAGCATTAGGCAGTGTACAGCCGACCATGTAGAGGCCCTCATACATTGGATCGATACTAAATTGACTATCTGAAGAAATTGCCCCCTTAGGCTCTCCACTATCTGCATCTCGTTGAAAATTCCATCCCGCATATTGATATTTTTCATTATAAGTCACCACAACTGACGATATATCGGCATTGAAATCTACTGCTTTGGTTTTTTGATTAATTAAAGATAAATACAAAATAACATATTCTGCCGTATTACCCGATCTCTGCGTCTCCCACCCCGAAGGTTTCTTTTTTTTAAATTCATCCAACACAGCACACTCTGTCGGTGTAAAGATTGCATAATCCGGTATCTCAACCTCCTCTCCGATTTTAATATCATCCAACGACACCGGTTCTGATGAACCTTCTTCTTCATCTCCACTGATTACCACCACACCGAGATCCTGTTCTGCTGCTGCCACTGCCGTTGTACTCAAAATCGTTACGGCTGTCGTTACACAAGCTAACATACTCAACAATCGTCTTTTTTTCATTTTCTTTTACCTCCATTTTTTTCTATAGAAAAAGCATAGCAGTCTGCTATTGTCTGAACTATATTTACTCCTATTTCCGAATTTGTACTATGTTTTTTTAAATGAATGTTTATGCCCGGCATAGCTTCCACATCTGATCTGGCTTCGTCTCTTTATCTTTGTTAGACAAAACTATCAAACACAGTGCGGACTCATCAATCAAGAATTTCATCCAATGGAATTTGATTACTTGGTTTCATTTGAAAATCATATAAATATTTCTTAAAGCTTCTTTCTTCAGAGCTACTTTTAATATTTAGATCAAGGACGATTGAACCGGCATCTTTGTACGTATAATTAATGTCGAGTCTATCATATATCCGGCGGTTATTGCCACCTGTAAATATATAATCGCAGTTTTTTCTTACTGAACTAAGATTATCAAACTCTGATGTTGCCATAAGAACAAACAGAAAATCATATTCTGTAGCATTTTTCATCATTATCTGGATCCACGAAGGTATTCTCTCTATCACATCAATGCCATTGATCCATACAATCGTTCGGGGAAATACACTTGCTGGGTTTTTCGAATATACATAAAAGTCTTGAAGGTTCCGTGCTATCTTTTTTAAAATGGGAACATCCACTGTCAACATAATCCTATTAGCTTCAATAAAAGCGTCTTCCATAGAAAACCCGGAAAACAGTCGTTCAATTTCAGGAATATTCTGTTCCCTTTCCTTTAATAGATCAGGTCGTCTGGCACATTCTATTTCAATATTTTTACGATAATTCAGTACTGCAAATTCTGCAGGCGTTTTTGCAAATTTAAAAAGAGGGATAAAAAACTCACGCTTTTTATACATCATTTCCAGCTGGTTAATGTCATCTGGATTTGTAAAAAGTGTTTTATTTTCTGATGGTATCAGTTCCTCAAGACGGAATAACTTTTCGACTGAAGGAGACAATGCGAAAATTATATGCTTGTAATTCTCTCCAAAAGCATCTTTTATAGGTGAAGTAGAGAAATTTCGCCATAATAACATCTGCAAATAGGCAACATCTTCCGCATTTGGAGAGATTACAAGTATATTTTTATTCAGCCCTTTTTCAATAAAGAGGGTTTGAATATCATATTTCTTAGAACTATATGTAACATAGCGTCCTAACGTAAGTATATCAAAGTTAGAAACCATATTGTTACTTCGATATAAATATATTTTGTTTAAAATCGCATCTAATGCTGTAATATCTTCCTGGAAATCCTCTTGATAAAATTTCGGGTTTTTATGGAATCCATATTTATCAGCTAGTTCTGAAATATACTGAAGATAATAACTGAAATAATCCACTTTTTTTCCTTTATAGTAATAGACTTCATTATCTTCACATATCGGAACTTGGTAGCAATGATTAGTTCGCTCAGAATAATCATCAAAATTTGCAAGTACATATCCGCTGGGACAATTAGCAGCTTTTTTGTTTCCCAAAATATCCAATGAAACTGACGGATTACAATTTAAGCATATACGTAACCGAAAATTTGCTAAATCTGAGGCTGACAAAGTATGACTCATTTCCTGAGACGCAAAAATAATATGAACTCCTGTTGCCCGTCCTTTTTTTACTATTGCCGTCAACATTTTGCGGATTAGTTCTGATTCTTTTGGACTTGCTTCCAAAAACATTTGTTGAAATTCATCTACAATCAAAAGGATTCTAGGCAAAACAATATTCGGATAAAAATCTCTAAATGTTTTTATTTTTTCAATTCCCATCCTCTTAAAGAAGTCTTCACGGGCATTCATACAATCTACAATATAGTTAATCTGGCTCAATACATACCTGATTTCACTAGTAGCTGCACATGCGCAAACGTGTGGTGTTGTACAACTAGTCATGTATTTTGAAAGCTCCACCCGTTTAAAGTCCGCAAGATACAAATCTAATTCCCATGGTGCATATTCTCCAATAAGATTAAAAATAATATTATGCATCAATACAGATTTCCCTGATCCTGTTTGGCCAGCGATTAAACCATGTACACACCTGTCCCCCAACGCGATCGGTGTAGGCTCTTTAGTAGATTCCTCAATACCAAGGCGTAAGTTAATCCCCCTTTTTGTTGTATTAAACCATATTCCTGTATTTTCCCCTGAAATATTAAGCTTTTTAAATCCTATATCCTCGCATACAGATATTTGTTCAAAAAGTTCTTTCGTTTTAGTTTTATTTGCCCCAATCGATCCAAATAATTTTAGGAATTGAAGTGGTTCAGGACAAAGAATTATTTCATCGCTGCCATTATAAGGATTCGTGTCGATTTCCTCTTGGTTTGTTTTCTCTGAAATTGCTCTCACATATTTAGAAAACATATTAAAAAAGAACTTACTATGTGGTAAAATTGCCATTTTTTTTCCCTTTCGATTGTATTAAACATTGCAGATTTCTTATCCAAAAACTTATACCATATTCCAGATAACGGCTTCGGAATTTATTGATGTCAGATCATCGTGAAGGTTTCTAGTAGAAAGCAAATGTTCTAATTCCTCTTCAAACATGTCTGCCCCTTCAATAACGGATTCTTTATTTAATTTCATCCAGTCATATAATCCCTGAGCAATCTCTGAAAGGAGCGGTTTTATGAGGTTAAATATTTGGTTCTCCCTACCTCTACTCTCACATTCTTGCTCCGCTTGGTTCTTTGTATTTTCTAATTTCTGGAGAAGAATATCTATCTCATCATTTATCTTGAGTATACTATCCTTACTTACATCGGGGGTAGAAGTATTTTCGTGAATCTCGGGAATATCTTTACTGAATATACCGACAACGCTGTTTTCAATGCGTTCTACATAAGTAAGCGCATAATGTTCAGCTTCCTGTCCTCCATCTATCCTACTTGCTAATTTTGAAAGACAACATTCGCTTTCTTTCCATTCCCGAATAGTTTTTTCAACATATTCTTTAAATTCCTGAAAAAAAGAGGTTCTGACTTTATTCAGGAAATCGTTTATTGGTTTATAGCCAATTTCTTTGCTATAGCATCTCATATTTTCAATAAATTGATAAAACGCATCCCCTAAATCAGAAGAAAATTTTTCGAATACATCAGGGAATGTGGGATCTGAAAAATCAATTTTATATGTATCCATATCATTTAATTATATATTCTTATAACAAAAGTTTGAGTTCTTTACATAAATGAGTTTGCATCTCCCCATCTTGCCGCACCTATAGTAGAATCTCGTGTCGTCTGTATATTACTGACAACAGCTGCTACTCCCTGGGCATATAGTTGAGATCCTTCTATGACTTGGTTCATATTCACTTTCAACCATTCTTCAAGAGTAGTTCCTGTAGACGAAATCACCGGCTTTATTAATGTATAAAGAACATTATCATCAGATCGCGAATCACAGGCCTGCTCAGAATTTATTCTTGCACCTTCCACACGTTGCATAAATCCGCTGATTTCATTATTAAGTTTTAGTATATCCAACTCCGTAAGTGCTGGAGCTGACAAGTCAACTTTGATTGTATCAAAACTTTGATCAAACATTCCCATCAAACTATCTTCAAGTTCTTCCATATATGACCTGGCAGTTTGAATGGCATCTTCTCCAGATCCAGTTCTTTTTGCCAAAGCTTCCAAACTGCTGTCACTGTCTCTCCACTCTTTGTAAAGACGCAGAATACAATCCTTAAAATCCCCATGATATTTTTCTTGCACTGCATTTGTAAAGTCCACCATGGGTTTATATGCATGCATTGCACATATTTCTCGAGCGCTTTCTATAAAAGTCTGGTACGCATTTTTCACTTCTTCTGACAGGTCAAGATATACCTTTGTAAGATTCTTGTCTGTAAAATCCATCCTATAACTCATAACTTCCTCCATTTCCTTCTTATTACTCTGCAGTCTTCCTCCCGCTATAGAAGAAGCATTCTCCCTATATGTGCAGTCATCATCCCTGTC
This sequence comes from uncultured Eisenbergiella sp., assembly GCA_947626995.1. Taxonomy (GTDB): domain Bacteria; phylum Bacillota; class Clostridia; order Lachnospirales; family Lachnospiraceae; genus Gallintestinimicrobium. The sequence continues at coordinate 4 of CANQUI010000010.1, read as the reverse complement.
AAAT
>CANQUI010000009.1 GCA_947626995.1 uncultured Eisenbergiella sp. | reverse complement strand
GCACGAAGTGCGAATTGGCAAAGAGCGATCGGGAAGGAAAAGGAGGCACCGTTATGGAAAAAGAAACCGGTAAAAACTATGTGCTGCGGGAAAATGAAAGCATTGGCTCCGTTCAGATTGCCGACGAGGTCGTGGCGATGATCGCGTCCCTGGCCGCCACGGAAGTAGAAGGGGTATCGGCGATGGCGGGGACGATCTCCAACGAGCTGATGAGCAAAGTGGGAGTGAAGAAGCTCACAAAGGGCGTGAAGGTGGACGTACTGGGCCAGGGCGTGAAGGTAGAGCTGGCCGTTTTGATGGAATATGGATATAATATCCCCACCACCAGCCGGAAGGTTCAGGAACGCGTGAAAAATGCCATCGAGAATATGACGGGGCTCAACGTAACGGATGTGAATGTCCGGGTGGCGGGCGTGAATATGAATGTGGACAGACAGTGAGAAGATCATGAGCGACGGGAAAAGGATATGAACAGAAGAGAACTGAGGGAACAGGTTTTTAAATTGCTTTTTCGCGTTGAATTTAACGATAAGGAAGACATGCCTCTGCAGTGCGCCCTTTTTTTTGAGGATGAGGGGGCTGCCGCGTCAGAACAGGATACGGCCTATATCACAACGAAATATGAGCGTATTGCGGAGAAACTGCCGGAGATTGACGCGCTGATCGACAGCACGGCAAAGGGCTGGAACACCCGCCGGATGGGGAAGGTGGATCTGACGATTATCCGCCTGGCCGTTTATGAGATCCGTTATGACGAGGATGTGCCGACCGGAGTGGCGATCAACGAGGCGGTGGAGCTGGCAAAGAAATTCGGACAGGACGGTTCTGCGGGCTTTGTGAACGGTGTCCTGGCAAAATTCGCCTAAAATGGGGCTTTCGGAACGGGGAAACATGAAAAACGTCTATACCGTGACACAGGTGAACGCCTATATCAAAAACATGTTCACGCAGGATTTTATGCTGCAGGCGATCCTGGTGAAGGGGGAAGTCAGTAATTGCAAATATCATTCCTCCGGTCATATTTATTTTACCCTCAAGGATGCCAAGGGCGCGATTGCCTGCGTGATGTTTGCCGGAAACCGCAGCGGACTGAAATTTCCCCTTCAGGAAGGGCAGCAGGTGGTGGCAGCGGGCGCCGTGGATGTGTATGCCCGGGACGGAAAATATCAGTTGTATGCGAAGGAAATCTGGCTGGACGGCGCGGGTTTCCTTTATGAACGTTATGAACAGCTAAAGCGCGATTTGCAGGAGCAGGGGCTTTTCGCGCAGGAATATAAGCGTCCGATCCCCAAATATATTCATACGCTGGGCGTGGTAACGGCGCCTACGGGCGCGGCGGTGCGAGACATCATCAACGTGGCCACGCGCCGCAACCCCTATCTCCAGATTCTCCTGTATCCCGCTATTGTGCAGGGGCAGCAGGCGGCCGCCAGTATCGTCAACGGGATCCGGGCGCTTGAAAAGCAGGGAGTGGATGTGATGATCGTCGGGCGCGGCGGCGGATCCATCGAGGATCTTTGGGCCTTTAACGAAGAGATTGTGGCGCAGGCCGTCTTTCAGTGCAGCGTGCCGATTATCTCGGCGGTGGGACATGAGACCGATACCACCATCATCGACTATGTGGCGGACCTGAGGGCGCCGACCCCTTCCGCGGCAGCGGAACTGGCGGTTTACGACTACGGGCTTTTGCAGGCCAGACTGGACGAGACGTCCCTGCTCCTGTTTGAAAAAATGAAACGGAGGCTGGAAAATACCCGGAGGCGGGCGCGGGAACTGGGCGTCAGGCTGCAGTATCTTTCCCCGGCCGGCAGGATCAGGGAAAGGCGCAGTCATCTTTGCCAGCTGGAAGAAAAACTGACGGAGCGGATGCAGGGCCGCCTGAAGGAAAGCAGACACAGGCTCATGCTGGCGGTGGAGAAGATGAAGGGATTGTCCCCGTTAGAAAAGCTCAATCAGGGGTTTGCCCATGCGGCGGATGAAAACGGCAGGACGCTGACCGATGTGAACGGGGTCCGGATCGGGGAACGAATCCTCGTACATATCAAGAACGGGCGGATTACGGCCGAGGTGAAGGAAAAGGAAGAATGGAAATGGCAGACGAACGGATGACGTTGGAAGAGGCATTTGCACAGCTGGAAGAGGTGACCGGACTGCTGGAGGACGAAACGGTCTCTCTGGAAGATTCCTTCCGGATCTATCAAAAGGGAATGGAGCTTTTGAAATATTGCAACGACAGCATAGATCGGGTAGAAAAAAAGGTGCTTGTGCTAAACGGGGAGGGAAAGCTGGATGAATTTTGAAGAAACGCTGGCAGAGCGGATCGGGGAGGCGCAATCTGTGCTGAAGGCCTATCTGCCGGAGGAGACCGGTTTTCAAAAGACGGTGCTGGAGGCCATGAATTACAGCACGCTGGCGGGCGGGAAACGGCTGCGCCCCGTATTGATGAAAGAAAGCTTTTCCCTGTTTGGCGGAACGGGAGAGCTGATTGCGCCTTTTATGGCCGCGCTGGAGATGATACATAACTATTCGCTGGTGCATGACGATCTTCCGGCGATGGACAATGATAAGTACCGCCGCGGACGCAGGACCACCTGGTGCGTTTACGGGGAAGGGATGGCGATTTTGGCCGGAGACGGGCTGTTAAACTATGCCTACGAGACAGCCTGCCGCGCGTTTGACCTCCTTGAGACGCAGGCCGGTTCGTACCGCGCGGTATCAGAGGCGCTTTCCGTGCTTGCCCGCAAAGCGGGGATTTACGGTATGGTAGGCGGCCAGTGCGCGGACATTCAGGCGGAAAAATATCCCAAAGAAGCGATTACAGAAGAACTGCTTCTTTTTATCCATCAAAACAAAACGGCGGCGCTGATTGAAAGCGCCCTGATGATCGGAGCGATCCTTGCCGGCGCGCCAAAGGAAGCGGTGGACCGGATGGAACAGGTGGGACAGGACATCGGCCTCGCCTTTCAGATTCAGGATGACATCCTGGATGTGACCGGGGACCAGCAGGTGCTGGGCAAACCCGTCGGAAGCGACGAAAAGAACAACAAGGCCACCTATGTCAGTCTGCGGGGCCTTGCGGCCGCCCGCAGGGAAGTGGACCGGCTGACGCAGGAAGCGCTTTCCTTGCTGCGTTCCTTCGACCGGCGCAATCTTTTTCTGGAAGAACTGATAGAGAAACTGGTGCACCGGGAAAAGTAGGGAAAAGAGGGCATACTATGCTTCTGGAACAAATACAACAGACAAACGATATCAAAAAGATCAGGCCGAAGGATTATCCTGCGCTGGCGGAAGAAATCCGCCGTTTTCTGATTGAAAAGATCAGCGTGACCGGCGGCCATCTGGGTTCCAACCTGGGCGCCGTGGAGCTGACCATGGCGCTGCATCTTTCGCTGCAGCTGCCGGAGGATAAGATCGTCTGGGATGTGGGGCATCAGTCCTATACCCATAAGCTTTTGACCGGCAGACGGGAGGGCTTTGACACGCTGCGCAAATACGGCGGCATGAGCGGGTTCCCCAAACGAAAGGAAAGCGACTGCGACTGTTTTGATACGGGACACAGCTCCACCTCCATCTCCGCAGGTCTGGGCCTGGTGAGAGCCAGGGATCTGGAGGGCGGGAGCAATACCATTGTTTCTGTCATCGGGGACGGCGCGCTTACCGGAGGAATGGCATACGAGGCGTTAAACAACGCCGCGCGGATGGAAACCAATTTTATTATCATTCTCAACGACAACAATATGTCCATTTCCGAAAATGTGGGAGGCGTTTCCAAATATCTGAACAATATCCGGACTTCCAACGCCTATCTGGACGTCAAGGACGGCATTTATAATACGCTGCGCAAGACCAAATACGGGGACGAAATCGTAACCGGCGTGCGCCGGGCAAAGAACAGTTTGAAGCAGCTGGTCATTCCGGGCATGTGGTTTGAGGATATCGGGATCACCTATCTGGGCCCGGTGGACGGACATGACGTAAACGGGCTGGTGCGCGTGATCAATGAGGCGAAGCGCCGCAAAAACTGTGTGCTGATCCATGTGCTGACGCAAAAGGGCCGGGGCTACGGGCCGGCGGAAAAACATCCGGCGCGCTTTCATGGGGCGGAGCCTTTTGACGTGGCCACGGGCGTTCCGCTCAAAAAAAGGACCAAGGCGAACTATACCGATGTTTTTTCCACCGTTATGGTAAAAATGGCGGCGCGTATGCCGGATGTGGTGGCGGTGACGGCGGCCATGCCCGACGGGACAGGCCTGAAGCGGTTTAAGAGCATGTATCCGGAGCGCTTTTTCGATGTGGGAATCGCCGAGGAGCATGCGGTGACCTTTGCCGCCGGACTGGCGGTAGGCGGCCTGCATCCGGTGGTGGCCATTTATTCTTCGTTTTTGCAAAGAGCCTATGATCAGATCCTGCACGACGTATGCCTGCAGAATCTTCCGGTGATCTTTGCCATCGACCGGGCGGGGCTGGTGGGAAGCGACGGAGAGACGCATCAGGGTATTTTTGATCTTTCGTATCTGTCTTCTATCCCCAATATGCACATCATGGCGCCCAAAAACAAATGGGAGCTTTCCGATATGATGAAATTTGCCTATCGCTTTCCGGGACCGATCGCGATCCGTTATCCCAGAGGCGAGGCCTTTGACGGGCTGCAGGAGATGCGGACGCCCATCGAAATGGGAAAGAGCGAAATGCTGAAAAAGGAAAGCGGAATCGTATTGTTCGCGCTGGGCAGCATGGTGGCAGCGGCGCTTGAGGTGTACGAGCGCCTGAAAGAAAGAAAGATCCCCTGCAGCATGGTAAACGCCCGTTTCGCAAAGCCCATTGACAAGGACATGATCCGCTTCCTTTCCTGCGATCACGACCTGATTGTTTCCCTGGAGGAAAATGTGGAAAGCGGCGGTATGGGAGAGAAGATCCGGACGCTGATCGACGAAGAAAAGCTGCCGGTTCGCCTGTTGTCGATCCATGTGCCGGACGAATACGTTGAGCACGGGAATGTGGAGATCCTGAAAAAGGAGATCGGAATCGATGTGGATTCCATATACGAGAAGATCATGAAGGAAATCGAAAACGGATGAAAGAGCGTTTGGATGTGCTTTTGGTAAAGCTTGGCCTGGCGCAGTCCCGGGAAAAAGCCAGGGCGGTCATTATGGCGGGAAAGGTCTTTGTGCAGGATCAGCGGGAGGATAAGGCCGGCGCCATGTTCGATGCCCAAAAAGTGCGCATTACGGTAAAGGACGACGGCATGAAATATGTCAGCCGCGGCGGCTATAAGCTGGAAAAAGCCATGGACGCCTTTGGAATCCGGCTGGAGGGCTGCGTGTGTATGGACATCGGAGCCTCCACGGGCGGATTTACCGACTGTATGCTGCAAAACGGCGCTGCAAAGGTCTATGCGGTGGACGTGGGCCAGGGACAGCTGGCCTGGTCTTTGCGCAGCGATGCGCGGGTCGTCTGTATGGAAAAGACCAATTTCCGCTATCTGACCCGGGACCGGATAGACGAGGCACCGGATTTTGCTTCCGTGGATGTGTCTTTTATTTCTCTGACAAAGATCCTGATCCCCGCCCGAAAGCTTCTGAAGGAAGGGGCAAAGATGGTCTGTCTGATCAAGCCCCAGTTTGAGGCGGGGCGGGAAAAAGTGGGTAAAAAAGGAGTTGTCAGGGACAGCGCGGTGCACCGGGAGGTCATAGAGAAGATTTTTGATTTCGCGGATCTTTCCGGTTTTACCGTCCGGGGCCTGACCTATTCTCCCATCAAAGGGCCGGAGGGCAATATCGAATACCTGATTTTCCTTCAAAAAGAGGAAGGATCGGAACGTACCGGCCTGCCGGACAGCGAATCGGAAGCGGAAGGCATGCTGCGTCAGATTCAGGAGAGCGACCAGGGGATCAGCGGACGGGAAGAAGTGAGCGGGCAGATTGGCCGGACAGTCCAGGAGGCGCATGCAGCGCTGGACAGATGAGGCAAAAAAGGGAAGATGAAGCACTTTATTATTGTCACAAATCGGATAAAGGATCCTGAATTTGCGGTTACGCGCCGGATTGCGTCCTATCTGGAATCGTCGCGCTGCTCCTGCAGCGTGTACGCGGGGGAAACCTCAAAGAATCAATGGAAAGAGATTCTGGGAGAAGGAAATAAGACCGCCGACGGAATTCTGGTGCTGGGGGGAGACGGGACGCTTCTGGGAGTGGCCGCCGACACTGTGGACAGCGGGATTCCGGTGCTTGGCATCAATCTTGGGACGCTGGGGTATCTGGCCGAGGTGGAGCGGGGCAATTTGGAGCCGGCGCTGGAAAAGCTGGTAAGCGGCAGCTATGACGTGGAGAAACGGATGATGCTCTCCGGACAGGTGCGGCGCAGCGGCAGGATTTTGACGGATACCTGTGCCCTCAATGATATTACCATCACCCGAAACGGACGGCTGCAGATGCTGTACTTTCAGATCTATGTCAACGGATGGCTGCTGAAGGAATACCATGCGGACGGGATCATTCTGGCCACGCCTACCGGCTCCACCGGATATAATATGTCGGCGGGCGGCCCGATCGTAGAACCCGGGGCGGAGCTGATTTTGCTGACGCCGGTCTGCGCCCATACGCTGCAGACCAGAAGCGTGGTGCTTCGGGCGGAGGATGAGATCGCCGTCCGGATCCGCGAACGGTTGGGAAGAGAAGAACAGCCCATGGAAGTCTGTTTTGACGGGGGGCAGAACGTGGCGTTAAAGCCGGGGGACGAGGTGCGGATCGCAAAGAGCCAAAAGAGCATTTCCATCATCAAGCTGGGGGAGGCGAATTTTCTGGACGTGTTGCACCGCAAGATGAGCGAGTGAGGCAAAAGGATCCGGAAAAGAAGGAAAAAATGAAGCAGAGCAGACACGAAAAGATCGCGGAGCTGATCGAAGAATATGAGATCGAAACCCAGGAGGAGCTGGCGGACAAGCTCAGGGAAGCGGGATTTCCCGTGACCCAGGCCACTATATCCCGGGATATCCGTCAGATGCAGCTTTATAAGGTGCCGGCAGAAAACGGCCGGCAGAAGTATGCGCTGATCCGGCAGGAGGAGGAACTGGACGGAAAATATTCCCGAATTCTGCGGGACGGATTCGTTTCCATGGACATGGCCCAGAATATTCTGGTGCTCAGGACCGTGTCCGGAATGGCCATGGCGGTGGCGGCGGCCGTCGACGCCATGCGCTTTCCGGAGGTGGTGGGCTGTATTGCCGGAGACGATACGATTATGGTGGCCGTGCGTTCCGTGGAGGAGACAAAGGCCCTGATGCGTAAGATAGAAGACCTGATACGGGATTGATAGAGGAGAAGGAACGCAAAGTGTTAATCAGTTTACATGTGAAAAACCTGGCGCTGATCGAGGAAACGGAACTCTTTTTCGGCCCCGGGCTCAACATTCTGACGGGAGAGACAGGAGCCGGAAAGTCGGTGGTCTTAGGATCCGTAGCGCTGGCGCTGGGCGCCAAGGCGGATCGGGATATGATCCGGACGGGAGCGCCATACGCGTTGATCGAGCTTGTTTTTGAATCGACGGAAGCGGTGAACGGGGCGCTGGAGCGACTGGGAATTTCGACGGACGCAAATATGGTGATCCTGCAGAGGAGGATCATGGCCGGCAAAAGCCTGTGCCGCGTCAATTCGGAGACCGTCAACGCCAAAGTGCTGCAGGAACTGGCGGGGATGCTGATCGACATCCACGGCCAGCGGGACAGCCAGGCGCTTTTGCAGACCAGGCGGCATCTGGAGATCCTGGACGATTATGCGGGAGCAGCGCTTTCCGAAAAAAAGGACAGGCTGCGAAAGGCATGGCAGCGGTATCATGCCATCCTGCGGCAGATTGATGAAAACAAGATGGACACCGCCATGAGAAAGCGGGAGCTTTCCCTGGCGCAATACGAAATCCGGGAGATCCAGGAGGCCATGCTGACAGAGGGCGAGGATGAGCAGCTGGAGAAAGACTACTGGCGGATGTCAAACGGCAGACGGATCGCAGAAAGCCTGGACGCCGTGCACGTCCTGACCGGCTATGAAACCGCAGACGGCGCCGGAGAGTCCATCGGAAGGGCGCTTCGGGAATTGTCCGGCGTTTTGCCGTATGATGAAAATCTGGAAGAATTTTACAGTCAGTTAAGCGAAGTGGACGGTCTGCTCAACGATTTTAACAGAAGCGTTTCGGAATATCTTACCGCGATGGAATTTGACGATCAGACGTTTCAAATGACGCAGGAACGGTTAAACTATCTGAATCGTTTAAAAGAAAAATACGGAAAAACCGTTTCGGAGATTCTGGCCTACGCTGAGAAACGAAAGGAACAGGCAGAGCGGCTTGAAAATCAGGACGCGTGGCTTTTAGAAAAGAACCGGGAGCTGCAGTCGGCCCGGGAGGAAATGGACAGCCTGGCCGGCGAATTGTCCGTTATGCGTAAAAAGGCGGCCGACGCGTTTACAAAGGATATGGAGACGGCCCTTTCGGATCTGAATTTTTTAAAGGTGGATTTTCAGGTCTCCCTGACAAAAAAGGAAAGCTGCAGCGCAGACGGGCAGGACGATGCGGTCTTCTATATTTCCACCAATCCGGGAGAACCGGTCAAACCGCTTTCGTCTGTCGCCAGCGGCGGAGAGCTCTCCCGTATCATGCTGGCGCTAAAAACGGTTACGGCGCGCCAGGAGACGGTGGGGACCTTCATTTTTGATGAAATAGACGCGGGAATCAGCGGCAAGACCGCCTGGAAGGTCTCGGAAAAGCTGGGAATTTTGGGAAGGACCCATCAGATCATCTGCATCACGCACCTGCCGCAGATCGCCGCCATGGCCGACACCCATTTTTATATTAAAAAAGAGGCGGTAAAAGACACCACGGTGACCACCATCCGGCAATTGGATCCCGATGAAAGCTTACAGGAACTGGCAAGGCTTTCGGGAGCGGTAGAACTCAATGAAAATGTGATGGCCAACGTCCGGGAAATGAAAGAATTGGCAGAGAAAAATAAATAGGAGAGAACATACTAAAGAGGACATTGCGACAATGTCCTCTTTTTTGTTTTTGAAAAACACGGCGTTGCAGGAATAGGAAGGAAAGGATGTGAGAAAGCGGTGAAAACGGGAATAAGAAAAAGGGGACTGCTGTATTTGGCCGGCATATCCGCCATAGCCGTCCTGACCGGCGGCTGGCTTTTTCATACATGGGAGAAAATACCCGCGTCCATTCGGATCAAGGCGGGCGTACAGCAGCAGATTTCTTTTCACGTGCCGGCATGGGGAGAGGTGTATCTGCCAAAACAAGACGATCAAGAGGCGATCCCGGCGGCGGACATGCAGGTGAAACAGACGGAAACGAAGGAATCTCTCAGGATCGATCTGTACGAACCCACGACGCTTGTGGCGAATCGGACGCAGAGCTATTTGATGAATGTCAAACTGTTTGGCGTATTTCCTTTTAAGACGGTGGATGTCGAGGTCATTCCGGACGAGATGCTGATCCCCGCGGGGGTTCCCATCGGGATCTATGTGAAAACGGACGGCGTGCTTGTAATCGCCCAGGGAGACTTCGAAGGGATCAACGGGAGCCGGAAGGAACCGGCGGCGCATTTGCTGCAGGAAGGAGATTACATTCTGGAAGCGGACGGGGAACAGATCGAATCCAAGCAGCAGCTGATGGACAAAATTGCCGATACTTATGGGGCGGAAATGGTCCTCACCATTCGCAGGGGCGAAGAGGTGTTTGATGTGAAGGTAAAGCCGGAACAGAATGTAGAGGGAGAATATAAGCTGGGAATCTGGATCCGGGACAACGCCCAGGGGGTCGGAACCATGACGTATCTGGATCAGAACCGGGAATTCGGCGCGCTGGGGCACGGCATCAACGATATTGATACGACGATGTTAATGGATGTCAAAAGCGGCAGCCTGTACAAAACGGAAATCGTGGCGGTAAAAAAGGGGGAAGGCGGAAGCCCGGGAGAACTGACCGGTATCATCGACTACAATCCGGACAATAAAATAGGAACCATCCGGGTGAACTCGGCAGGCGGGATCTTCGGCGTCCTAAACGACGACGCCGCGGACAGTATCCGGGCGGAGGCGCTGCCCATCGGATTAAAACAGGAAGTCAAGATCGGACCGGCGCAGATTCTGTGCTGCGTGGACGGCGAAACGACGCCACGGCTTTTTGATATCGAGATCCGTCAGATCCATCTGGATCATGATAACGTGAACCGGGGCCTGGAGCTTTTGGTGACCGATCCGGAGCTTTTGGAAAAGACCGGGGGCATCGTGCAGGGAATGTCCGGCTCACCCATCCTGCAGGACGGGAAACTCATCGGCGCCGTCACGCACGTACTGGTCAACGATCCCGCCAGAGGCTACGGGATCTTTATCGAGAACATGCTTTCGCAGTAAGGATGCGAAAGAGACGAAAAATCGATAGAATTCGCGTATATTCGAGAAAAAACCTGTCGTTTTCCGGTAAAAAGGCTCGAAAAAAGGCATATTTGCGCGCTTTTTACCGATACCATTTTCTTGCATGGTTTACCTGTCAGGGGCTATAATGTGCCTGTTAACAAAGAGAATTGCGGTCGGATCCCACAGATTTTCGACAGCAGACAGGCAAAAATCCAAATGGAGGAAAATCATGGAACAGCTTAGCGTGACAGCCGGAAAAGAGAGCGAAAGAGTGGTGCAGATTCTGACGGATCTGATGAAAAACAATAGAGAATTCCAGATCATGATTACGGTGCCCGCCGCAGGCAGGCCGGATCGGGAAGAGGAGGCGGGAAAGAAAGACGAACCGGCGCGCCCTTATGCGGCCCGCAACCTGGAAAAGGATGTGACCGATATGATCCATGAGATCGGCGTTCCCGCCCATATCAAGGGCTATCAATATCTGCGGGACGCCATCCAGATGTCCGTCAACGACATGGAAATACTGGGCGCCATCACCAAAACGCTGTATCCGACCATTGCGATGAAATATCAGACCACCTCCAGCCGCGTGGAACGGGCAATCCGCCATGCCATCGAGGTGGCCTGGAACCGGGGAAGGATGGAAACGCTGGACGCACTGTTTGGGTATACGATCAATACGGGAAAGGGAAAACCCACCAATTCCGAGTTTATCGCGCTCATTGCGGATAAGATCCGGCTCCAGTATAAAGAGTGAAAAAACACTTTCATTCGATGCCAAAATAGTGTATAATCGTATCAGAGAAGGACTGGATTTCCAATATCTGCATGGGAGGATACGACATGAAGAACATTTTGTTTGTGGCGTCGGAGGGGGTGCCCTTCATTAAGACCGGCGGTCTTGCTGATGTGGTGGGTTCGCTGCCGAAATGTATCGACAGAGAATATTATGATGTGCGGGTGGTATTGCCCAAATACAACTGCATGCATCAGAATAAAAAGGATATGCTCCGTTACCGGGATCATTTTTACATGGATTTCAACTGGAAGAACGAATATGTGGGGATCCTGGAAGCGGAGTACAACGGCATCAAATATTATTTTATCGACAACGAATATTATTTCAACGGGTTCAAACCGTACTGCGACAACGCGCTGTTTGAGATCGAAAAATTCGCTTATTTTTCCAAGGCGGTACTCTCTATCCTTCCGGTGATCGGCTTTAAGCCGGATCTGATTCACTGCCACGACTGGCAGACGGGGCTGATTCCCGTCTATCTGCATGAGCGTTTCAGCCGCGGAGAGTTCTACTGGGGGATCAAGACCGTGATGACCATTCACAACCTGAAATTCCAGGGGAAATGGAGCATCAAAGAGGTGCGGGACATCACGGGGCTGCCGGAGTATTATTTCACGCCGGATAAGCTGGAAGCGTATAAGGACGCCAATATCCTAAAGGGCGGGCTGGTCTATGCGGACGCGATCACCACGGTGAGCGAAACCTATGCCCGGGAGATTAAGACCGCCTTTTACGGCGAAGGGCTGGACGGCCTGCTGCGGGCGAGGGAACATGATCTGCGCGGTATTGTAAACGGGATCGATTACGATGAATTCAGTCCGGATAAGGACCGTTACATCGTCAGCCCCTATAACGCGGTGAATTTCCGCAAGGAAAAGGTGAAGAACAAACGGGCGCTGCAGGAAGAGCTCGGATTGTGGAGGGACGACCGGACGATGATGATCGGCATCGTATCCCGTCTGACCGACCAGAAGGGATTCGACCTGATCGCCTATGTGATGGATGAGCTGTGTCAGGATAACGTGCAGATCGTGGTGCTGGGGACCGGCGAGGAGCGTTATGAAAATATGTTCCGTCATTTCGCCTGGAAATACGGCGGCAAGGTTTCCGCCCAGATCTATTATTCGGAGGAGCTGTCCCATAAGATCTATGCGGCCAGCGACGCATTTTTGATGCCGTCCCTGTTCGAGCCCTGCGGACTGAGCCAGCTGATGAGCCTTCGATACGGCACCGTGCCCATCGTACGGGAGACCGGCGGGCTGAAGGATACGGTGCAGCCGTACAACGAATACGAAGGGACCGGAACCGGATTTTCCTTCTGTAATTACAACGCCCATGAGATGCTGGGCACCATCCGCTATGCGGAGCAGATTTACTATGACCGGAAACGGGAATGGAACAAGATCGTGGACCGCGGTATGGCGGCGGACTTTTCCTGGTTTGTTTCCGCGAGAAAATATCAGGAGATGTACGACTGGCTGATCGGGAGATGACGATCTGGGATTTGGCAGCAAAATAAAAGAGGGTTCGGATACGCCGGGATCTTTTTGGATCCCGGCGTATATTTTTGCATAAATCGGGAACGCTTTGTATAAAAAGGACTTTTCCGGGAAAGAGAGGGACAGGTATGAAGCGGACTCCAAACAGAGGATATACGGCAGCGCTGTGCTGCCTGCTCGCATTTTTTTGGACGGGCTGTATCAAGAGCACCGTGGATCCGCCTCCCACGGATTCTTCCATGGAGGAATCCATGGAAGAATCCATGGAAGAATCCACGGAGGAACCCATGGGAACGGACTTAAAAGAGCAGGAACAGGAAACGCAAAATCCGTCGGCAAAATGGGAGGAAAGCCCGCAAAACCAGACAGGACGTCCGGAGAATCAGGTGACGGATGAACTCAGCTACGAGATTTATTCCTATGACCGGCAGTACACGGCGGATGACGGCACCGTGATCTTTCAGACCAGATTGTCTTATCCGCACTTTCTGGGGCGCCAGGAAGGGGTGTCGGCCATCAACCGCTATTTTGAAGAGTGGGCAAGCGGCAAGGCAGAGGAGTATGAAACGCAGGAGGATTCCATGCGGCAGTCCGCGCTGGAGGTGTATCGGGAAAGCCGCGACATCGGGTGGCCGGGCCCCTGGAGCGAGGATTATGAAGTGACCTCTGTCAAAGAAAAGGCGGGGTATTTGAGCGTGCTGCAGGATTCCTATTTATATGAAGGCGGCGCGCACGGGATGCCTTATCGGGAAGGACACGTCTTTCGCATACAGGACGGGCAGCCTGTTACACTGGAGCAGATGACCGGCCTGACGCGCGAAGATTGGGATAAGCTGCTGCGCGCCCGTTTCGCGGCGCTGATTTCGCAGGATCGGGATAGGGGATTTTATGAAGATGCGGCGGAACAGATCAAGACCTACGATATGAAGAAGGCGGATTATTATTTTTCTGACGAGGGGATCGTATTTTACCTGCCGCCCTATGAGATCGCCCCCTATGCCGCCGGATATGTGGAGGTTCTGATTCCCTACGATGAGGCGCGGCTAAAAGCGGCAAACGGGTAAAAACCCAAACGGCCTGTATAAAACCTGCCGGCTTTAAGCATACTGTAAACGTAATAAAAAACGACGAAAAGGAGGCAGAAAATGGCAAATTTATCGGAATTGGAATTGCAGAATCTCCGGCACCTGATCGGCGGGTACGACACGACGCATTGTAAAATGCAGGAGTACGCCAGCTGCGCCAAGGATGCCAAAGTAAAGCAGTTCTTTGAAAAAGGGGCGAAATCCGCAATGGAGAACAAACAGACCCTGATGAAATTTTTGCAGTAGCCCAAAAGGCGGAAGGGAGACAGTATGATCGAAGAAAAGACAATGGTGGCGGATACGCTCACCGGCATCAACGGAGAACTGATGCGGTTTGGCGAGATGATTCCCCAGACGGAAAACCAGGAGTTAAAGACGACTCTGAAACAGTTCCGCAACGCCTGTGAACAGTCTCAGGAGGAGCTGTATCAGATCGCGAGGGAAAAGGCGTATTATGTGCCCGCCAGCAAGGCGACCCAGGAAGAGATCGACCATGTGAAGAGTTTGTTTTCCCAGAAGGCAAACTAAGAAAAAATAGCGGGATGAGCGCGCAGAGGGTGTTTCTTATGAGAAGGGTTCGGATTTCATAAGGGGGACACCCTCTTTTCATGCGGGAGCGATTCGTTTGGCTCTGCCAGGCGGATGCCCGAGATATCGGTGCCGATCCGCATGGAGTAGTTGGTGTGATAGATGACAAATCCCGGTTTGGCGCCGGGCACCTTTTTGACCTGACGCCGTTGGACATAGTCCACCTCCACTTTGTCCAGGGACTGTCCGCGGGAATAGTGGGCGGCCAGCCTCGCCGCCTCCTCATAGGTGGCATCCGGCAGATCGCGGCCCTCGCATTTGACGATGACATGGGAGCCCGGCATATCCTTCGCGTGGAACCACCAGTCGTTCCCGGAGGCAAACTGGAAGGTCAGTTCCTCGTTTTGCAGGTTGTTTTTGCCGACATACATATGAAACCCGTCGCTGCTGATATAGTGAAAAGGGCGGCTGGTGATCCGGGGTTTTTTTGCGGCGCCTTTTCGCCGCAGATAACCGGATTCGATCAGTTCTTCTTTGATCTGGACAAGGTCCTCTTCCTTTTGCGCAATATCCAGCGCGGTGGCGATGGATTCCAGATAGCGGATCTGTTCCTGTACCTCCTGGGTGAGCCGGGTGAGGGCTTCGCAGGTCCGTTTCTGCTTTTTGTACTTTTCAAAATACCGCTTTGCGTTTTCCCCCGGGGAAAGCAGCGGATCCAGCGGGATCGTGACCGGCTTTCCGGAATAAAAATCCGTGACCGACAGGGACGCCGCGCCGGGCGGGCAGCTGTATCCGTATGTGTTGAGCAGTTCTCCGTAGACGCGGTAGCGCTGGCGGTTTTGCGTATCTTTGATCTGTTTTTGCTGCAGGTCATATTTTTTGACGTTGCGTTCCAGCGCCGTTGCCACGATCCGGCGCAGATCGGCGGACCGCTGCCGGATCCGGGAGATCCGGTTCTTCTCTTCGTAGTAATCGGCCAGCAGAACGGAGATGTCCGCATAGTCCTTGCGCTGCGCGGCCGGATAGGAGGTCAGCGTCAGCGCGGCATATTCTGCCGGCGCCTGGTTCTCGTAGACGATGCAGGGGGAAAATCTGTTTTGCCGGACGTCGTCCATCACCTTGGAAAACGCCTGCCAGAGGGATTCCTTCTGGTCGTCGTTGGCCTCTATGGCGCTGCGGCAGGAATCGACTCCGCCGCGATGGCAGATTTCTGTGGCCACGGCGGGGGAAAGCCCCGTGCAGGAGGTATAAAGCGCTTTGTAGCACTCCTGGGGGCGGGAAAAGATCCGTTCCATAAATTCGGAGCGGCTCAGGGAGAGCGGGTCGGCCTTATCCGTCGTCTGTACGATGAACCAGGGTTTTCCCGGAAGGACCTCCCGAACCGAACTGACAAGGGCGGAGACATGCTTGATGCTGTCGATGATCCGGTTGTCTTCGTCGCAGAAAATAATATTGCTGTGCTTGCCCATGATCTCCACGATCAGCTTCTTTTTCTTCAGATCGCCCATTTCATCCAGATGCTCGATTTCAAACAAAAGGACGCGCTCCAGGCCGGGCTGGCGGATGGAAACGATCCGGCCGTTTTGCAGATGCTTGCGTAAAAGCATACAGAAGCTGGGGGCCGAAAGCGGCCCCGGTTTGTTCTGGTCTATCAGATAGATCAGAGGCAGGGAGGCGCTGGCGGAAATGCACAGGCGCAGCTGCCCGGAACTGTCACAGCCGTTTTTTTGGCACTGTTTTTCGTCGGGTTTTATGGTCAAAAGAAGTTCGTCCACTTCCGGCTGGGCGATTTTGACCAGCCGGCCGTTGAGAAGCAGTTTGTTAAAATCACGCGCCAGATTGGCGATGGTAATGCCGTCGAATGCCATATGGGATCCTGGTGCTGCGCGCCATGAAGCGGCAGCCGCTTTCCTTTCTCAGTCCCCGGTTGGGGTATTATGAATAGTATAACAGAAGACTTGACGGAAAGAAAGCGTTACTTTATAATAAAAAAGATAATAGGGCGTCTTTGGGCGCGGATAGGAGAGCGGATGATAAAGAGTATGACAGGCTTCGGCAGATGCGAAATCTGCGAAGACGATCGTAAATTTACCGTTGAGATAAAATCTGTAAATCACAGGTATCTGGACGTGAATCTGAAGATGCCAAAGCGGCTGAATCTGTTCGAATCGTCCATCCGCAGCGTGCTGAAGGAATACCTGCAGCGCGGCAAGGTGGATATCTTTATCACCTGCGAGGATGTGGGCCCTGAAACGGTCCATATTCGCTACAACAAGGATGCGGCGGCAAAGTATCTGGAATATCTGCGGCAGATGGCGCAGGATTTTGATCTGGAGGAAGATGTGTCTTTGTCCGTGCTCTCCCGCTATCCGGAGGTTTTTTCCATGGAAGAGACCCAGGAGGACGAAGAGGGGACCTGGAAGACGTTGGAAAAGGCGCTGCGGGGAGCGGCCGGGGAACTGACCGCAGCCAGGATGCGGGAAGGCGAGCATTTAAAGGCGGATCTGGACGGTAAGCTGGATGAGCTGGGCGCGCATGTGGCGTTTATCGAGGAGCGGTCGCCCCAGATTGTAACGGAATACCGGCAGAGGCTGAGCGAGCGTGTGAAGGAGCTGCTTGGCGACGTCCAGGCGGACGAAGGAAGGCTTCTGACGGAGGTTGCCGTTTTTGCAGACAAGGTATGTGTGGATGAGGAAATCGTCCGGCTCAAAAGCCACATCAACTCCATGAAACAGGCGCTGGAGAATGGCGAGGGAGTCGGGCGCAGACTGGACTTTGTGGCGCAGGAGATGAACCGGGAGGCCAATACGATCCTGTCCAAGACCACGGACCTTTCCATATCGGACAGGGGGATCGATTTAAAGACGCTTATCGAAAAAGTGCGCGAGCAGATCCAGAATATTGAGTGAGGAAAGCCTTGAGTCAGTTTATTCATATCGGATTTGGGAATATTGTGAATACGGATAAGATCATCGCGGTGGTCAGTCCCGAGTCCGCGCCGGTCAAGCGGCTGGTACAGCGGGCAAAGGAGACCGGGACGGCGGTGGATGCCACCCAGGGGCGCCGGACCAAGGCGGTGCTTGTCATGGAGGACAGCAGGATCATTCTGTCCGCCCTGCTTCCGGAAACGATCTGCGCCCGGACACAGGGCAGAGAGACGAAGGGCCCGGGCGGCAGGGAGGAGGAAACGGATGAAGCATGAAGGGATCCTGATCGTGGTATCCGGGTTTTCCGGGGCCGGAAAAGGGACTTTGATGAAACGGCTCGTTTCAAAATATGAGAATTACGCGCTGTCCATTTCTATGACGACGCGCGGCAAACGGGCGGGAGAGACCGACGGCGTCTCATATTTTTTTGTGGACCGCCCGACCTTTGAAGAGACGCTGGCCCGGGACGGCCTGATAGAGCACGCCGTTTACTGCGGCAACTATTACGGGACGCCCAGAGAGTGGGTGGAAAACCAGCTGGAGCAGGGCAAGGACGTGGTGCTGGAGATCGAGATCCAGGGCGCCCTGAAAATCCGGGAACGGTATCCGAATTCGCTGCTGCTGTTCGTGATGCCCCCTTCCATACAGGAACTTCAGGCGCGGCTTGGCAAACGCGGCACAGAGACGCCGGATGTGATCCGCGCCCGGCTGCAAAGAGCGGCCCAGGAGGCGGAAGGAATCGAGGCGTATGATTTCATTGTGGTCAACGACGATCTGGACGCCTGTATGGAACAGATCCATGAAATTGTCCGGGCGGCGCATCTGCGGCCCGGCTGTAACAAAGAATTTATCAATCAATTGAAGGGAGAGCTGCAGGCTCTTGTGAAAGGAGAAAAATAATGTTGCATCCGTCTTATTCTGATTTGATGAAGGTGGTAAACAGCGAGGTGGAGCCCGGCGAGGAGAAGATTGTCAACAGCCGTTATTCCATCGTAATGGCCACCTCCAAGCGCGCCAGGCAGATCATTGCGGGACATGAGCCGATGGTGAAGGCACGGGAGGGCGAAAAGCCCCTGTCCATCGCCATAGAGGAGCTGGAGCAGGGAAAGATCCGCATTTTGGGCGAAGAGGAAGAAAAAGAGGCATAAGAGGACGTTTTATGCAGATTTTATTTGTTTCCCTCGGCTGTGATAAGAATCTGGTGGATTCGGAGATGATGATCGGCCAGCTGGTAAAAAAAGGCCATACGTTTACGGATGACGAAGAAAACGCAGACGTCGTGATTGTCAACAGCTGTTGTTTTATCGGCGACGCCAAGGAAGAGAGCATCAATACCATCCTGCAGTTTGCACAGCAGAAAAACGAGGGCCGGTTAAAGGCGCTGATTGTCTGCGGCTGTCTGGCACAGCGTTACCGCGACGAGATCCACCGGGAGATTCCGGAGGTGGACGCCGTTGTGGGGACCACGGCCATCGACCGGATTGCAGAGACGATAGACAGCGTCTGTCAGGGACATGCCCGGGACGCGATGGAGGACATTGACCGTCCCTGTATGCGCGGGATTTCACAGAGTGTCACCACGGGCGGTCATTACGCCTATTTAAAGATCGCGGAAGGCTGCAACAAGCATTGTACATATTGCGTGATTCCTTCCGTACGGGGAAGCTACCGTTCCGTTCCCATGGAGGACCTGGTCCGTCAGGCGGACGCGCTGGCGCAGGGCGGCGTGAAGGAGCTGATCCTGGTCGCGCAGGAAACCACGCTCTACGGCGTCGATCTTTACGGAGAAAAAAAGCTGGCGGAGCTTTTACACAGGCTCGCCAAAATCGAGGGAATCGTCTGGATCCGACTGTTATACTGTTATCCTGAAGAGATCACCGACGATCTGATCGATGCGATAGAAACGGAAGAGAAAGTCTGTCATTACCTGGATATTCCGATTCAGCACGCATCCGACCGGATCTTAAAGGCGATGGGACGGCGCACCAGAAGGCGGCAGCTGGAGGAAATGATCCGGCGGCTGCGCGACCGTATTCCGGATATTTGCCTGCGCACGACGCTGATTTCGGGTTTTCCCGGCGAAACGCAGGAGGATCATCAGGAAACGCTGCGCTTTGTGAAACGGATGGGCTTTGACCGGCTGGGGGTGTTTCCCTATTCGCAGGAAGAGGGCACGCCGGCGGCCGCCATGCCGCAGCAGGTAGAGGAAGAAATCAAGCTGGCCCGTCAGGCGGAGATTATGGAGGCGCAGCAAAAGGTCGCCTTCCAAAAGGCGAAGGATTTTGTCGGACAGTGTATGGAGGCCATGGTGGAAGGAAAAGTGGCGGACGAGGACGCCTATCTTGCGCGGACCTATCGGGACGCGCCCCAGGTGGACGGCTATCTGTTCATCCATACGCAGCGGGAACTGCTGACCGGCGATTTTGTCCGGGTACGCGTTACCGGTTCTTACGAATATGATCTGATAGGAGAATTGGAAGATGAATTTACCGAATAAACTCACCATCGCGCGTGTGATCATGATTCCCTTTTTCGTTTTTTTCCTGCTGACGCAGGCAGGCGGCAGCGCGGGCAAATGGATTGCGTTGGGGATCTTTATCGCCGCCAGCCTGACGGATCTTCTGGACGGGTATATTGCCCGCAAATATGATCTGGTGACCAATTTTGGAAAGTTCATGGATCCGCTGGCGGATAAGCTGCTGGTCTGCAGCGCGCTGATCTGTCTGGTGGCAAAACAGCATCTGGCCGCCTGGATGGCCATCGTGATCATCAGCCGCGAATTTATCATCAGCGGGTTCCGGCTGGTGGCGTCCGACAACGGAAAGGTGATCGCGGCCAGCTATTGGGGCAAATTTAAGACCACCTTTCAAATGCTTATGGTCTGTCTGATGATCGCGGACATTGCGCCGCTTTCTCTTTTGACGCAGATCGTTATGTGGATCGCGCTGATTCTGACCGTGATCTCACTGGCAGATTATATTGTGAAAAATAAAGACGTGCTCGCGGAGCAACACTGACGGCGCGCAGGGAGGCTGTTATGATCGTGGAACTGATATCCGTAGGAACGGAGATTCTGCTGGGCAATATTGTCAATACCAACGCCGCCTATCTGGCGGAGCAGTGCGCGGGGCTGGGACTGTCCTGCTATTATCAGAGCGTGGTGGGAGACAATGTGGTCCGTCTGCGGGCCGCGCTGTGCACCGCCCTGGAACGCTCCGACATTGTTATTTTGTCCGGAGGACTCGGCCCTACCACGGATGATCTGACCAAGGAAACAACAGCCGATGTCCTGAAGATGTCTCTGGTGATGGATCCGCACAGCCTGGAGCGGGTCGAGTCCTATTTTCAGAAAATGGGGACGCAGATGACAGAAAACAACAAAAAGCAGGCGCTGGTGCCCCAGGGCGCCATCGTAATTGACAACGACAACGGGACGGCGCCCGGGCTGATTCTGGAAAAGAACGGGAAACGCGTGATCCTGCTGCCCGGGCCGCCCAATGAGCTTCGGCCCATGTTTGAAGAGCGGATCCGCCCCTATCTGGCGAAGCTGGACGGCGGCACGCTCTATACCCGCACGGTGAAAATCTGCGGTATGGGAGAGAGCAAGGCCGCTTCCATGATACAGGATCTCATCGACCGTCAGACCAATCCGACGGTTGCGCCTTATGCAAAACCCGGGGAAGTGCATCTGCGGGTGACGGCGCGCTGCGCCGATGAACGGGAAGGCGAGAAGATGGTCAAGCCGTTGGTCAAGGAATTAAAAACCCGGTTTGGTATGCACATCTATACGACGGATCCGAAGGTGACCCTGGAGAGGGCGGTGGTAGAGCTTCTGCTGGCCAATCACCTGACGGTTTCTACGGTGGAATCCTGCACCGGCGGACTGCTTGCGGCCCGGCTGATCAACGTCCCCGGCGTATCCGAGGTCTTTAAGTCCGGATACGTCACCTATTCCAACAAGGCAAAGAGAAGAGTGCTGGGCGTCAAGAAAGGGACCCTGCACAAGAATGGCGCTGTCAGCGCGCAGGTGGCGGAAGAAATGGCGGCAAAGGCCGCGCTGGTCACCAAGTCCGATGTGACGGTATCCGTCACGGGTCTGGCGGGGCCGGATGGGGGCACGCCGGAAAAACCGGTGGGTCTTGTCTATATCGGATGCTGCGTCTGCAAAAAAACGACGGTGAAGGAATATCGTTTCAACGGCGGCAGAGAGAAAATCCGGGAGTCCGCGGTTTCAGCGGCGCTTACCCTGATGCGCCAGTGTATTCTGGAGTATTACAGCGAAGTGACCTTCCGGAAATAAAAGACAGAATTGGCACCGCCGGTCGGCGGCATAGGGAGAAAAATGGAAAACCAGGAGATTTCTCACAATTGTAAAAAATGCGGCGGCCCGATACAGGATGGGATCTGTACCCTCTGCGGCGCGCCGGACGAACCGGAAACAGAGGAGCTGCCGTCTGCGCAGCCCCAAAAAGAATCGCGCGTCTCTCCGGTCAAAAACAGGACCTTTCTGATCGCGGCGGGAATCGGAAGCGTGATTTTTTTGTGCCTTCTGATCCTTGCCATCGTTCTGATCGTAACGGGATTATCCAAACGGCCCCCTTCGTCTGATCCAAAGCAGAACGGGCTGACGCAGGAAATGTCCGATTCGGAAACGGACGAAGCGTGGCAGATGTACCAGCCGTCGCCGGAGGACGAATACTATAAGGAGCTGGCGGATGCGATCCGTTATGATCTTTCCTATCGTGTGGATTGGGACGTCTATGAAGACGAAAGGGAGGAAAGCCACGCCTCTTACGCCGCCTGCTGGCCGCAGCTGGAGGGCGAGGACAGGGATTTTGACGAGATCAACCGGCTGATTGAAACCTGCGCCAGAGAATACGAGACGATGTACCGGGGCGATCAAAAGACGGGAGATTACGACTCCTGCAGCGTCATCACCGCCGCCTATGTCACTTATATGGATGAGAAATTCATCAGCATCGTCTTTGGGGACGCCCTCTCATTTTGGGACGAGGATGCTGCGTCGGGCGATGACAGAGTCATTTTGCGGGATCTGAATCTGGATCTTGCCTCCGGGAAAGAAATCGCCCATTCTGACATGATCCATTATACCGATGAGCTGGCCGATGCTTTTTTGCGGCAGGACCGCATACAGAATGGAAACAGCCTGGAAAAATTCGGCTGGGATGAGAAAATGTGCCGCCGGTTTTTGGAATCAGAGCAGGGAGTCGCTTTTTATACGCCGGTGGGTCTGGAGATCGGACTTAACTATCATTTTGACGAAACCGGGGAAGCGGGATGGGTTACCGCGACCATAAAAGACTATGGGAAATTTGTAAAATTCTCTCCCTGAAGCGAAAGAAAAAATAAAAAAAGATGTTGCGTATTCAGAAAAATAATTATATGATAGGAAGTGTGGAGTTATATCGGGAAAGAGGAGGTAACAGCCTTGCTGGAGATCAAAGTAAACGAAGCAGAGTCCGCGGCCAAGATCATTGTGATCGGCGTTGGAGGCGCGGGCAACAATGCTGTAAATAGAATGATAACAGAACAGATCAGCGGCGTGGAATTCATCGGCGCCAATACAGATAAACAGGCGTTACAGCTTTGTAAGGCCAAAGAGCTGATTCAGATCGGCGAGAAGCTCACAAAGGGACTGGGCGCCGGCGCCAAGCCGGAGATCGGCGAACAGGCGGCGATCGAAAGCTCAGAGGAGATTGAAAAGCATCTGGAAGGTGCGGATATGGTCTTTGTAACCTGCGGCATGGGCGGAGGTACCGGTACCGGCGCCGCGCCTGTGGTAGCCAAGCTGGCCAAGGACAAAGGGATCCTGACGGTGGGGGTTGTGACAAAGCCGTTTCGTTTCGAGGCCAAGACCCGTATGAACAACGCGCTGTCCGGGATCGAAAAGCTGCGGGAGAGCGTGGATACGCTGATCGTAATCCCCAATGACAAGATCCTTGAAATCGTAGATAAACGGACCAGTATGCCGCAGGCGCTGATGAAAGCCGACGAGGTGCTTCAGCAGGCGGTTTCGGGCATTACGGATCTGATCAATGTCCCCGCCGTGATCAATCTGGATTTCGCCGATGTGCAGACGGTCATGCGCGACAAGGGAATCGCGCATATCGGCATCGGGGAAGGAGCCGGTGAGGATAAGGCGGTACAGGCGGTGAAAGAGGCGGTAGAGAGCCCGCTTTTGGAGACCACCATCTCCGGCGCCACCGATATTATCGTGAATATTTCCGGCGATATCTCCATGTTCGACGCTTCCGATGCCGTGGATTATGTGAGAGAGCTTACGGGAGACGATGTGAACATCATCTTCGGCGCGATGTACGATGAAACAAAGACGGATTCCTGCCGCGTTACGGTGATTGCCACCGGGATCGACGAGGCGCCGGCTTCCCGGTTTGGTACCTCTTCCTTTGCGAAGAAGCCGGTCTTAAACGGGATGCCGAATATGAAGACCACCGTAAACGTATCCGGGACGCCCACGTTAAAGGCGCATGCGAATCCTCTCACACAGGGGACCCATACGGAGGGGCAGCGGCCCAATCTGGCCGGTCTTCAGAAGCCGCCCACAAAAATCCGCAGTCAGGTGGAGGAGACTTCCCTGAAGATTCCGGATTTTCTCCAGAAAAAATAACGCCTATGAGATTCAGACGGGAAGCGCAGACAGCGCTTCCCGTTTTTGAGGAAGATTTTTTCTCTGTCTCCAGCGTTTCCCTCTTTACAGAAGAACGGATGTTTGATAAGATATAAAAACAAACATACGTTCGAAAAGAGGTGAAGGGTATGGGAGGCGGATCCCGGGTAGGGAGGAACGGAAGCGTCTATTACGTCAATATACCGGTGCAGATGTTCTGCGCGATGGACACAAACGGAAGAATCAGCCCGCTGCGTTTCCGGTATGAGACGAAGGAGCACACGGTGGAGACCGTCCGGGTGGAGCGGGTCATCGAACAGGGAGAAGGGCATTTTGTCGGCCTGCGGGAGAAGCAGTATATCTGCGCCGTGGAGATGTATGACCGGCAGCGGATCGTGGAGGTCCGGTACAATATGGACAGCCAGAAGTGGCGGATCAGCCGCATCCTTTCCTGACAGCCCTCCGTTTTTGCCTGTAAAAACCGCTTGACAAGGACACGCCATTGTGCTATCTTGTTAAAAGATCAAAGGCGATGACGAAGAAAAGTAATGTGTCGATCCGATCCAGAGAGCAGGCGGCGGTGGAAGTCCTGTGCGGCGGGCACATGAAAGAACACTTCCGAGCCGCGAACCAAAAGGAGAGGCCATGGGATGCCGGCCTTGTTTCCGAGTAGGGGAGCCGGGATCCCACGTTAACGGGATAGCGTTTCATGGGAACGCGAAAAAGGGGTCGCACAAGGACGTGCGGCAAGTTAGGTGGCACCGCGGATAAAGCAGCTATTCGTCCTATTCTTATATGGACAAATGGCTGCTATTTTAATGTCTTACAGACAGGAGGATATGAAAGATGTGTTCGATCATGTGCTATGCGGGAAAAGATGTCACCAAAGAAAAAATGCAGGAGTATCTGGAAAAGACAAAGAAGCGCGGCCCGGACGCCATGCAGGTGGTGGAGACCGACTTTGGATATCTGGGGTTTGCCAGGCTTGCCATCATGGGACTGACGCCGGACGGCATGCAGCCTTTTGAAAGAGACGGCAGCTGGGTGGTCTGCAACGGGGAGATTTATGGGTTCCGGACGATCAAAAAGGAGCTGGAGGAGAGAGGGTTTGCCTTTAAGAGCGGCTCCGACTGCGAGGTTCTGCTGCCCTTATACGAGGAGTACGGGACGGAAATGTTTTCTCATCTGGACGCGGAATACGCCTGTGTGATCTACGATGCGAAAACGGATAAACTGCTGGCGGCCCGGGATCCCATCGGGATCCGTCCGCTGTTTTACGGATATTCGAAGAGCAAAAAGATCGCCTTTGCCAGCGAAGCCAAAAGTCTGGCAGGCTGGGTGGACGAGGTGCGTCCCTTCCCGCCCGGCTATTATTACTGCGACGGGGAATTTGTGCAGTATGAAGATATTTCCAGGGTGCACGGCTATGTCCACAGCGACCTGGAAACGATCACAAAGAACATACACGATAAGCTGGTGGAGGGCGTAAAAAAACGTCTGGACGCGGACGCCCCGCTGGGCTTTCTGCTTTCCGGCGGACTGGATTCCAGCCTTGTGTGCGCAATCGCCGCAAACCTGTTAAAGCGGCCGATCCGGACCTTCGCCATCGGGATGGACGTGGATGCCATTGACTTAAAATACGCCAAAGAGGTGGCGGATTATATCGGCGCAAGGCACACGGAAGTCATTATGACAAAGGAGCAGGTGCTAGGCTATCTGGAAACGGTGATCGAGGCGCTGGCTACATACGATATTACGACCATACGCGCCAGCATGGGAATGTACCTGGTCTGTAAGGCGATCCATGAGAATACGGATCTGAAGGTGCTGTTGACCGGCGAAATCTCCGACGAGCTGTTCGGATACAAATATACGGATTTTGCGCCCAGCGCGGAAGCGTTTCAGCAGGAGGCGGCGAAACGGCTGCGGGAGCTGTATTGCTACGACGTGCTGCGGGCGGACCGTTGTCTGGCCGCCAACAGTCTGGAGGCGCGGGTGCCCTTTGGGGATCTGGATTTTGTGCGCTATGTGATGTCCATTGATCCGGCCAAAAAGATGAATACCTACGGCAAAGGGAAATATCTGCTCCGCAAGGCCTTTGAGAAGGACGGGATTTTGCCGGAGAACATTCTGTGGCGCGAAAAAGCCGCCTTTTCCGACGCGGTGGGCCACAGCATGGTGGACGATTTAAAGGAGTACGCGAACGCCTTTTATTCCGATGAAGAATATGAGACGCTGCGGAAAAAATACGATTTTGCACAGCCTTTTACGAAGGAAAGCCTGCTGTACCGGGAGATCTTTGAAAAATATTATCCCGGACAGGCAAAAATGGTGCCGGATTTCTGGATGCCCAATAAGGAATGGGAGGGCTGCAATGTAGACGATCCCAGCGCCCGGGTGCTTTCCAATTACGGCGACAGCGGCAAATAAATACCGGTATTTTCCAAAACCATACCGTCCCTTTCAGGGCGGATCCCCGATTGGCGGATCCGCTTTGGAAGGGGCTTTTTTATGCAGGAATATCCGGGAAGGCGCGCCGGCGATCCGTCTTCTTTTGGTGTGACAAAGTCCGTTCTATAGGACTCATAAAGGCGCATACTGAGGGCAGAAAAAAGAAGGAGGCAGATCGAAGATGAAAAATCCGTTTTTTTGGATCCTGACCGCCGTGTTGATTATGATTACGGGATGCAGCATGGGAAGCGTGGCGATGGGGAGAGCCGACAGCGTAGCCGAAAAAGAAAGCCGGTATTACGCCAGGATGGAGGAAATCTATCTCGATCAGGTACGGGATATTCTGGACGATGCAGGGATGCCCCGGGCAGGCGTGATGCTGACGCATATCCGGGAGGCGGACGGGACGCGCCGTTATACGCTGCGTGTGCATCATCCAAAGCTTGAGCGGATGGAAAAAGCAAAGCAGGAGACGCTGGCGCTGGCGCTGACCGGATGCGCGTTTTCTCAGGAGGGATGTTTTTTCGAATCCTGCTTTTACTAAAGCCCGCGTTTTTTAATCTTTTGCGGGCAGGAAGAAAATAGGACATGACAGTTTGCCGGTTTGGGGGTATACTTAGGACATATCGGAGTTTTAGACGGCGCCTTGCGCCATGACAGGAGGCTCAGTATGGACAGGATCCCGCAACCGGGCGATATCTATCAACATTTTAAAGGGAATATGTACCGCGTTCTCACGCTGGCCAGACATTCGGAGACGGATGAGACGCTGGTGGTCTATCAGGCGCTTTACGGCAGTTTTGAAGTGTACGCCAGGCCGTTGTCCTCTTTTATGGGAAGACCTGACGCCGCCAGGTATCCGCAGCAGGCGGGAAAGGACCGGTTTACGCTGGTGCCCGCAGCGGGAGTGGCAGCGCAGGCCGTGCAGGCGCCCGACGCGCCGGGAAAGGATCTGTCGGCGAAGCGGCAGACAGATGCAAAGGCGGAGGCGCCCGAAGGACCTTCAGAGTCAGAGCCGGATCCGGTGCTTTTGGCCTTTCTGGAGGCGGACAGTTACGAAAGAAAGCTGGAGATTTTCAGCACTCTTGCCGGCAGGGCGGACCCGGCCGTTTTGTCCGCAATCGCGGCTTCTCTGGATCTGGAGCTGACCGAGGGGACGGCGCAGGAGCAGTATGAGACTTTAAAGAACTGTCTGCTGACGCTGGAACGCTACGAGTGCAGCAGACTGCGTTAAAGGCCGGCCGTACGGACTTGCAGGGATGCGGGATTCCCTTGAAACAATGCGATCTATACGGGAGGGAATGGAGCATGGCATACGAACTGGATGGCCGTCTGGTGATCGGTGTTTCCACAAGGACGCTGTTTGATCTTACATGGGAGAACGGGATATTTGAAAAACAGGGACTGGAAGCCTACCGCAGGTATCAGATCGAACACGAGGAGGAGATCCTAAAGCCCGGGCCGGGGTTTGGTCTGGTAAAGGCGCTTCTGGCGATCAATGAGCGGTCAGAGCAAAAGGACCGCGTGGAGGTTGTCATCATGTCCCATAACAACGCGGACACCTCGGTGCGGTTTTTCCGGTCCATCGCCTATTACGGACTGCATATCACCCGGGCCGTCTTTTCGGGAGGAAGCTCCCTGGCGCCGTATCTGAGCGCGTTTCGGACGGATCTGTTTTTATCGGCAAACGAAGCGGATGTGCAGCAGGCCGTGGACAGCGGTATCGCGGCGGGGATCATCTGTACCGACGGCAAACGGCGTTACGGCGTGGAGGACAACGTCAATCCGATCCGGATCGCGTTTGACGCAGATGCCGTCCTGTTTTCCGACGAATCGGAAAAAATATTCCAAAAGGACGGTCTTGCCGCCTTTGAGGAAAATGAAAAAAGAGAGGCGAGAAACCCTTTGCCGGAAGGCCCCTTTGCCCGTTTTTTGAAGGCGGTGGCGGCGCTGCAGCAGGAATTTTCCCCGCAGGAGGCGCCCATTCGCACGGCGCTGGTCACGTCGCGCTGCGCGCCGGCCCATGAGCGCGTGGTGCGTACGCTGCGCGCCTGGAATGTGCGCGTGGACGAGTCTTTTTTCCTGGGCGGCCTGTCCAAGCGGGATATTCTGGAGGCGTTTGGAGCCCATATCTTTTTTGACGATCAGGAAATACATACCGGGAAGGCGTCCGAGGTGGTTTTGGCGGCGCGGGTGCCCGGAAAAAAGAAAGCCGGGTGAGGCCGCCGTTTTCCGGCCGCAGGCGACGCCTGTCCGGCTTTGATGGAGCGACCAGATGAAATACGAAAATACGGTAAAGGCGGGATTCATAGAGCGGCAAAACCGGTTTGCCGCCCGCGTACGGATCGAAGAGGGCAAGGAGACGCGCATCGTAACGGCGCATGTAAAAAATACCGGCAGATGTCAGGAACTGTTTCTTGCAGGGGCCACCGTGTATCTGCAAAAAAGCGACGCGAAAAAGCGCAGGACCGCCTACGATCTGGTGGCGGTGCAAAAAAAGGACAGGCTGGTCAATGTGGATTCCATGGCGCCCAACCTGGCGGTAAAGGAATGGATAGAAGGAGGCAGGCTTTTTTCGGACGTCACGCTTGTCCGTCCGGAGACCGGATACGGGAATTCCCGATTTGACTTTTATGTGGAGGCGAAAGGGCGCAGGATATTTTTGGAAGTAAAGGGCGTAACCCTGGAGGACTGGGGGATCGCTCTTTTTCCTGACGCGCCTTCCCAAAGGGCGGTCAAACATGTGAGCGAGCTGATCAAAGCTGCGCAGGAAGGATACGACTGTTACGTCCTGTTTGTCATACAGATGGAAGGGGTTTCCTGTTTTACCCCAAACCAAAGGACGCATCCGCAGTTTGCGCAGGCGCTTCTTGACGCGCAAAGGGCGGGCGTTCGGATCCTCTCCTATGACTGTAAGGTGTCTGAAAGCAGTATGACCTTAAACCGCCCGGTCCCGGTGATGCTGGATGTGGAGAAACAGGTGTTAAATCACATTGCGCCGCCTTTGTTAAAGTGGTATGATAGTTGCAGGCGCAGTCTTCCCTGGCGGGAGTTTCCCACGCCTTACCGGGTCTGGATCTCGGAGATCATGCTCCAACAGACCAGAGTAGAGGCGGTAAAGCCGTATTTCGAGCGGTTTATGGAGCGTCTCCCCGATGTGGAGGCATTGGCTTGTGTGTCGGAAGACGAGCTTTTAAAACTCTGGGAGGGATTGGGATATTACAGCCGCGCGCGCAATCTTCGCGTCGCCGCCGGGCAGATTCTTAAGACCTATCAGGGACGGATGCCGTCGGAATATGAAGCGTTAAAGACGCTGAAGGGAATCGGAGACTATACGGCGGGCGCCATTGCCTCCATTGCGTTTCAGCAGCCGGTCCCCGCGGTGGACGGGAATGTGCTGCGCGTGCTGGCAAGGCTGACGGAAGACGGGGACGATATTGCCCAGCCTGCGGTCAGACGCCGGGTCGAGGAGAACCTGCGGTCCGTCATGCCAAAGGACCGTCCCGGCGATTTCAATCAGGCGCTTATGGAGCTGGGCGCCACGGTCTGTCTGCCAAACGGCAGGCCGCACTGCGAACAGTGCCCCTGGCAGATGCTCTGCAGGGCGAATCTGCATCAGACCCAGACGGCCTATCCTTACAAAAACGGCAGAAAGACGCGTTCCATAGAAAAAAAGACGGTGCTGATCCTGCGGGATGCGTCCCGCGCCGCCATCCGGAAACGCCCGGATAAGGGGCTTTTGGCCGGAATGTACGAATTCCCCTCGCTTGAGGGGCACGCCACCAGGCAGGAAGTGCTTTCCTGGCTGAAACGGCAGGGGGTACGGGCGATCAGGATCTGTCAGCTGCCGGCCGCCCGGCATATTTTTACGCATAAGGAATGGCATATGATAGGATATGCGGTCTGGGTGGACGAACTGGAGCCGATGGAGACAAACGGCGACTTTTTGTTTGTCCGTCCGGAAGAGACGCAGGACAGGTATCCGATCCCGTCCGCATTCGCCGCGTATGCCGGATATTTGAATATCAGGACGGGAAAAGAAAGGATCTAAGAAAATGAAACTGCTTACGATAGCGATCCCCTGCTATAATTCTCAGAATTATATGAAAAAATGTATCGAATCCCTGCTGACAGGGGGAGAGGATGTGGAAATACTGGTGGTGGACGACGGTTCCACCGACGATACGGCGCAGATCGCCGATTCCTATGCAAAACGGTATCCGTCCATCGTCCGGGCGATCCATCAGGAAAACGGCGGACACGGCGCGGCGGTCAACACCGGAATCGCCAACGCCAGGGGACTTTTTTTCAAGGTGGTAGACAGCGACGACTGGGTGAAGGAGGAAGCGTATCTTTCGATTCTGGACAAGCTGCGCGAGCTGGTGGGCGGCGAAACGGCGCTGGACATGCTGATCAGCAATTTTGTCTATGAAAAGGAAGGAGAGAGCCGCAGAAAGGTCATGCACTACCGGCATATCCTTCCGGAGGGGCGGATCTTTACCTGGAAGGAGGCGGGACATTTTTATCCCGGGAAATATATCCTCATGCACTCCGTCATCTATCGGACCAGGCTGCTGCGCGAATGTGGGCTCCATCTTCCGGAGCATACGTTTTATGTGGACAATCTTTACGTCTTTGAGCCGCTTCCCTATGTGCGCAACCTGTATTACATGGACGTGAACTTTTATCGCTATTATATCGGACGGGCGGATCAGTCCGTCAATGAGAAGGTCATGATCGGACGGATCGATCAGCAGATCCGGGTGAATAAGCTGATGGTGGACTATTTCATCAGTCACGGCAGCGCAGTGGCCGCCAATAAAAAGATGGGCAGATATATGCTCAGCTATCTGGACATTATCACGACGATTTCCTCCATCCTTTTGATCCGTTCCGGCACCGACGAGGCGCTGGAAAAGAAAAAGGAGCTGCTTTCCTATATCCGGCAGAAGGATACCGGTCTCTATCGGAAGCTGCGTTACGGCCTGCTGGGCAACTGCATGAATCTTCCGGGAAGGACGGGCCGCTTTATTTCGGTGGAAGGATATAAGATCTGTCAGAAGTTTTTCGGATTCAATTGATCGAAAAGGCCCAAACCCGGGCGAAAGGATATTGCCGTTCCAGGGGAAGTATGCTAGAATAGGATGGGTTTTTGGGTACAGATAAGAAAAAGAAAGGATAATGGGTGGATTTATGAAGAGACAGGACATTCACAAAGTGCTGATCATCGGCTCGGGCCCTATCATCATCGGACAGGCCTGCGAATTCGATTATTCGGGCACACAGGCGTGTAAGGCGCTTAAGAAACTGGGCTATGAGATCGTATTGGTGAATTCCAATCCGGCGACGATCATGACGGATCCGGATACGGCGGACATCACTTATATTGAGCCTCTGAACGTGGAAAGGCTGGAGCAGATCATTGAAAAAGAGCGGCCTGATGCGCTTCTGCCCAATCTTGGCGGCCAGTCCGGCCTGAATCTTTGCTCGGAACTGCATACGTCGGGTATTTTGGACAAATACGGCGTCAAGGTCATCGGCGTGCAGGTGGATGCCATCGAGCGCGGCGAGGACCGCATTGAGTTTAAGAACACGATGAATTCCCTCGGTGTGGAAATGGCCAGAAGCGACGTGGCCTATTCCGTGGAAGAGGCGCTGTCGATCGCGGACCGGCTGGGATATCCGGTGGTGCTGCGGCCGGCATATACGATGGGCGGCGCAGGCGGCGGTCTCGTATATAATAAAGAGGAACTGAAGGTGGTATGCGCCAGAGGGCTGCAGGCCAGCCTGGTGGGGCAGGTCCTGGTGGAAGAATCCATTCTGGGCTGGGAAGAGCTGGAACTGGAAGTGGTGCGTGATGCAAAGGGGAATATGATCACGGTCTGCTTCATCGAAAATATCGATCCGGTGGGCGTACATACCGGCGATTCCTTCTGTTCCGCTCCGATGCTTACCATTTCCGAAGAGCTGCAAAAGGAAATGCAAAGACAGGCGTATCGGATCGTGGACGCCATTCAGGTGATCGGCGGCACGAACGTACAGTTCGCACACGATCCCGTTTCCGACCGTCTGGTGGTAATCGAGATCAATCCCCGGACCTCCCGTTCTTCGGCGCTTGCCAGTAAGGCCACCGGCTTTCCCATCGCGATGGTTTCCGCCATGCTGGCCAGCGGCCTGACGCTGGACGAGATCCCCTGCGGGAAATACGGCACGCTGGACCGGTATGTGCCGGACGGCGACTATGTGGTGATCAAGTTCGCGCGGTGGGCGTTTGAGAAGTTCAAGGGCGTAGAGGATAAGCTGGGGACGCAGATGCGCGCCGTGGGCGAGGTCATGAGTATCGGCAAGACCTATAAGGAGGCGTTCCAGAAGGCGATCCGCTCCCTGGAAAAGAACCGTTACGGCCTGGGCCATGTGGGCGATCTGGATCAAAAGAGCAAAAAAGAACTGTTGTCCATGCTGGCGGTCCCTACCAGCGAAAGATATTTCATCATGTACGAGGCGCTGCGCAAAAAAGCCACGGTGGATGAGATCTTTGAACTGACGAAGGTAAAACATTATTTTATCCGTCAGATGCAGGAGCTGGTGGAAGAGGAGGAAGCGCTGATAGCCAAATACGCCGGGAAGGTTCCGTCGGACGACGATTTAAAACAGGCGAAGCTGGACGGCTTCTCCGATAAATACCTCAGCCAGATCCTGAACGTATCCGAAGAAGAGATCCGCAACGCGAGAGTGAAAAACGGCGTGGTGGAGGCCTGGGAGGGCGTTCACGTCAGCAGCACCCAGGATTCCGCTTATTATTATTCCAGCTATCATATCAAGGATGAGAGCCCGGTGGACAATTCCAGGCCCAAGGTCATGATCCTGGGCGGAGGCCCGAACCGGATCGGCCAGGGGATCGAATTTGATTACTGCTGCGTCCATGCGGCCAAAGCGCTGCATAAGCTGGGCTTTTCCACCATTATCGTCAACTGTAATCCGGAGACCGTGTCCACGGACTACGATACTTCCGATAAGCTCTATTTTGAGCCGCTGACGCTGGAGGATGTGCTGGCGATCTATGAAAAGGAAAAACCGGTGGGCGTTATTGCGCAGTTTGGCGGGCAGACGCCGCTGAATCTGGCGGCGGATCTGAAAAAATACGGTGTCAATATTCTGGGAACCACGCCGGAAACCATCGATCTGGCGGAAGACCGCGATTTGTTCCGGGAGATGATGAAAAAGCTCCGGATCCCGATGCCGGAAGCGGGTATGGCGGTAGATACCAAAGAAGCGCTGGAGGTGGCCCATGGAATCGGCTACCCGGTCATGGTGCGCCCGTCCTATGTGCTGGGCGGCCGCGGGATGGAAGTGGTTTATGATGACGAGGCACTGACCTTTTATATGCAGCAGGCGGTGGGCGTAACGCCGGACCGTCCGATCCTGATCGATCGCTTCCTGCATCATGCCACCGAGTGCGAGGCGGACGCCATCAGCGACGGCGAGCATGTATTCGTCCCTTCCGTCATGGAGCATATCGAGCTGGCCGGGATCCATTCCGGCGACTCCGCCTGCATCATTCCGCCCCGGGGACTGACCCAGGAGCAGATTGCAACGATCCGGGAATACACCCGGAAGATTGCGCAGGAAATGCACGTAGTCGGCCTGATGAACATGCAGTATGCCATTGAAGACGGAAAGGTATTCGTCATCGAGGCAAATCCCCGCGCTTCCCGCACGGTGCCGCTGGTTTCCAAGGTTTGCGGCATCAACATGGTACAGATTGCGACGGATATTATTACGATGCCGTTTACCGGACACACCAGCCCGGTTCTGGATCTGAAGGAAAAGAAATTTTCCCATTACGGCGTAAAAGAAGCGGTGTTCCCCTTCAATATGTTCCCGGAGGTCGATCCGATTCTGGGGCCGGAGATGCGCTCTACCGGAGAAGTGCTGGGATTGTCCGAAGACTTTGGCGACGCGTTCTACAAAGCGGAGGAGGCGACCAAGGTTCAGATCCCCACGAAGGGATGCGTCCTGATTTCGGTCAGCGACCGGGATAAGCCGGAGCTTGTGGAAATCGCAAAAGGATTCGCCGAGTGCGGCTTTGCGATCATGGCCACCGGAAGGACCTGCGATATGATACGGGCGGCGGGAATTGAGGCGCAAAAGATCAATAAGATCAACGAAGGCCGTCCGAATATTCTGGACGAGATGACAAACGGCAAGATTCAGCTGATCGTCAATACGCCCATTGGCAAGCAGGGAGCGGTGGACGACAGTTATATCCGCAAATCGGCCATCAAATATAAGATCCCCTATATGACCACCATGGCGATGGCAAAAGCCACTGTGGAAGGGATCCGCAGCGCAAAGCGCGACGGAAAGCTGGCGGTGAAATCCCTGCAGGAATTCCACGCGCAGATCACAGATCAGGAATAATCGCAAAGAAAAAAGAGAGCGTCCCGAAACGAAGAATCTTCTGATTCATCGGATCGGGACGCTTTTTTTGATACCGCCGCCGCACTTCTTAAGATTTTCTCCCTTCTTTTTTCGAAATTATTCAGAGAAAATTTTCCCTTAACCATCCCGGAATTTCATTTTTTTGCCCTATACTGTACCTGTCACAGCAAAAAAGCGGACAGGCTGCAGGGAGGAAAAATGAACGCGGAGATACTGACGCAGTTTTTTGTACAGTATGGCGGTATCGCCATCTTTTTGATCGTGTTATTGGAATATATGAATTTGCCGGGCTTTCCGGCGGGAATCATCATGCCTCTGGCGGGCGTATGGGCGGCGCGGGGAAATATCAGTTTCCTGTCGGTGATGCTGCTGACCGTGAGTGCCGGCGTGACGGGAAGTCTTTTGCTTTACGCACTGGGCTATCTGGGCGGTTCTTTGTTTCTAGAACGATATTTAAGGCGGTTTCCCAAACACCGGGATGGGATCGGGAAGAATTTTGCGCTGTTGGAAAAGTGGGGCGCCGTGGGGGTATTCGTAGCCAAACTGATCCCTATGGTCAGAACGCTGATCTCGATTCCGGCCGGCGTGGTGAAGATGAATCTCTGGAAATATCTGGTCAGTTCTTCTCTGGGCGTTTTTTTCTGGAATCTGTTTTTTGTGGGAGCCGGATACTTTCTGGGAGACGCCGTGCTTGCCCGGATGGCTTAAGGAGGAAGGAAAATGCGTATCGCCATGATGACGAACAATTATCTGCCTTATATGGGCGGCGTACCCGTTTCCGTAGCGCGTTTAAGCAGCGGACTGCGCAGCCTGGGACATGAGGTGGTGGTCTTTGCGCCCGCGTACAGACAGATCGGGCAGGAGCGGGACGTGATCCGCTATCGCGCCCTGCAGACGCGGCTGTGGGAAGGCATCGCGGTGCCGGATATGCTGGATCCCAGAATCGAGCGGGAATTTCAAAAAAGAAGGTTTGATGTGATCCATGTGCATCATCCCCTTTTGATGGGGCAGGCCGCAGCGCATCTTTCCCGAAAATACGGGATCCCGCTGGTCTTTACGTATCATACCCGCTATGAGCAGTATTTGCACTACGTGGGCCTTTCCGGCCTGAAAGGGATCCTGCCGCCCTTTCTCCGCAATTTCTGCAACGGCTGTCAGGGCGTCATTGCGCCGACGCAATCCATGAAGTCCTATCTGGAACGAATCGGCGTGAAAACGCCCGTCGCCATCCTTCCCACGGGGATCCAAAACGGAAGATTCCGGGTCGATAGGGAGGAAAGAAAAGCGGTGCGAAAGCGGCTTTTGCCAAAAGGCGGACATCTGTTCCTCTGTGTGGCCAGGCTTGCAAAAGAAAAGAATCTGCCGTTTTTGCTTGCCAGCCTGGCGCTTTATCGCAAGCGGACAAAAGACGATTTTCGGTTCGCGCTGATCGGGGAGGGGCCGGAAAAGGAAAATCTGAAGGTGCTGGCAAAGCGGCTTGGCATATCGGACAGGGTCCTGTTTTTGGGACGGGTGGAAAATGAGGCCATTCCCGGTTATTACGCGGCGGCGGATCTGTTTTTGTTTTCGTCCACTACGGAGACCCAGGGCATCGTTTCTTTGGAGGCCATGGCGGCGGGAACGCCGGTGCTGGCCGTTTCTGCCACGGGAACGGAGGATCTTGTGGTGAACGGAAAAAACGGGTATCTGACGGAAGAGAGGCCGGAGGCGTTTTGCGAAAAACTGTGTCAGATCCTCTCTCCGGGGGAATTGCCGGCCTTAAGGGAAGGCGCGAAAAAAACGGCGCAGCGGTACGAAGAACTGGAGGTGGCCCATGCCGCGGTCTTATGTTATCAGGCGGCGGGAAAGCGCATGGAAAACGGCAAAAGGAAAGGACAGGAAGACCGGGGGATCCGGGCGGTTTTTGGCACCTTTTGACGAATCCGGCGTAAAATAATAACGGGGTGATATTTTATGTATGGGTTTGGTGAACCAGGCTGCAACAACCTGGGCGTATCGCCGCCATTTTGTCCGGGATCCTGCGCGCCGTCCTGCTGTCAATGCGGATGTGGGCAAGAAAAGCAATGTTGTCCGCAGCAGCTGCTGCGCTGGCTTCTCTGGTCGGCAGGCTATGATCGTTTTTGCCGCCGTCAGTGTTCCGGATGGCGAAACAGGCGCTGCTGAGGCGGCGTCTGTTTTCGATTTTCTTAAGGATTGCATTGTCGTATTGACTTTATTTATTTTTCTGCTAGAATACATTTTTGGTGGAATGTTTTTCATGGGAATGGATGACAGGTTTCAAACCCTCATATACTGAGGTATGAGTAAAGCAGGATGGAACGGACGGATCGAGACGAAACACAA
This sequence comes from uncultured Eisenbergiella sp., assembly GCA_947626995.1. GTDB lineage: Bacteria > Bacillota > Clostridia > Lachnospirales > Lachnospiraceae > Gallintestinimicrobium. The sequence goes on along the minus strand of CANQUI010000009.1, from coordinate 13,705 downwards.
AACATACCCCCGGTTTTTCTCGTAAATCCCGCTTCTCATTCCGGGAAAGGGAAACGGATCTGGGACCGGGTGGAAAAACAGCTTCATGCCAGAGGGCTTTCCTACGAAGTCTTTTTTTCCAAAGGACCCGGCGACATCGCACGGCTTGCCCAAGCGCACAGCGACACCGGTTTGCTGGTTGTTTTGGGCGGAGACGGGACGGTCAATGAAGCCCTTCAGGGGATTTTGGATTTTAGCCGGGTGAGATTGGGCTATATCCCCACCGGATCCGGAAACGATCTGGCGAGAAATCTCGGGATCGGTGAAAATCCGGAGGAGGCGCTGGACCGGGTGATAGCACCGCACCGGGAAATGCATCTGGACGTGGGAAGCGTATCCTGGCGGGAAAAGGACGGTCAAAAGCAACGCCGGTTTCTGGTCAGCTGCGGCATGGGATACGACGCTGCGGTGTGCAGGATGGTAGATTCCTTCGATTTAAAGGAGACGCTCAACCGGATCGGCCTGGGACGGTTGGCCTATCTGGGGATCGGCCTGCGGCAGATGTTTACGGCCGATTATGTAAAGACGAAGATCCTTCTGGAGGACGGGAAGATCCTGGATCTGGAACGGATGCTGTTTGCGGTGAGTATGTCCCATCGATACGAGGGCGGCGGGTTCTGCTTTTGCCCGCAGGCCGATCCGGAGGACGGGCTGTTTGACCTGTGCGTGGTAAACGGCGTTCCCCGCTGGAAATTCCCGATTATCATTCCCTTTGCCCGAAAGGGCAGGCACGGTATTTTTTCCGGCGTCGGGCTATACCGCGTAAGACAGATTAAGATACAGGCGTCGTCTCCGCTCTGGATTCATACGGACGGAGAGGTGCCGGCAAAGACGGATCGGATTGTGATTCGGATGGAGGAACAGAAACTTCATTTTATTGTCTGAATGGAGATAAGAGTATGGAAAAGCTGAAACCGATTTATAAACGGGCCATCCCGATTCTTATATACGGCGTTTTTTACCTGCTGTGGTTTGGCCTCCTGGAAGGGAGAGGACGGGCGGATTATCTGTATGTGCACATGAACATCGACGATTACATCCCGTTCTGCGAGGTATTTGTGGTGCCGTATCTGCTGTGGTTTCTGTATGTTCCGGCGGTGCTTTTGTACCTGATGTGCAACGACGGCGAGGGATATTGGAAAAACGCGGTGTTTCTTGTGACGGGGATGACGATATTCCTTGTGATTTCCACCTTTATCCCCAATATGCACCATCTCCGCCTGCGTTCCTTCCCCAGGGACAATATTTTTACGCGGTTGGTGGGGCTGATCTGGCAGACGGACACGGCGACGAACCTGTTTCCCTCCATTCACGTTTTCAATTCGCTGGGCGCGCATTTTGCGGTGCTGAATAATGAGAAGCTGTCTCAGAAAAGATGGATTCGATACGGCTCCTTTGGGTTATGCGTATCCATTATCCTTTCTACGGTACTGATCAAGCAACATTCCATGTTTGACGTGTTGACAGCTTTTCTCCTGGGTGCTACCATGTATATACTGGTCTATCATTATGATGTGGTGGCCGTGTGGCAATACAGATATCGGTATCGGTCCGAGAGACGGGCCAACAAACGTGCGAAGCTCGGATAAAGCCATTGGCGGCCTGCCGGATATCCGGCAGGCCGTTTGTCAATGTCCTGAGCGGGGCGATTCATGGAACAGGAGGAATTTATGTATTCTTTGGACGAAGTCAGAAAAGTGGACCCCCAGATCGCGGAGGCGATCGTGGCGGAGCAGGAACGGCAGAACAGCCATATCGAGCTGATCGCATCCGAAAACTGGGTGAGTAAGGCCGTCATGGCGGCCATGGGCAGCGTATTGACCAACAAATACGCGGAAGGCTATCCGGGCAGGCGCTATTACGGCGGCTGTCAGTGCGTGGACGTGGTGGAAAATCTTGCCATCGAACGGGCCAAAAAGCTGTTTGGCTGCGACTATGCCAACGTGCAGCCCCATTCCGGCGCCCAGGCGAATCTCGCGGTACAGTTTGCGGTGCTGACGCCCGGGGATACGATCATGGGGATGAATCTGGATCACGGCGGCCATCTGACCCACGGCAGCCCGGTCAATATTTCCGGAAAATATTTCCATGTGGTGCCCTATGGCGTCAACGACGACGGGTTCCTTGATTATGACAGGATGCGGCAAATCGCGCTGGAATGTAAACCGAAGATGATCATTGCCGGCGCCTCCGCTTATGCCAGGACGCTGGACTGGGCCAAATTCCGGGCGGTGGCCGACGAGGTGGGCGCCTGCCTGATGGTGGACATGGCTCATATTGCGGGTCTGGTGGCGGCCGGGCTGCATGAAAGCCCGATCCCCTATGCGGACGTGGTCACCACGACGACGCATAAGACGCTGCGCGGTCCCAGAGGCGGCCTGATTTTGGCCAATGAAGAAGCGGCGAAAAAATATAATTTTAACAAGGCAGTCTTTCCGGGAATTCAGGGCGGCCCTCTGATGCATGTGATCGCGGGCAAGGCGGTCTGCTTCCAGGAAGCGCTGAGCGAGGAATTCCGGATTTATCAGAAAAATATCGTCGAAAATGCGAAGGCGCTTTGCGCGGGGCTGCAAAAGAGAGAGATCCGGATCGTTTCCGGCGGTACGGACAATCATTTGATGCTGGTGGATCTGACCAACTACGGCCTCACCGGCAAAGCGGTGGAGAAGCTTCTGGACGAGGCCCACATTACGGCGAATAAAAATACCATCCCCAACGATCCCCAGACGCCGTTTGTAACCAGCGGGATCCGTCTGGGAACGCCGGCGGTCACTTCCCGGGGAATGAACACCGACGATATGGACAAAATCGCCGAGGCGATCGCTTCCGTCATCAAAAAGGGCGAGGACGGCGTTTTGGAGGCCCGCGCCATTGTAAGGGAGCTGACGGACCGTTATCCGTTGGACTGTTAAGAAACGCCGCGTGATTAAGGTTCTGAAAAAAATACAAGAATAGACTTGCTTTCATTGGTAGGCTATGCTAAAATATCTTCCGGTTGCGCACAAATGTATGCGGAGCAAAAACAAAGGGGAAGAAAAAATGGCAGAGCCTACCAAATATTTTGTGGTGACAGAGAAAGCGGTGCCGGAAGTCCTGTTAAAGGTGGTAGAGGCAAAACGGCTCCTGGAAAGCGGCAAATCGCCCACGATTCAGGATGCGGCGGACAAAGTCGGCATCAGCCGAAGCTCCTTTTACAAGTACAAGGACGATATTTTCCCTTTTCACGATAATTCGCAGGGCAGGACCATAACCCTTTCCATGCAGATTGACGATGAACCGGGGCTTTTGTCAGATGTGCTGCAGGTAATCGCCCATTCCCGGGCGAATATTCTGACGATCCATCAAAGCGTCCCCATAAACGGGGTGGCGGCGCTGAGTTTAAGCGTCCAGGTTTTAAAGACCACAGAGGATATTTCGGACATGCTGGGGGATCTGGAGAAGAAAAACGGTGTGCATGGGGTAAAGATACTGGCAAAGGAATAACAGGACAGGGTAAGGAGGAAAACATGGCAAAGATAGCGATCCTGGGATACGGAACGGTAGGAAGCGGCATCGTGGAGGTGCTTTCCCAAAATGCGGATCTGATCAAAAGACGCGCCGGCGAAGAGCTGGAAGTAAAATATATTCTGGATATTCGGGATTTTCCCGGAGATCCCTGGGAAGATAAGGTAGTGCATGATATTGAGGTGATCCTAAACGATCCCCAGATCAGCGTGGTCTGCGAGACGATGGGCGGAGAGCAGCCGGCCTTCGATTTTTCCAAAAGGGCGCTGATGGCGGGCAAGAGCGTGTGCACCTCCAATAAAGAGCTGGTGGCCAATCACGGCGCCGAGCTGATCGCGCTGGCGGCAAAGCACCACTGTAATTATCTTTTTGAAGCCAGCGTCGGCGGCGGGATTCCGATCATCCGCCCCCTGATCTCTTCGCTGACGGCGGAGCGGGTGACGGAAATCTGCGGAATCTTAAACGGGACCACGAACTATATTCTGACCAAGATGCAGGAGGAACGCGCGCCGTTTGGAGAACTCCTCTGTCGGGCACAGGAGAAGGGCTATGCGGAACGCAACCCGGAGGCGGATATCGAAGGTTACGATGCCTGCCGCAAGATCGCGATCCTGGGCTCTTTGGTCACGGGCAAGTCTGTGGATTATAAAGAGATCTATACCGAGGGAATTTCCGGGATTACGCCGGAGGACTTTGCATACGCCAGAGTACTGGGAGACACCATCAAGCTTCTTGCCACGGTGAAGGAAGAAAAGGACGGGTATCTGGCGGCGGTGGCGCCCGCGCTGGTCTCTGAGCAGAATCCGCTGTCGGGGATTCGTAACGTGTTCAACGCCGTGTTTGTCCGGGGAAATATGCAGGGCGAAACCATGTATTACGGAAAAGGCGCGGGAAAGCTGGCCACAGCCAGCGCCGTGGCGGCGGACGTGATCGACTGCGTCAAGCATCAGGGAAAACATGTGATCTGCCTGTGGGAAAAGGAAAAGATCGAACTGAAGGACTTTTCCGGTGTAAAGAGCAGATTTTTCGTCCGTACCGCAGCGTCGGATGAAAAGAAGGCAGAAGAACTGTTCGGGACAGTGGAAAAAGTCCGTCTGGATTCTCTGCCGCAGGAGTTCGGGTTTGTCACGCAGGAAATATCGGAAGCGGAATTTCAAGAGAAGACAAAACAGCTGCCGGGATTTGTGTCCCGTATCCGCATCAAGGATTAAAAAGACAGGAGGGATCCGATGAAATACGTAGTTGTACTGGGCGACGGAATGGCGGACGAACCGCTGGAGGAGCTGGGGTGGCGGACGCCCCTTTCCTATGCAAAGACGCCTTATCTGGACGAAATCTCCAAAAAGTCTCAGCTTGGAATGGTAAAAACAGTCCCGGAGGGAATGGCGCCGGGTTCCGACACGGCCAATCTGTCCGTGCTGGGTTACGATCCAAAGATCTATTATTCGGGCCGGTCCCCCTTAGAGGCACTGTCCATCGGCGTGGATATGAAATCCACCGATGTGGCGCTTCGCTGCAATATCGTTACCCTGTCGGACGACGATGTGCCTTTTGAGGAAAAGACCATTCTCGACCACAGCTCCGATGAGATTTCCACCCAGGACTGCAGCGTTCTTCTGGATGCGGTGAAAAAGGAACTGGAGAGAGGCCCCTGGCATTTTTATCTGGGGACCAGCTACCGGCACTGCCTGATCTGGGAAAACGGCAGGGTGGTGGAGCTGACGCCGCCCCACGACATTTTAGGACGGCAGATCGGCGAATATCTGCCCAAAGAGCCCGCTTTATACGAGATGATGAAAAAAAGCTATGAGATCCTAAAGGATCATCCGCTCAACGTAAAGCGCCGGCAGGAAGGGTTAAAGCCGGCCAACTGCTGCTGGTTTTGGGGCGCCGGTACGAAACCCTCCCTCACCTCCTTTTACGAGAAATTCGGCAAGAAGGGGATGATGATTTCCGCCGTGGATCTGTTAAAGGGAATCGCGGTGGGCGCCGGAATGGACGTGGCCAGGGTGGAAGGCGCCAACGGAGGACTGCATACCAACTATGAGGGAAAAATGCAGGCGGCGTTTGACGCCCTGACAAAGGACGGCTATGATTTTTGCTACATACATGTGGAAGCGCCCGATGAAATGGGGCATCAGGGAAGCGTGGAGAAGAAACTGAAGGCGATTGAGTATCTGGATACCCGGATCATCGGCCCGCTCTATCGGAAACTGACCGAGGCAGGAGTGGATTTCAGGATGCTGGTGATGCCGGATCACCCTACGCCCATTGCAAAACGGACCCACACTTCGGCGGAGGTGCCGTGGCTTCTCTATGACAGCACCAGACCGGAAAAAAGGGAATGGAATTATAATGAGGCGGAAGCGATCCTGAGCGGGAACTATGTATCCTGCGGATATGAGCTGATGAATTCTTTTTTGCAAAAGGAGCAGAGCGTACGATGAAAAAAGTGGTAAAATTCGGCGGCAGTTCTCTTGCCGATGCCAGCCAGTTTCAGAAGGTGGGGCAGATCATAAAGGCGGATCCTGCCAGGCGGTATGTGGTCCCCAGCGCCCCCGGCAAGCGGGATCAAAACGATACAAAGGTAACGGACATGCTCTACACCTGTTATGAACTGGCCCGGAAGAACGAGGATTTTCAGGAACAGCTGGGAAAGATCCGCAAAAGGTATCAGGAGATCGTGGACGGCCTTTCTTTGAAACTGTCGCTGGACGAAGAGTTCCAAAAGATCGAGGCGAATTTCAAGGCGCACGCGGGAAAGGATTATGCGGCCTCCCGGGGCGAATATCTCAACGGCATCCTCATGTCGGCCTATCTGGGGTTTTCCTTCGTGGACGCGGCGGACGTGGTGTTTTTCGATGAGACCGGCGAATTTGACGCGGCCCGTACCAATGCCGTGTTAGGAAAACGCCTGGAAAAAACAAAACAGGCGGTGATCCCCGGTTTTTACGGATCCAATCCCGACGGCACCATCCGCACTTTTTCCAGAGGAGGTTCCGACATCACCGGCTCCATTGTGGCCAAGGCCGTGCATGCGGACGTTTACGAAAACTGGACCGACGTTTCCGGCTTTATGATCGCCGATCCCAGGATCATCCCGGATCCGGAAAAGATTGATATGCTCACCTATCGGGAGCTGCGGGAGCTTTCCTATATGGGGGCCTCCGTGCTGCATGAGGAAGCCATCTTTCCCGTGCGCAGCGAAGGAATTCCCATTAACATCCGCAACACCAACCAGCCGGACGACGAAGGGACCTGGATTGTAGAGAGCACCTGTCAGAAATCGAAATTCGTCATTACGGGAATCGCCGGCAAAAAAGGCTTTTGCTCCGTCAACATTGAAAAGGATAAAATGAACTCGGAGGTAGGCTTTGGAAGAAAGGTGCTGCAGGCGTTTGAGGACAATGGCATTTCCTTTGAGCATGTGCCCTCCGGGATCGATACGATGACGGTGTTCGTCCATCAGGACGCGTTTGTGGATAAGGAACAAAAGGTGGTATCCGCTCTGCATCGGCTGGCGGACCCGGACATGATCGACATTGAGGCGGATCTGGCGCTGATTGCCGTTGTGGGGCGGGGCATGAAGTCCATGCGGGGCACGGCGGCCCGCATTTTTGCCGCGCTGGCGCATGAGGACATCAATATCCGTATGATCGACCAGGGCTCCAGCGAGTTAAACATCATCATCGGCGTGGGAAACGAGGATTTCGAAGCGGCGATCACCGCTATTTACAACATGTTCGTTATGGTTCAATTATAAGAAGAAAAAGTAAGGGCGCCCCGCGATGCGCGGGCGTCCGTCGTTTTTTTAAGTAAGAAACCGCGATACATTTTTTAGGGGGTTTCAAGAAATATTAAAGACATTGGGACAAAATTATGATATACTATGCAGGATGAAAGAAACAGGCTGTGGAGACAAGGACAATGGCTATGGCTGATACGAGGCGACCTGTGATACAGGTGAAGGATCTGTATAAGGTGTACCGGGTTGGCGATACGAGGGTGCGGGCTTTAAACGGCGTGGATTTTGAAATCTACAAGGGCGAGTTTTGTTCCATCGTAGGCACTTCCGGTTCCGGCAAATCCACGCTTTTAAATATGCTGGCAGGACTGGAAAAACCCACAAAGGGCGAGATCGTCATTGCCGGAGAACATATTGAAAAAAAGAACGAGAATCAGCTGGTCAGATTCCGCCGGGAGCATATCGGATTTATTTTCCAGTCCTTTAACCTGATGGCGACGATGACAGCGCTGGAAAACGTGGCGCTGCCGCTGACCTTCCAGGGAGTCCAAAAGGAACGCCGGCTGAAAAAGGCCGGGGAGCTGCTGGATCTGGTGGGATTAAAAAAATACAAAAAACACCGTCCCACGCAGATGTCGGGAGGACAGCAGCAGCGGGTGGGCGTTGCCAGGGCGCTGGTGGTGAATCCGGAGATCATATTTGCCGACGAGCCTACGGGCAATCTGGATTCCAATACGTCCGAGGAAGTGATGCGCCTGATGCAGAAGGTGGTCCGGGAGCAGAATCAGACGTTGGTTATGGTGACCCATGACAACCATCTCGCCAGCTTTGCGGACAGGATTTTTCATATCATGGACGGAAAGATCGTGCAGATCGAGGACAACCGGGCGCACAGAAGCGGCGACAACCGGGAAATGTCAGACGGAGGAAGAATATAACATGAAAAGAAAGAATTCCATAAGAAAGAAACTGCTGAAAACGGCCGCAGTCCTGGGTATCGGCGCGATCATGCTGGCCAGGCCGGTTTTCGTGCAGGCCGATCAGGTGAGCGGAAACAGCGCGCCCAAGTCCAGCGGACAGTATATCAACGACGATATGCGCGCGGCGGCGGACGAGGACATGCTCCATTATAAAGAAACGCTGATCCGCAGGGAGAATCCCGAACAATACATTATAGACGAGCTGGAACATATTCTTTACAGCGGGATTTATTATATCGCGGAGTCCAAGACCATGACGGAATCGGAAATGTGGTCTTATGTGGGACAGATCAAGGCGAAGATGGACGCGGCGGTGGAGCGGACGGGCGAGGTGACCACCACCACGGAATTCCTTTCTCTGGCGGACAACTGGGAGACGCCCCGGGTATCCTATAACCAGACCGTGGACATCGTGCTGCCCCTGATCAATTTGGGAGAGGAATGGCTGACGGATATTCTGGTGGAGCCTGTGGTTTCCAACGACGTCCACAACTGGCCGTTTAAACCGGACAGCACCGGTTATACCCGAAACTTCAGCGAGATCCCCGGCTGCGCCACCCATCTGTACGACGAGGCCTTTTTTAACAGAAGGGAGCTCACCTATACCTTCACAGCCCGGGAAGACGTGCTCACCGGCTATTATCCGCTTACGTTTCAGGTGTGGTACAGCAGGGACGGAATCCGCTGCAAAGAACCGGCTGAGGTGACGGTTTATGTCTATTGCCAGGGCAAGCCCGGAAGCGGCCGGATCGGGATGGACGAAGAATCCAATGTCTCAAAACCCCGGATCATCGTGACCGGGTTCGAAACGGATCCCGCCCAGGTCTTTGCCGGGGAAACCTTTATGCTGCATTTACATGTAAAAAATACCTCGCTGGACACGCCGGTAAACAATGTACTGTTTGAACTGCAGTCGGTGGAGAGCGGCGTGCAGGGGGCAAATGGCACCACCACCAACAGCTACGCGGCTTTCCTGCCCACGTCGGGTTCCAATTCGATTTATATCAGCCGTATGGAGGCGGGCAGCGAAGCGCAGCTGGATATCGAGATGCAGTCCAAGGCCGATCTGTCCCAGCGGCCCTACGTGGTGACGGTAAAAATGAAATACGATACGGACCTGACCGCTGACCTGACCGGAGAGGCAAACGTTTCCATCCCGGTCAGCCAGGTGGCGAAGCTTGATCACAGCACGCCGGAGGTCATGCCCGGCAGCATCATGGTGGGAGAGCAGTCCAACGTGATGTTCCAGATCTACAATATCGGTAAGACCACCCTGTATAACGTACAGGTAAAATATGAAGCGGACAGCGTGGAGGGCGGAGACGCTTTCATCGGCAATCTGGATCCCGGAGCGACGGGAAATGTGGATTCCATGATCACCGGCATGGCGCCCACCATGGATGACGGCACGGTAAAGGCGGTCATCACCTATGAGGATGCCAGCGGAAAACAGAGCCGGGCGGAGGTGGATCTGAACCTGATCGTTTCAGCGATGCAGATGGACGAAGGCCTGCTGGAGTTTCCGGACGAGGACGGCGCCAGAAGGGACAAACCGGGTCTGTCCACGCCGATGATCGCGCTGATCACGGTGACATCGGCAGCCGCAGCGGCGGTAGTAGCGGTGCTGGTTGTCAAATTGATCAAAAAGAGAAAAGCGGTAAAGACGCTGGAAGAGGATCTGCTGGATCTGGATAAGGAAGACGGAACATGAGAATTCTGGATTTGCTGCGGATGAGTTTGGGCAGTCTGCTGAAAAGAAAATTCCGCACCGTGCTGACCGTGCTGGGCGTGATGATCGGAACCGCCTCCATCGTGGTGATGATCTCTTTGGGGCTTGGAATCAACCGGGCGCAGATGGAGAACATCGAACGGTTCGGCGGCCTGACCACCATTGAAGTGTGGGAGGGAAGAAAGACGAACACCAGAACCTCCGGGGTTTCGGCGGTATCGGTAATCGGTTCCGCTTCCTCTTCGTCCTCTTCTTCCGCTTCCAGGGACAATGTCATGCGCCTGGACGATGAGGTGGTGGAAACGCTGAAAGAGATTCCTTACGTGGAAAATGCCTATCCGCTGCTGCGATTTGACGCAATCGCAAAATACGGGATCTATGAAGGCGATCTCAGCCTCGTGGGGATACCGCAGGAGGGACTTGCCCAGCAGCATATTGAGATCGGCGAGGGACATCTGCCGGAAAGCAGCGACGAGCTGGAGTTTTTCTATGGCAATGAGGTGGCGTTGAATTTTTACAATCCCAAAACCTATGAATATCCTTACTGGAGCACGGGGGAAGCCGTGGTGGACCCGTATAAGGACACGTTGTTTATCATCTTCGATCGCGAGGCGTATATCAACAGCCAGCACGACGGGAAGGTTTTGCCGCCCAAAAAATATATCATCAAGACCGCCGGTGTGGAAAAAGCCAACGAGGAGGGAAGGTGGAGCACCAACGGATATCAGGTTTTCTGCAATCTGGACGCGCTGGTGACGACGCTCAAGCGGATCTTCCGCAACAAGGTGATTCCCGGACAGCCCTCTACTTCCGGCGGCAAGCCCTATAAAAAAATCTACTATTCCACCATCAACGTAAACGTGGACGACGTGGAGCACGTGATGGAAGTGCAGGAACAGATCAAGGCGCTGGGCTACGAGGCAAGCAGCAACATCGAGTGGATCGAGTCCACGCGGCAGGAAATGGCTAACACCCAGGCGATGCTGGGCGGGATCGGCGCGGTTTCCCTGCTGGTGGCGGCCATCGGCATTACCAACACCATGATGATGTCCATTTACGAGCGGACCAAGGAGATCGGAGTCATGAAGGTGCTGGGATGCGATATGCGCAATATTCAGGCGCTGTTTTTGATTGAAGCGGCGTATATCGGTTTTCTCGGCGGCGTGGCGGGCCTGGGGTTAAGCTACGCCATCTCATCGGTGGTCAACCGGGTGCTGGCGGCGGGAGGAGAATCTACGGTGACCTCCTACATTCCGCTCTGGCTTGCGGGAGCCGCCCTGATCTTTGCCGTGATCATCGGCATGGTGGCGGGATTCTTCCCTTCCAGAAGGGCGATGAAGCTAAGCCCGCTGGCGGCGATCCGAAACGAATAAAAACAAAACGGCGGGGCACCGCCGTTTTTTATGTACAAAAAGTCAGACAATTCAGATAATATTATATAAAATACATATAAATGATGAATTATTTTATGTGAATCAGACAAAAATAAAAAAGTCTCTGAAATTGTATTGACAAAAAAGAGATGCTTAACTATAATAAAGCCATACAGAAGAGATGAGAGAGAAAAAATAAAGAGCAGAGGAGATGGTTCCACCTAACACTTAATTTCCTTCCCTTTCTACATTGAAAGGTACAAGACCTGACAATTTCATATAGAGTCTTTAAAGGGAACGGTAAGTTCCAGATACTTTAAAGAGTGGAAGAAGCGAAGATTATTTATCGAGTACACAGAGAGTGAAGAGGCGGACAGCTTGAGGGCAGGACAGCCGGAGAGAAGCAGCAGCGGATGCCACAGCGGCGCCATCGTACCGGGTACAGTGAAAAAGGGTGTGGAAAGATAAAGGAAAAACGGAGGTATTTTCCATTGGACAGCATAGCTTGAAAGCGGGTATTGATCAAAAAGATGATTGATACCCGCTTTTATTTGTGTTACTCTATAAAGGTAGCGAATCGAAACGGGATGGAGCGGCAGTTTTACCATGTCTGATAAAAGAAGAAATCGTAGAAAAAAAAGAAGGATGCGCAACCAGGCATTGGCGTACACCGCGGTGACGGTGCTGATCATCGTTGTCGCTCTCGGCTGTTTTTTCGGGGTCCGTTCGGTGGTGAGGGCGGTCTCCCATAATATGCAGGCAAAGGAGGCGTCCCGGCAGCAGGCGATAGAGGAGTCTCTGGCGGCGGAATCTCTGGCGGCGGAGGAAGCCGTTGCCAGGATGCTGCAGCTGGACGGAGAGGAAACGGAGCCGGAATCGGAATCGCAGGAGTTGTCGGAGGGCGTAAGCCAGGAAGAGGCGCTGGAGGAACTGGTTTTGGAAAGCATCGGCAGTCTGACGCTGGAGCAGAAGGTGGCGGGACTTTTCTTTGTCACGCCGGAACAGCTTACCGGCGTGGGACAGGTCATACAGGCAGGCGACAGTACCAAGGAGGCGTTGACCAAATATCCGGTGGGCGGTCTGTTTTATTCTTCCGCCAACATAAAGTCCCGGGAGCAGTTGGAGGAGATGCTGTCAAATACCGTGTCCTATTCCGCTTTTCCCCTGTTTCTGGCGGTGGAAGAGGAGGGCGGGGACAAAAGCCCTGTTGCAAACGCGCTGGGTCTTGGGCGCGCTGCAGGCGCTAAAGAGCTCGGAGAATCGCAGGATACCCAGGCGGCCTACGAGGCGGGTCAGACCATCGGGAATGATCTGGCCTCCTGCGGGTTTAATCTGGATTTCGCGCCGGTGGCGGACGTGCGCCTGTCGGAGGATTCCATTATGAAGGACAGGGCGTTTTCCGATGATCCAAAGGCTGCCGCGCAAATGGTGTCCGCTGCGGTTTCCGGCATACAGGAGAGCGGCGTGAGCGCCTGCCTGAAATATTTTCCCGGACAGGGCAGCGCCACGGAGGATCCTGCGCAGGGAATGGCGGAAACGAACCGGACGAAAGAGGAGATGCAGCAGGCAGAATTTGTGCCCTTTCAGGCCGGTATCGAGGCGGGATGCGATATGATTATGGTGGGCAATATCACGGCGCCGGCGCTTTCGAAGGAAGAGAGCGTTCCGGCGGGACTTTCCGAGGAAATAATCACAGGGATTTTGCGCAATGAGCTTGGCTATGACGGCATTATCCTCACGGACCGGCTGGACGTGCCGGCGGTGACCGAGTATTATGAATCGGACGTGGCGGCGATCATGGCGCTTAAGGCGGGGGCCGATATGGTGCTTGCGCCGGAAAATTTCGAGCAGGCATACCAGGGCGTCCTTAAGGCGGTGCAGGACGGCACCATCAGTCAGGAACGCGTGGAGGATTCCCTGGCCAGGATCTACCGGATCAAGCTGAGAGGACGGATTTTTACAGAATAACATTTGAAAACTGTAACAGATTTTGGGTTGACATTCCCTGTTTTAGATGGTAATATACTTCTTGCAGCATAAAATATGCTATGCGGAAGTGTCGGAACTGGCAGACGAGCAAGACTAAGGATCTTGTGGCAGCAATGCCGTGTGGGTTCAAGTCCCATCTTCCGCAGTATACAACCGATATTCGATTATGCAGGAATGGCGGAATTGGCAGACGCGTACGGTTCAGGTCCGTATGGTAGCAATACCATGAGAGTTCAAGTCTCTTTTCCTGCATCAGACAACGATAATCCGAACCTTGCTCCGACGGGAGACGGGTTCGGATTCGTTCTTTTTTGATCCCGATCTTGCGGCCGCCGGCCGGTTTATA